>JAFAWR010000367.1 GCA_019241635.1 Solirubrobacterales bacterium
CGACCAGTTCATCGTCTCGGGCCTGGCCAAGTGGGGCCAGACCTCCCGCCTGACCCTGCTGCTCCCCCACGGCTACGAGGGGTCGGGCCCCGAGCACTCATCGGCCCGGCTCGAGCGCTTCCTCCAGCTCGCCGCCGAGGGCAACATCCGCGTGGCCAACCCGACCACGCCGGCCCAATACTTCCACCTCCTGCGCCGGCAGGCCCGGGTGGCCAAGCAGCGCCCGCTGGTCGTGATGACGCCGAAGAGCCTGCTGCGCCTGCCTCAGGCCACGAGCTCGCTGCACGAGCTCTGCGAGGGCCGCTTCCAGCCGGTGCTGGCCGAGCCCGGCGGGCACGACCGCGAGCAGGTCAAGCGGCTGATCCTGTGCACGGGCAAGCTCTATTACGAGCTGGCCGGCCATGAGGCGCGGATGGAGAGCCCGAGCGTGGCGATCGGCCGGGTCGAGCTGCTCTATCCGTTCCCCCAGGCCGAGATCCTGGCCCTGGCCGAGAGCTATCCCAACCTGGTCGAGGTCGTGTGGGCCCAGGAGGAGCCGCGGAACATGGGCGCGCGTGCCCACATGGGGCCGCGCCTGATGCAGATCCTCCCCCACCACCTCAAGTTCGGCTACATCGGGCGGCCCGAGCGGGCGGCATCGGGCGAGGGCTATCCGGTGGCGCACGCGGCCGAGCAGAACCGGATCATCACGACCGCGCTGAACGTCGGCGAAGCGGTCTCGCAGTACCCCCGGAAGCTTCCGGGCGAACGCTGAGCTTCGGCTGCCGGCCTGTCCGGCGGCACGGCGCTCTTGCTTCCGGGATCAGCGCATAGTTCGAGATGGATTGAGCGCGAGTGCCGCCGGACTCTCCGCGCAGCCTCGCCTCAGGCGACGCCGCCACGCCACCGCGCCATCCAGCTCGTAAATGCACCTTCTCGCCCGGCGAGCTCATCTGTGGCACCCTTGGCACGTGGGCTTCCGCAGAGACGGATCGCGCAGAGACAATTCCCGGCGCCACCTGACGCCCGCCTTCGGCGTGCACGACATGGCGATCGACCTCGGGACCGCCAACACGCTCGTGTACGTGGGCGGGCGGGGCATTGTGGTGTCCGAGCCCTCGGTGGTCGCCTCCGACGTCGACACGGGCCTGGTCCACGCGGTCGGCTCGGACGCCGAGCGGATGATCGGGCGCACTCCGGCGACGATCGCGGCCACCCGGCCGCTCAGGCACGGGGTGATCGCCGACTTCGACGTCACCGAGCAGATGCTCCGCTACTTCATCCGCAAGGTGCTCGACCGCAAGATGGCCCATCCGCGCCTCATCGTGTGCGCGCCCTCGGGGGTGACCGAGGTCGAGAAGCGAGCCGTCGAGGAGGCCTCGCTGGCCGCCGGCGCGCGGCGCGTGCACCTGATCGAGGAGCCGATCGCGGCCGCCATCGGCGCCGGCATGGAGATCGACGAGCCGGTGGGGCGGATGGTCGTCGACGTCGGCGGCGGCACGAGCGAGATGGCAGTGATCTCGCTCGGCGGGATCGTCGTGTCGCGCTCGGTCCGCGTCGGGGGCTATGAGATGGACGAGGCGATCACCTCGTACCTGCGCGGCGTGCACCAGCTGGCCATCGGCTCGCGCACGGCCGAGCGGATCAAGATCGAGATCGGGTCGGTCACGCCGCTGCATCCCGAGGAGACGGTCGAGGTGCGGGGCCGCCATCTGGTCACCGGGCTGCCCACCGCGGTCGAGCTGCACTCCGAGGAGGTCCGCGCCGCGATCATGGCGCCGGCCCGGGAGATCATGCGGGCGATCCGTGACACGCTCGAGGAGACGCCGCCGGAGCTGGCGAGCGATATCGCCAAGGACGGCATCCTGCTCGCCGGCGGCGGCACGCTGGTGCGCGGCTTCGAGGAGCTGGTCGGCGAGGAGACGGGGATGCCGGTCTACTCGGCCGAGTCGCCGCTGACCTGCGTGGCGTTCGGCTCAGGCCAGGCGCTGGCCCATTTCGACCAGCTGACCCGGGCCAGTCGCCACCGCGTCCCCACGCTCACTCCGGACTGGCGCACGGTCTCCTAGCCGGGCTCCGATCCGGTTTACCGCGGCGCTCAGCGCCGCCGCGCCCAGGATGACCAGGAACGGGTCGACCGGCGCGCGGAAGCGCGGGGTCTCCACGTTGACCAGCACGACGCTCAGCGCGAGCAGGAACGGGACTACCCAGACCCACTTGGGGGCGGCTCTCACCGCACGCGAGGACACGCCGGCGAGCGCGAGCAGGCAGATGATCCAGAAGCCGACCACGCCCACCCAGGCGGTGCTCGGCGGCAGCGACATGGCCTCGGCCGATGCGTGCCAGGCAAACGTCCCCTCGAGCTCGAACAGCCGCAGCGTGTTGTGGAAGGCCACGAGGATCGGCGCGGTCGGGTGCTGTGAGATGTAGTGCAGCGCCTGGTGCTGAAGCTTGTCGCCGAGCTGCGGCTCGGTCAGGTGGCTGGCCTCGCGGATGAGCGGCCGCTCGCCGGGGATGCCGTAGAAGATCCGCCACTTGTACGGGACGACGCGATAGGCCGCCGAGGCCGGGTTGTAGGTTCCGACCAGGGTGATCCCAGTCTCGTCGGAGACCGGAATGAAGCGATGCATGACCACCTCGTTGCGGATCGTCCAGGGCAGGATGGTCAGGGCGGTGGTGAGGATCAGGAGCGCCGGGGCGGCCAGCGAGCGGACCGTGAAGCGCGGCCGGCCGGCCCATACCCCCGCGATCAACGGCAGCAGAATGAGCGCGCCGTTCTCATGCGTGAGCGTGGCCAGCCCGGTGAGCACGCCGGCTCCGGTCACCCATCCATAGGCCGTCGGCGCCCGACCCGCCCGCCGGACGCGCAGGCCGCAGTACACCGCGGCGAGGACCAGCGGGGTCAGCAGGTTCTCGGCCACCAGGGTCTCGGCGAGCTCGATCCCCACCGGGTAGACGGCGGCCAGGATCAGCGCGATCAGCCCCGCGGTGGCGCCGAACAGCTCGTAGGCGACCAGCCCGATCAGCGCGACCGTGATCGTGCCGAGCACGGCCTGGGCGGTCCGGGCGGGATGGATGACGCCGGCCCGCCGGGCCGTGTGCCCGTCGATCAGATCGACCGCGGCCAGGAAGTAGGGATAGCCGGGGGCGAAGTACGCGGTTGGGCCACGCGTCCCGCCGGCGCCCCGCCCCGGGGCGTGGCTCAGCGAGTAGTCGCCGGTGTGGGCAATCTGGCTGGCCAGCGTCAGGTACGAGCCGGCGTCGTTCTTCGGACGGTACGAGGCGTTCGTGCCCTGCACCGCGCCCAACCGCAGCACGAGGGCCACGATCAGGATCACCGCGATCAGAGCGGCTCTGAGCGCGCGAGGCATCGCGCGCAGGTTATGACTTGGATCGGGCGACCGTCAGTGGATCCCGACGATGCCGGCGCACACCCAGTTCGATGCGCCGGCGCCGCCGTTCCAGATCCGGCTGGCCACCGCGTCCTGCTCCGCCTTGCTCGCGAGGTACGCCGCCGGGCCCGCGCCGCCGAACAGCTTCCAGGTGGCCGGCATGATCTGGTAGTAGCCGGACGCGCCCGCGCTGTTGGGCGTCAGGTTCTGGCCGCCGGACTCGCACAGAACGATCGCGTAGGGGATTGCCCAGCCGCCGCTGGCACCGTAGGTCGGACCGACGGGGGTCGGGGTTCCGCCCGCGCTGGACTGTTGCTGCGCCGCCGCCGCCGCCGCCGCGGCGGCTGCGGCCTGCTCGGCTTCGATGTGGCTGATCTCGGCCTGGAGATGGCTCCCCCGCGCCTGGCTGGCCGCCAGCGCGTTCTGCTGAACCGAGCGGGCCTGGGCCAGCGCGGACTGCTTGGAGTGCAGGAGCAGGTTCATCCCGGCCAGCGCGCGCACGCGCTGCGCGGTGGCGTAGGTGATCTCTCGATCGTTGGCCTGCAGCGCGGCTAGGTGCGCGGCGGCGGCGTCGGCGCGTGCCTTGGCCTCGCGAGTGATCGTGATGATCGCCTGCTGCTGTTGCTGTGCGTCGCGCAGGAAGGTGAGGCGGTCGAGGAGGTCCTTGAAGCCGTTTGCTTCGAGCACGACCGAGACCAGGTTCGGCTTGGCCTGCTCGTAGTTGGTCAGGAGCTGCCGGCCGAGGAGCATGCGCGCGCGGGCGAGTCGCGCCCGGAGAAGGGCGAGCAGCCGCTGCTCGCGGGTCAGCGCGCTCTGCACCGCCGCGAGCTGCGCCCGGTCATGGGCCAGGTCGGTCCGCACCGCCGCCTCGCGCGACTCGACCAGCGCGATCTGAGAGCTCAGCGAGCTGATCAGGCCCGACAGGCTGCTGATGCTGGCCGACAGACTGTGCTGGCGCGACTGCTCGGCACCCAGCTGGGAATTGAGCTGGCCGAGGCTGGGATCGGCGCCCGATTTGACCGGCAGCGCGACGAGTGCGAGGGCGACGAGGACCGTGGCCGCGCAGGCGACCAGCGGTCGAGGAATCGTGCGCCTTCCAAAGCTCATATTCGTTGCCTACGGGGTTAGCTGTCGGGCTCGCGCGGCGGCTGCGCTACTCGGTCATCAGACCGCGATTCGCCCCAGGGAACTTGGGTCCCCCGCTTTCCCGCTCCAATTGGCGGAAAACTCGGCGCCGGCCACGATATCAAGGCGGGTCGGCCATATGCTCAGCGCGTGCCCTCCGACCGCCGTCGGCAGATCCTCGCGCGGGTGCGCGCGATCCCGGTCGGTTTCGTGCGGACCTACGGTGACGTCTCGCCCGGAGCTCCCCGGGTGGCCGGCGCCGTGCTCCACGAGTGCGATGACCCCAGCCTGCCCTGGCACCGGGTGGTCCGCGCCGACGGAACGCTGGCCAAGGGCGAGCGACAGCGCACGCGGCTCGAGGCGGAGGGAGTCCCGTTCCGCGGTTCGCGGGTCGATCTGCGGGTAGCGCGGCTCCCCGAAGCATGATGTGGGTGCAGCGCGAGATAGGGCTCGAGGCGAGGCCACGCGGGTTCCATCTGGTGACCCGCGAGGTCCTGGGTGCGCTGCCCGAGCTGAGAGAGGTTTCCGTAGGGCTGCTGCACCTGCTGATCCAGCACACCTCGGCCTCGCTCGCGCTCAACGAGAACGCCTCGCCGGATGTGCGCCGCGACTTCGAGTCCTACTTCAACGCCGCCGTCCCCGAGGACGCCCCGTACTGGACGCACACCCTCGAGGGAGCCGACGACATGCCGGCGCACATCAAGGCCTCGCTGCTCGGGCCGTCGCTGACCCTTCCGGTGGCGCGGGGCCGGCTGGCCCTCGGGACCTGGCAGGGGATCTACCTGTGCGAGCACCGCGACCGCGGCGGGTCGCGGTCGGTGGTGGCCACCCTCTGGGGCGAGCGCTAGCGGCCCCGCTGGCCTTGGCCGATGGCGATCTACCTGACAAATACGTGGCTCCAGCGCCATCGGCCGATCCGCTATGGCTCGTCGCGGGCGAAGCTTGAGCGCTAGCGGCCCTTCCAGACCGGGTCGCGGCGCTCGGCGAACGCGGTGGCGCCCTCGCGGGCGTCCTCGGAGTTGAACACCGGCTCGTAGATCGGCCCCTGCCGCGCGAAGAACTCGGAGTCCGGCCAGTCGACCGCCTCGACCAGGATGCGCTTGGTCGCGGCCAGCGCCAGCGGCCCGTTCGCGGCGATCGTCTCGGCCAGCTCCAACGCGGCGCCGAGCGCCTGCCCGGGCTCGGCCAGGCGGTTGACCAGCCCGAGCTCGTGGGCCCTTTCGGCCTCGATCGGATCGCCGGTCAGGGCGAGCTCGTTGGCCACGTTGCGGGGCAGCGCCCGCGGGAGCCGGAGCAGCGCGCCGCCGGCGGCAACCAGCGAGCGTTTGACCTCGGGTACGCCGAGGCGCGCGCCGCGAGCGGCCACGATCAGATCGCAGGCCAGCGCCACCTCGAGCCCGCCGGCCACGGCAAACCCCTCGATCGCCGCGATCAGCGGCTTCTCGGCCGAGCGCTGGGTGATCCCGGCGAACCCCCGGCCCTCGACGTGCGGCCGCTCGCCGGCCACGAACGCCTTCAGGTCCATGCCGGCGCAGAAGCCCTTGCCCGCGCCGGTGAGCACGCCCACGCTCAGCGCCGCGTCGGCGTCGAGCTCGTCCAGCGCGGCGGCGATCCCCTGCGCGACCGCGGCGTTGACCGCGTTTCGCTGATCGGGTCGGTTGATCGTGATCAGGAGGATGCGCCCGCGCCGCTCTCTCAGCACGGGCGTCGGGTCGTGTTCGCCGCTCACGCCGCGAACAATCGCAAATCCGGCTCGCGCTCGCCGCGCAGCACGGCCAGATCCACCTCCACGCAGTCGATGCCCCGGGCCGCGGCCAGCACGCAGGCCTGCGGTTTGATCGTTTGGGCGGCCAGGACGCCGCGGCATGACGCGAAGGCCGGGTCGAGCCGGATTCGCTCCAGATAGCGGCTGAGCTGTTCGACCGCTTCGATACCGGCCACCCGCTTGATCTCGACCGCCACCCACTCGTCGTCGCAGTCGCGGCACATCAGGTCGACCGGGCCGATGTCGGTCGGCCATTCGCGCCGGACCAGGCGAAGGCCCTCGCCGCACCATCCCGGCTGCTCGGCCAGCAGCTCCTGCAGGTGCGCCTCGACGCCGTCCTTGGTCAGCGCCGCGTCCGGGTCGGGGGACCCCATGTCGTGGGCGACGTCCGAGAGCACCTCGGCGATGTCGATCTCGAGCCGGTCGCCATCGGCTTGCGCTCGCTTGCGCACCACGATCTGCTCCGGCGACTCCTCGATCACCGTCGGCGGCGTCATCCAATTGAGCGGCTTGTAGCCGCCGGCGTCGGCGTGGACCAGCACGGACCCGTCGGCCTTGACGATGATCAGGCGCAACGCCTCGGGCAGGAGGGCGTTCAGGCGTCCGCGGTAGCGGACCTCACAGCGAGCGACGATCAACCGCATCGGCGCCCCACCCTATGATCAGATGCGGACGTTTCGCCTATGCGCCAGCAACTTCGCCCCCTCTTCGATCGCGTGGTGATCAAGGAGCTCGACCCCGATCGGGTCCGCCGCTCCGGACTCATCGTGCCGCCCGGCTCCGAGGAGCCCCCGCCCCAGCACGGCATCGTGCTCGCGGTCGGCCCCGGGCTCGACTGGTGGGATCACGTCGGCATCGCGATGCCCGTCCGGCCCGGCGATCACGTGGTGTTCCCGGCGTCGGCCGGCGCCTGGATCGAGGTCGAGGAGGAGCGGCTCCTGGTCTGCCGCGTCGGCGAGCTCCTCGGCGTGCTCGAGTCAGTCGAGAACTGCCCGGGGTGCGGTGGGCGCCCGCTGGCCGCCGGGGAGTCGTGCCCGGTATGCGGGCGCGAAGGCTCCCTGGCGTAAACGGTCGATCAGAGCGCGCCGGCGGCGCCCGCCGCGCCGGCCTTGCCCAGTCCCTCGGCGGCGCGGCGCAGGTAGCGAACCGCCCGCTGCCTCGCGCACGGCCCGAGGAAGCGGGCCAGCTCCCGGCCGTCGGTCAGCTGGACGGACCAGCCGTGCCGGATCGGCCTGATCATCATTCGAAGCGCGTTCATGTGGCTCCAATCGAATTCATCTGAACTGATCGTAGTTCGGGCGGGTAAGAGGTTCAGAAGGCGGGGGCGGGCTCGGGCTCGGGCTCGATGGCGACGCGCGGAAGCCGTCGGTCGAGCCAGCGCGGCAGCGTCCACGTGGTCCGCCCGAGCAGATGGAGGACCGCGGGGAGCAGGAGCATCCGGACCACGAGCGCATCGAGGAAGACCGCGCTCGCCATCGCCAGGCCGAACATCGCCAGCACGCGGTCCCCGCTGATCGCGAACGCACCGAACACCGCGACCATCACCGCGGCGGCGGCCGTGATGACCCGGCCCGTGCGGGCCAGGCCCTCCTTGATCGCCGCGCGGGCGTCGCCGCGCGCCTGCCACTCCTCGTGCACGCGCGAGATGAGGAATACCTCGTAGTCCATCGACAGCCCGAAGACGATCGCGAACGCGAACACCGGGATGAACGCGTCGATCGGTCCGGCCTGGGCTCCGAACAGCCCACCGAGCCATCCGCGCTCGAACACCGCCTGGACGATCCCGAGCGAGGCGCCGATCGAAAGCAGGTTCATCAGCGCGGCCTGCACTGGGATCACCAGCGACCGGAACACGATCAGTAACAGGACGGCGGCCAGGGCGATCACGATCCCGACGAACAGCGGCAGCTTGCTCGAGAGGACGTGAGAGAAGTCGACCTGCGCGGCGGTGGCGCCGCCCACGTAGACGCGGCTCGCCGTGCTCCGCTCGATCGGCGGGATCACGGAATCGCGGATCCGCGTGACCAGACTTGAGGTCTGGGCGCTCTGCGGCGAGGTCGCCGGGTAGGCCACCACGGCGGCCGTGGTACCCGTGGCGTTGAGCCGCGGCGGCGCCACCGAGGCGATCCCTGGAGTGCGGCTGAGCGCGCCGGTCAGCTCGCCGAGCGCGGCCGAGTCGTGCGGCCGGGGGAGAGCCACGGCCAGCTGGAGCGGCCCGTTGACGCCGGGGCCGAAGCCCTTGGCGAGCAGATCGTAGGCCTTGCGCGTCGTCTGGCCGGCGGGATCGTTGCCGGCGTCGCTCGAGGCCAGCCGGAGTCCGAGTGCAGGCGCGGCGAGCGCGAGCATCACCGCGGTTGCCGCGATCGCGGTCAAGGCGGGGCGGCGCTGCACGCGCTGCACCCAGCGAAGCCAGAAACCGGGCCTCGAGTCCTCCGCGCCCGCGGGGCCTCCGCTCCGGCGAGGCCTGGCGATCCGCGGCCCGACCGGGGTGAGCAGCGCCGGCAGCATGGTGAGCGAAGCGGCCAGAACCAGGACCACAGCGATCGCTGCGGCGACCGCGGCGCCGCTCAGCAGGCTGACGCCGAGCGCCAACATCCCGAGCAGCGCGATCACCACGGTGGCGCCGGCAAACAGCACGGCCCGGCCGGAGGTGTTGATCGCTGCCTCGATCGCCCGTGGCACCTCGCCGCCGTTGTATCGGAAGTCCTCGCGAAAGCGGCTCACGATGAACAGCGCATAGTCGACGCCGACGCCCAGCCCGATCATCAGCGCCAGCTCGGAGGCGAAGCTCGGCATGTCGACGACATGGCTGGCCAGATTGATCACTCCGAGCCCGGCCACCAGGCCGAGCAGCGCGGTGGCGATCGGCAGCACCATCGCGCTGAACGATCCGAAGCTGATCAGCAGAATCACGATCGCGGCGGCGATGCCGACGACCGTGGCGAACCCGAGCGGCGCCTGCTGGGCCTGCTCGATCGCCTGACCCCCGAGCTCGACGTCGAGCCTGGCCGAGCGCGCGGACTGCGCGGCGCTGATGACGCGGTCGACCGCCGCCTTCGGGAGCGCGTTGGCGCGCTGATCGAAGTTCACGGTGGCGAAGCCGATCGTCCCGTCACGGGAGATCGCGTGCTGACCGGCTGCGAACGGGCTCGTCACGCTCGTGACGTGCGGCAGGCCCGCCACCCGCGCCACGGCGGCTGCGACCGCCGCACGATCCGCGCGGTCGGTCAGCCTGCCGGCCTTCGCGTGGAACACGATCTGATCGGCGTCCCCGGCCTGCGCGGGAAACCGCGACTGGAGCAGATCCACGGCCTGCTGCGAGTTCGTTCCCGGGAGCGTGAAGCTGCTCGCCGTCTTCTTTCCCACCGCGTTCGAGACGACGAAAATCCCGATTGCGGCGACGATCCAGGCGACCACGACGGTCCGCCTGTGCGCCATTGTCCAGCGAGCGATTCTGACCACTTTCAGCCCCAGCTTTCATCGATAGCAATTTTGCACTCGCTGCAGTTATAGCCAGGCCGGACGCGAAAGTCAACAGTCGTTGCAAAATTTCTACCTGTGCAAGTTCGATGATAGACTTCTCGTCCAAATGAGCTCACTGGACACGCCGGCGGCCAACCTCGGTCTGCGGGAGCGCAAGAAGCAGCAAACCCGGGAGACGATCGCGCGCGCCGCGTTACGGCTCTTCGCCGAGCGTGGCTATGACGAGACGACCCTCGCGGACATCGCCAACGCGGCGAACGTCGCGCCGCGCACGATCTTCGCCTACTTCGAAAGCAAGGAGGACATCCTCCTGTGCGAGGAGAACGGTTACCTGACCGCGCTCAAGCGGCGGCTCGATGAGCGGCCGGCGGGCAGCACCACGGTCGACGCGATCCGCGGGTTTCTCTCCTCGGTCGAGCATCCCGACGAAGAGGCCAAGCTGCGCAAGCAGGTGATCGCCGCCAACCCCGACCTGCAGGTGAAGATGCGCGGCCGTCACGCCCAGCTCGAGCCGATGCTCGCGGAATCGATCGCCCAGGACCTGGGCGCCGAGCCCGGCGATATACGGTCTCTGCTGATCGCTGCCTCGATGGCAACCGCGTTCACCTCGGTGAGCGATCGCATCTTCGCTGCCGAGGCGGCGGGGGAGCCGCTGCCTCCTGGTGAAGGGATGGCGATCCTCGACCAGGTGCTCGAGTTCCTGCGCGGCGGGCTCGAGGCTCTACAGCGCGATGGTTGAGCTCTACGCGGCGGTGCGCTCGGACAGAGAGCGGGGCTGGGCGGCCTGGACGCGCTCGAGCAGGTCGGCGACCTCGGCGTTCTCGCCCAGTTCCAGCGCCCGGTGGCAGGCCTCGATGCATTCACTCACCCGGTCGGTGCGCGCCAGCGCGTGGGCGTAGGCGTTCCAGGCGCTCTGGGAGTCCGGCTCCAGGCGGGTGGCCGACTCGGCCGTTGACACCTCGGCCCCGACGTCCCCGGCCAGGTGGTAGGCGAGCGCGAGCGACAGCAGGCCCTCGAGCGTCGGGCCGACGAGCCTGGCCCGCTCGAGCGCGGAGATCGCGGCGGCGCGGTCCATCATGCGCAGGCGCAGCCGCCCGAGACGCTCCCAGGAGGAGGCGTCGGCAGGCGCCCGGTTCGCCGCGCGCTCGGCCGCCTCGGCGGCCAGGTCGATCGCGCCCATGTCCTCGTAGATCCGAGCCGCGAAGCGCTCGGGGGTGGGGCGATCGGTCTCCGCCCGCGCCCAGTCGCGTACTGCGCGGGCCGCGGCCGGAAGGTTGCCGGCCTGCCAGAAGGCGCTGGTGAGCAGCCTGAGCACGACCGGGTTCATCGGGTCCGCGTCCCGGGCATAGACGAGGCGCTGGGCGGCCAGCTTGGCGTCGCCCTCGGCCAGGGCGTGCTGGGCCGCGGTCATGAAGCGCTGCACCCGGTCGGCGGCGTGGTCGGGCTTGGAGAAGTCGACGAACTGGAGTGAGCCCGCCGGCACGGTGCGGATGCCGATCGAGAACTTCGCCCGGGCCCACTGCTGGACGTCGTCCCCGTCGCCCGAGAAGTAGATCCCGGTCACCGTGCCGACGCCCCATTCGGGATAGGACACGCAGCGGGCGTAGCGGTGCACGACCGAGTGGTCGGGGACCCGCGAGCCGAAGGGGTCGTGCTTGGCACGGTCCGCGGCCGCCGCCCGGGCGCGCTGCTCGGCTTCGTAGGCCCGGCGGCCCTCGTCCTCGCGCGCCTTGCGCGCCGCCGCGGCCGACACCTTGACCGCGTTGCGGGTCACCCGCCCGCCGCGTGAGGTCTCGGCCAGCTGCTCGAGCTGGTCGGCCGCCTCGTTGATCGCCTGCAGGTGGCGCTGATGCTCGTGCTGGCGGCCCGGGGGCGCGATGTCCGGGTGCCAGCGCTTGGCCATCCGGCGCCGGGCAAGCTGGACGGCCCGCTGATCGAAGGGCGGTTCGAGCTCCAGCAGGAGGATGGCCTGCTCGACGTCGAGGATGCGAGGCATGAGGAGTCTAAGTTAGCGGCGCCGCCAAGCCTCGGGTGCAGCAATCGGTCCGATCGGGAGCCGACCTGCAACAAATTAGTCTCATTCATACTCATTGAGACTCAAAGGGCCTAATCTGGCGACATGCGGACCAGCGGACGAGCCAAACCGAAACGCGGTGGCGGAGTCCTCTTGCTGGGAGGCGTCGGCGCGTTCTTCGCCGTGGGCCTCGGTGCGGCGGTCCTCGCGCTGCTGACCAGCGTGTTCGGCGGAGCGGGAGGGCAGTGCGGATCGCCCGCGGGCAGCCTCGCCGCGGGCACCGCGCCCGGCGGGCCAGGCGGCGGGATCGTGCTCGGCCCGCCCGGGACCGGTCAGCTCGTCGGCGCCACGGAGTACGGCGGCCCCGGCGACCCGAGCAGCGGCGTGCTCGGCTCCTCGGGCGCCAACCTGCTCGACTTCCCCGACAGCTACGCCGAGCTCGGCGGGATGACGTTTGCCACCGCCACCGCGATGGGCGGTCTGCCCTACCTGACGCCGCTGCGCATCACCTGGGGCCAGCGCTCGGCGATCGCCTACAAGCGCGACATCGGGCTCGGCGGCGGCCCGATCGACGGCCTGCCCCGGGTGCTCGACCTGTGGTGGCAGCTGGCCGGAGGACTCGGGATCCCCTACGAGGACGGGCTGTGGTCAGGGCCCGTGCAGGTTTCCCGGCCACCCGCCGCCGGCACGGGCAACCTGCTCGGCCAGGCGGCCGGGACCGCGGACAGCCTGATCGCGCCCAACCCGGCCGCCCAGGATCCCGGGGCGTGCGCGCCGGCGAGCGTCGAAGGCGTGCCGATGACCGGCGGCGAGCACGCCCAGCTGCTGTCGGGCGGGCTCGCCGCCGCGCCGGCCGGCGCGCCCCCCGCCATCGCCCAGATCATCGCGGCCGGGAACCAGATCGTCGGCAAGCCGTACACCGTGGGCGGAAGCCACGGTCTGCCCCTGTCCGAGATCGGCTCCACCTACGACTGCTCGAGCAGCGTCGAGCACCTCCTGTACGGCGCGCGGCTGCTCCCGGTGACCTACGACGCCGCGTCGGGCACGCTCGAGTCCTTCGGCGAGCCCGGCCCCGGCCGCTGGGTCACGCTGTACGCCAACGCCGACCACGTGTTCATGTACGTGGCCGGGCTCCGCTGGGACACCCACAACGCCGCCGGTTCCGATGACGGCAGCACCGGGATCGGCTGGCATCCGCTGATCCGGAGCTCGGCCGGGTTCGTCGCGCGCCACCCGGCGGGGCTGTGATCGTCGTGCGCCGCATAGCCCTGATCGCGGCGTGCGCTCTCGTCCCGGCCGGCTGCGGCGCCACTCCTCATAAAGCCAGGACCGCTCCATCCAAGCTGGCCCAGGCCGAGGCCACCCACGAGTACCCCTCGCCACCGCCGCCGGCGCAGACCGCGGCGCATCCCGCGAACACCGCCGCACAAGCCGTGCGCGCCTTCGCGACGGCGTACATCAACTGGACCGCCGCCTCGGTGGCCCGCGACATGGCGTCGCTGGCCGCGCGAAGCGTCGGGCAGGCCCGCTCGGCCATGACCCTGGCCGCCGCGGAGACGGCCGATGACTACGAGCTCCAGCGCGGCGGGATCGCCAACCAGGGCACGGTCGAGGCGGTGGCGCCGCTGCCCGCGCAGCCCGATCAGTACCTCGTGGTCACGCTCGAGTCCACGAGCGCGACCAACACCACCGCCTATCAGGGACTCAGACCGGCCTGGCACGTCGCGCTCGCCACCGTGACCGAGCAGCGACCCGGCCAGTGGGTGCTCAGCGGCTGGCAGCCCGAGAACTAGACGGCCTGACCGTTCGCGGTCAGCGTGACCTCTACGTTCCCGCGCGTGGCGTTCGAATAGGGGCAGATCTCGTGCGCCGCAGCGACGATCTGCTTGGCCTCCTCGGCGTCCTTCACCTGGGGCAGCGAGACGTCGAGTTGCACCGCGACGTTGAACCCGCGGTCCTCGGTGGTGATCAGGCTGACCTTGCTGTCGATCGAGGCGTCGCCGACCTCGGCCTTCGCGCGCCGCGCCGCCACGCCGAGCGCACCCTCGAAGCACGCCGCGTAGCCGACCGCGAACAGCTGCTCCGGGTTGGTGCCGCCGCCCTCGTTGGGTGGGCGAAGCTGCACATCCAGCTCGCCGTCGGTGGTCTTGCCGTGACCCTGCTCGCGCCCGCCGGTGACCGTCGCCTCTGCCGTGTACACGACCTTCGCCATGCTCGTTCTCCTTGGTTCTCGTTGAGAGCACAAGATTAATGCGCGGCGATGTTCAGCACCACGGCGGTCGCGAAGCACACCACCGCGAGCGCGCGGATCAGCCAGCCGGCGCGGTCGCCGGGACGCCCGGTGACCATGCCGACGATCGCCACGGTCATGCAGGCGACCGCGACGAGCGCGAACCCCGCGGCAGCAGCGCGCATCGGCGCCCTCCTATCCTCTGAGACCACGACATGTCGACCCAATACATCTTCACCACCTACAAGCTCTCGCGCCGCTACCCGCCCGACCGTCAGGTCCTGACCGACATCTCGCTGTCGTTCCTGCCCGGGGCCAAGATCGGCGTGATCGGCTACAACGGCGCCGGCAAGTCGACACTGCTACGGATCATGGCCGGCCTCGACACCGAGTTTGACGGCCAGGCCCAGCTCGCCCCCGGCGCCACCGTCGGCCTGCTTCAGCAGGAGCCCCACCTCGACGAGACCAAGAACGTGCGCGAGAACATCGAGGAGGGCGTCGCCGAGACCAAGGCCCTGCTCGACCGCTTCAACGAGCTCTCGATGAACTACTCGGACGAAACCGCTGAGGAGTTCTCACGCGTCCAGGAGCAGATCGACGCGGTCGACGGCTGGAACCTCGACACCACGCTCGAGATCGCCATGGACGCGTTGCGGACCCCGCCCCCGGACGCCGATGTGAGCACCCTGTCCGGCGGCGAGAGAAGGCGCGTCGCGCTGGCCCGGCTTCTGCTCAGGCAGCCCGACCTGCTGCTCCTCGACGAGCCGACCAACCACCTCGACGCCGAGTCGGTGGCCTGGCTCGAGCGCCACCTTCACGACTACAAGGGAACCGTCGTGGCGATCACCCACGATCGCTACTTCCTGGACAACGTGGCCGGCTGGATCCTCGAGCTCGACCGCGGCCGCGGCATCCCCTACCAGGGCAACTACTCCGGGTGGCTCGAGCAGAAGCGCGCGCGCCTGCAACAGGAGGAGAAGCAGGAGAGCACCCGCAAGCGCACGATCGAGCAGGAGCTCGAGTGGGTGCGCCTGAACGCCAGCGCGCGGCGGAACAAGCCCAAGGCTCGCCTGAACGCCTACGAGTCACTGCTGGCCCAGGACCGTAACGTCAAGCTCGACCAGGTCCAGATCCACATCCCGGCCGGGCCGCGGCTCGGTGGCGTCGTCGTCGAGGCCGAGGGGCTGCGCAAGTCCTACGGCGATCGCCTGCTGATCGACGATCTGTCGTTCAACCTCCCACCCGGCGGGATCGTCGGGGTGATCGGCCCCAACGGGGCCGGCAAGACCACGCTGCTGCGCATGATCACCGGCCAGGAGCAGCCGGACGCCGGCGCGCTCCGTCTCGGGGACACGGTCGAGCTGGCCTACGTCGACCAGTCGCGCGACGCGCTCGATCCCGACAAGACGGTCTGGGAGGAGATCTCGGGCAAGCAGGACCAGATCTCCCTGGGCGACCGCACCGTGAACAGCCGCGCCTACGTGGCCGGCTTCAACTTCAAGGGGTCCGATCAGCAGAAGAAGGTGGCCAAGCTCTCGGGCGGCGAGCGCAACCGCCTGCACCTGGCCAAGCTGCTGCGCACCGGCGGCAACCTCCTGTTGCTCGACGAGCCGACCAACGACCTCGACGTCGACACGCTGCGCGCGCTCGAGGAGGCGCTGCTCACCTTCGCCGGCTGCGCCGTGGTGGTCTCCCACGACCGCTGGTTCCTCGACCGCATCGCCACGCACGTGCTGGCCTTCGAAGGAGACTCGGAGGTGCGTTGGTTCGAGGGCAACTTCGAGGCCTACGAGAGCTTCCGGCACGAGCAGCTCGGGGCTGACGCGGATCGCCCCCACCGGATCACGTACAAGAAGCTCGTTCGCGGATAGGCTCCCGGCCGTGCCGTCCAAGGCCGTCCTGATCACCGGCTGCTCGAGCGGGATCGGCCACGCCACCGCGGAGCTCCTGGCCCGCGAGGGGTGGACGGTTTACGCCACCGCGCGCAGGCCCGAGACGCTCAGCGATCTCGAACGTGCCGGCTGCCGGACGCTCGCCCTCGATGTCACCGACGAGACCTCGATGACCGTCGCGGTGGGCGCGGTGACCGAGGCCGAGGGCGCGGTGGGCGTGCTCATCAACAACGCCGGCTACAGCCAATCGGGCGCGGTCGAGTCGGTGGCGATGGATCAGGTGCGCCGGCAGTTCGAGACCAACGTTTTCGGCCTGATCCGGATGTGCCAGCTCGTGCTGCCCGGGATGCGCGCCCAGGGCTGGGGACGGATCGTCAACCTCTCGAGCATGGGCGGCCGGCTGACCTTTCCGGGCGGCGGCCTGTACCACGCGACCAAGTACTCGGTCGAGGCCATCTCCGACGCGCTGCGCTTCGAGGTGCGCGGTTTCGGCGTGAAGGTGATCGTCGTCGAGCCCGGCCTGATCGTCACCAACTTCGGCGAGACGGCAGCCGCGTCGGCATCGGTGGGGCCCGATGGGCCGTACGCCACCTTCAACCAGGCCGTCGCGAAGGCCACCGACGAGGTGTACCGCGGACCACTGGCCAAGCTCGGCGCCGGTCCGGAGGCGGTCGCCGAGACGATCTCAGCGGCGCTGAAATCCGCCCGTCCAAAGACCCGTTATCCGGTCACCGCGAGCGCCCGGGTGATGATCGGCCAGCGGCGCCTGATGCCCGATCGGGTGTGGGACCTGCTGATGCGCACCCAGTTCCCGACGCCGAAGCCCTAGCCGCCGCTCGCTTGCGTCTGCCCAACCTGAGGCCCGACCTCGCGCCGCTGCGCGAGAGCCGCGACCTGCGGCTGGTCGTGCTCGGGAGCTTCGTGTCCGGCCTCGGCGCGCAGGCCACGCTGGTCGCGCTGCCCTACCAGGTCTACGTGCAGACGCACTCGGCCCTGCTGGTCGGGCTGCTCGGCTCGGTCGAGCTCGCCCCACTGGTCGCGGCCGCGCTGCTCGGCGGGGCGGCCGCTGATCGGATCGACCGCCGCAGGCTGTTGCTGCTCGATCAGATGGGCCTGGTGGCGACCGCGGCGGGGCTCGCGGTCGCGGCCTGGCTCGGGCATCCCCCGCTGGGCGTGCTCTACGGGCTGGCCGCGCTGCTCGCCGCATTCACCGCGCTCCAAAGCGTGACCGTCTCGGCGATCGTGCCGCGACTGGTCGAGCCCGAGCAGCTGCGCAGCGCGATCGCGCTCGAGTACGGGCTGAGCACGCTCACGATGGTGGTCGGGCCGGCCTTCGGTGGGATCCTGATCGGCGCGCTCGGACTGCAGTGGGCGTACGCGATCGACGCGGTGAGCTGTGCGGCGATGGTGCTGGCCGTGCTCGGGATAGCGCCACAGCCGCCGGTCCAGGTCGGCCCGCACGAGCGTCTGCGGAGTTCGATCGCCGAAGGGCTCCGCTACGTCCGGAGCAACCAGGCGCTGCTCGGCTCGTTCGCGATCGACCTCGCCGCGATGGTCTTCGGGATGCCCCGGGCGCTGTTCGCGGTCCTCTCGGTCAGCGTCTTTCACGCGGGCGCGGCGGGGACCGGCGCGCTCTACTCGGCCGTCGCTGCCGGCGCCACGGTGGCGGCGCTAACCACCGGATGGCTGCGCCACGTGTCACGGCTGGGGCGCGTGGTGGTGGTCGCGGTGATCGCATGGGGAGTCGCGGTGGCACTGGCCGGACTGGCCGGATCGCTGTGGTTGGCGGCCGTCCTGTTCGCGCTCGCCGGCGCGGCGGACTCGATCAGCGCGGTGTGCCGGACCACGATCAACCAGACGGTCACCCAGGAGCACATGCGCGGCCGGATGTCGTCGGTGTTCTCCCTCGTGGTCAGCGGCGGTCCTCGGCTGGGGGACATCGAGTCGGGTGCGGTGGCCGGCGCGGCCGGCGTGCGCTTTGCCGTCGTCTCCGGCGGGGTGTTGTGCGTGTTCGGCGTGGCCGCCGTGGTCGCGGCGTTTCCGGCCCTGCTGCGCTACGACGCCGACGAGTGGATCGCCTCGAGCACGTCGCGAAGCTCGGTCGCGTCGCGCGCCACCGCGTCGGCTCCGGACAGCTCATCGGCCCCGTACTGACCGGTGGTCACGGCCACGCAGCGCACACCGTCAGCCCGCGCACAGGCGATGTCGCGCGGGGTGTCGCCGATCACGATGGTCGCCTCGCGCGGGACATGGCCGGCGCGCCTGCGGGCGATCGCCGGCAGCGCGGCGCGGTCCTCGGAGTCCGAGCCGAACGCGCCGGGGGCCGAGGCGAACCATTTCCCGATGCCGGCGCGTCTGAGCTTCAGCCGCCCGATCGGCTCGTAGTTGCCGGTCAGCAGGCCGAGCCTCACGCCGTCGCGCGCGATCAGCCAGGCGAGCAGGTCCGGCATGCCCGTGACGACGTGGTCGCTCAGGTCCGGAGGGCAGATCTGGGCGTAGATGCGGCAGCACGCCTCCTGCACGTCGCCGGTCAGCTCGTCGATCCGCCGGGCGGACACGCCGAGGTCGAGCAGGATCAGCCGCGCGATTTCGCCGTCGGTCCGGCCGGCCGGGGCGATCTGCGTGCGAATCCCCGCCGGATCGACCCGGTGCACCTCGCGGATCGCCCTGTCCAATGCCTCGCTGTGCGCTCGGGTGGCGCCGGTCAGGAGCGTGCCGTCGATGTCGAACAGCAGCAGCATCCCGCGGCCTGCGCTCCTCTCAGCGATCGAACGAAGCGTCCGGCTCGAGCCGCCGGGCGAACGCGGCGATCAGGCGGGCGGCGGCGTCGATGTCCGCCACCGAGACCATTTCGACCGGGGAGTGCATGTAGCGGCAGGGAACCGAGACGAGGCCCGTGGCCACCCCAGCCCGGCTGAAGTGGATTGCATCGGCGTCCGTCCCTGTCCCCTTGCCCAGGGACTCGAGCGTGAACGGGATGCTCTCGGCCTCGGCGGCCTCGTAGAGCCGCTCGAACACCGCCGGATGCAGCGAGGTCCCTCGCGCGATCACCGGCCCGGAGTCCATCGGATGCCTGGTGATCGGCCCGAGCTCGACCCCGGGCTGATCGGTGGCGAAGGTCAAATCGACGACCACCGCGATGTCCGGAGCGTGGGCGAATGCGCTGGTCCGCGCCCCGGCGAACGTGGTCTCCTCCTGGGTCACGGCCAGGGCCAGCACGTCCCCGGGGGCGCCACCGTCCTGCGCGACCAGCCGCGCGACCTCGGCGGCGACATAGCAGCCGACGCGATTGTCGAGCGAGCGCGAGACGATCCGCCCGTTGCGGAACTCGACCGGCTCGGCGTCGATGACGGCCACGTCCCCGACCCGGACCAGCCCGCGGGCCTCATCGGCGTCCTTGGCCCCGATGTCTATGTGGAGCTCCTTGAGCTCGGGCACCTTCTTGCGATCGTCGTCCTTGAGCAGGTGAATGGGCTTACGGCCGATCACTCCGGGCACCTCGCCCTCGCGCGTGTGCAGGCGCACCCGCTGCCCGATCAGCACCCCGGCGTCCCAGCCACCGACCTGGCCGAAGCGCAGGTAGCCGTCGTCGTCGATGTGCGATACGTGCAGCCCGATCTCGTCGATGTGGCCGACCACGGCGAGGCTCAATCCGCCCGCGGTGCCCGGGACACGCGCGAACGAGGAGCCGACCCGATCGCCGCCCACCTCCTTCGCGAAGCCTGAGCAGTACTCCCGCCAGACCTGTGCGGGGGCCGACTCGTGCCCTGAAGGACCGGGCGCCCTCAACAGGCGCATGAGCAGTTCCGGCGCACTCATCCACCGAAGGCTATTCACTAACGCGCTCGATTGCGGAGTGTGGGGTCTTGCCGGGTGTGCAGCCCGCCTGCGGTGGGTAGCAATCCAGGCATGCCGTCGGACCTGAAGGTAGACGAGCGGGAGTCCGAGCTCGAGTCGCTGCGTGGATTGCTGGCCGATCGCGGCATCCAGCTGCGCGACGATCCCGGCTACGAAGGCGCGCGCGAACGCAGGTCTGAGCCGGCGATGCGTCCCGACGACGCCGCTGAGCGCACGATGGACTCGATGTCCCTGTTCCTGGCCGAGGTGCGCCGCCACCGGCTGCTCACCCGGGCCGAGGAGGTGGCCCTGGCCAAGCGAATCGAGCGCGGGGATCTGGCCGCCAAGGAGCGTCTGGTCAACTCCAACCTGCGCCTGGTCATCTCCAACGCCCGCAGCTACGAGGGCCTGGATCTGCCGCTGCTCGACCTGATCCAGGAGGGCATGCTCGGCCTGATCCGCGCCGCCGAGAAGTTCGACTGGCGCAAGGGCTACAAGTTTTCCACCTACGCGACCTTCTGGATCCGTGAGTCGATCCAGCGCGCGATCGCCAACCGCGCCCGGCCGATCCGGGTTCCCGTCCACATCGGCCAGCGCGAGCGGCGCATCGGGCGCGCCCGCGCGTCGCTGATCGCCAGCCTCGGCCGTGAGCCCAGTGACGAGGAGATCGCCGAGGCCGCCGAGCTCGACCTGCGCGAGGTGCTGGCCACCCGGGACATAGCGCGCGTGGTCACCAGCCTCGACCGTCCGGTGGGCGAGGAGGAGGAGACCACGCTCGGCGCGCTGCTGGCCTCGGACGCCAGCGCGCCCGACGAGGAGGTCGAGCTCGCCGCGCGCGACGCCGCACTGCATAAGGCATTGCAGCGGCTTCCGGAAGCCGAGCGCAACGTGGTGATTCTGCGCTACGGCATTGCCGGCGCGGACCCGACGCCGCTGCGCGAGGCGGGCCGACGTCTGGGCATCTCCTCCGACGCGGTGCGCAAGCTCGAGCGCAAGGCGCTCGCCGAGCTGGCCGAGTCCGACGAGCTCGAAGCGCTCCGGCCGGCCGCGTAAGGCCTAGAAGTCCTCGACGCCGTCAGCCGAGAGGACGGTGATGTGCGCCGGCGGGTGGCTGGGCGAGCCGCCATGCTCGCCGATCTGCCACGCGATCCAACGCACTACATTCCGTATCGCTGTCATTCGACGCGTTTTCTACCCGCAAAAGCCCCTGGAAAACCGGACTTTGGCGATGCAGCTATCAAATACGTAGCTGAATCGCCATCGGCCGGTGTGCTTACGAGCGAAGCAGCGATCGCAACACGTACTGGAGGATGCCGCCGTGGCGGTAGTACTGCTGCTCCTTGGGCGTGTCGATCCGGACAGTTACGCCGAACTCCTTGTCGTCGGCCTGGACCGTGAGCTCCCGCGGGATCGGATCGGCGCCGGCAATCCCGGTAATCGTGAACGTCTCTTGGCCGGTCAGCCCGAGAGATGAAGCCGACTCGCCGACGGCGAACTGCAAAGGCAGCACGCCCATCCCGACCAGGTTCGAGCGGTGGATGCGCTCGAAGCTTTCGGCGATCACCGCCCTGATGCCCAGGAGCTTGGTTCCCTTGGCCGCCCAGTCGCGTGAGGAGCCCGAGCCATATTCCTTGCCGGCGAGCACGATCAGCGGGATGTCGGCCTCCATGTACTTCATCGCCGCGTCGTAGATCGACATCTGCTCGCCCGGCCCGTCGGCGCCGAGATACACGGTGACGCCGCCCTCGGTCCCTGGCGCCAGCTGGTTGCGCAACCGGATGTTGGCGAACGTGCCGCGCATCATCACCTCGTGGTTGCCGCGACGCGAGCCGTAGGAGTTGAAGTCCCGCGCCTCAACGTGATGCTCGTTCAAATACGCCGCCGCCGGGCCGTCGCGCTTGATCGACCCGGCCGGGGAGATGTGGTCGGTGGTCACGCTGTCGCCGAGCACGGCGAGCACGCGAGCCCGCTCGATGTCCTCGAGCGGCACCGGCTCGCGGGGCAGGTCCTCGAAGAACGGCGGGCGGCGGACGTAGGTCGAGCGCGGATCCCAGTCGAACTGCTCGCCCGTGGGTACCGACAGCGAGTTCCAGCGCTCATCGCCGTCGAACACCTCGCCATAGCTCTTGTGGAACATGTCCGACTGCACGGCCTCCTCGACCGTCGCGGCCACCTCCGCGGCACTCGGCCAGATGTCCTTGAGGAACACGGGCTCGCCGTGGCGATCCTCGCCGAGCGGCTCGTCGTAGAGGTCGATGTCCATGGTCCCGGCGATCGCGTAGGCCACGCAGAGCGGCGGCGAGGCCAGGTAGTTCATCTTCACGTCGGGGTTGATCCGGCCCTCGAAGTTGCGGTTCCCCGATAGGACCGAGACCACGGCCAGGTCTGAGTCCTGCACGGCGGCCGAGACCTCGGGCGGCAGCGGCCCGCTGTTGCCGATGCACGTCGTACACCCGTAGCCGACCAGGTTGAAGCCGAGCTCGTCGAGGTACTCGGTCAGGCCCGCGCGCTCCAGGTACTCGGTGACGACCTTCGAGCCGGGGGCCAGCGACGTCTTGACCCAGGGCTTCACCGACAGCCCCTTCTGCACCGCGTTGCGGGCCAGGATGCCGGCGCCGAGCATGACCGAGGGGTTCGAGGTATTGGTGCACGACGTGATCGCGGCGATCACCACGTGGCCGTGATCGAGCGAGGTCTCGGTCCCGTCGGCCAGGGTGACCGGCGCGCGCGCGGTCAGGCGGTCGGCGACCTGCGCACCGCCCGTGCCGCCCGCGGGCTCGTGACCCGAGCCGTTGGGGACGTGGGTGGCCACCGGATCGCTGGCCGGAAAGCTCTCGGCCACCGCCTCGTCCTCGGAGTCCTCCTCGGGCAGGTAGCCCTCGAGGGCCATCCGGAAGGCCGGCTTTGACTCGGTCAGCGAAACCCGGTCCTGCGGGCGCTTGGGGCCGGCGATGCTCGGGACGACCGTCGAGAGGTCGAGCGAAAGCGTGTCGCTGAAGGTCGGCTCCTCCGAGGCGCTCGGGTCGTGCCACAGGCCCTGCTCTCGGGCGTAGGCCTCGACCAGCTCGATCAGCTCGCGCGGGCGCCCCGAGAACTCCAGGTAGCGCAGCGTCTCGGCATCGATCGGAAAGATCGCGCAGGTGGAGCCGAACTCGGGCGACATGTTGCCGATCGTCGCCCGGTCGGCCAGCGGCAGCCGGGCCAGCCCCTCGCCGTAGAACTCGACGAACTTGCCGACCACGCCCTTCGCGCGGAGCATCTCGGTGACGGTCAGCACGAGGTCGGTGGCGGTGGCCCCTTCGTGCAGCGACCCGGTCAGCTTGAAGCCGAGGACCTGCGGGATCAGCATCGACATCGGCTGGCCGAGCATGGCGGCCTCCGCCTCGATCCCGCCTACGCCCCAGCCGAGCACGCCGAGCCCGTTGATCATCGTGGTGTGGGAGTCGGTGCCGACCAGGGTGTCGGGATACGCCTGGGGTGGGTGGGAATCCCCATCATTGACGAACACCACCCGGGCGAGGTACTCGAGGTTGACCTGGTGGACGATCCCGGTGTCCGGGGGGACGACCGAGAAGTTGTCGAACGCGCCCTGACCCCAGCGCAGAAACGCGTAGCGCTCGCGGTTTCGCTCGAATTCGAGCTCAGCGTTGCGGGCGAAGGCGAGCTGCGAGCCGAACACGTCCACCTGCACCGAGTGATCGATGACCAGCTCGGCCGGCGCCAGCGGGTTGATCTTGCTCGGATCGCCGCCCATCTCGCCCATCGCGTCGCGCATCGCGGCCAGGTCGACGACGGCCGGGACGCCGGTGAAGTCCTGCATGATCACCCGCGCCGGGGTGAACGAGATCTCCGTGTCCGGCTCGGCCTTGGCGTCCCATTTCGCGAGCGCCTCGATGTCCTGCGCGCGGATCGACTCCCCGTCTTCGCCGCGCAGCAGGTTCTCGAGCAGGATCTTGAGCGAGAACGGGAGGCGGGCGATGTCGTAGGAGGCCTGCAGCGCGTCCAATCGGAAGATCTCGTAGTCCCGCCCACCGACGCTGAGCGTCGACCTCGCGTTGTAGCTGTTGGGGTTCACGGTTCGTTCTCCTGGTTCTCTGGGTCCCGCTTACTCTAGGACTCGCCGCTTCACCGGCACTCCTACGCGGGTCTTAGGGACGTCTTCACGCGGGCTTCGTCCGGCCGCCGATTCTCCTCTGCGACCGACCAGTTCCCGATTTCCGAGGAGACCGACCATGACCTTCCTGCATTGGACCCTCGTCGCCGCGGCGGCGGCCGTGTTCGCGGCGATGGCCGCAGCCGGCGTGGCGGCCGAGGCGCATCGCGCGCCCGACCAGCCATGAGCTGGGGCTCGATCTCCTACCCGGCGCCCGGGGGCGCCTCCGCGCCCGCGCGCCCGCGCGCCGCCACCGGCCGGGCCGCCCGGCTGCGCACGCTGGTCGCCCGCCCCGAGCTGATCGGCCTGCTCGCGCTCGCCGGCGTGCTCAACCTGTGGAACCTGAGCATCAACGGCTGGGCCAACACCTACTACGCCGCGGCCGTCCGCTCGATGAGCACGAGCTGGCACGACTTCCTATTCGCCTCGCTCGACAAGACCGGGCTGATGACCGTCGACAAGCCGCCGCTGGCCTTCTGGGTGCAGGCCCTGTCGGTGCGCGTTTTCGGCTACCACCCGCTGAGCATCCTCGTCCCCGAGGCGCTCATGGGCGTGGCCGCGGTGGCGCTCGTCTATGACATGACCCGGAGGATGTTCGGCCGCGTCGCCGGAACGGTGGCGGGCCTGGCCTTCGCGCTCACGCCGATCACGGTGGCGATGGCCCGCCACAACAACCCGGATGAGCTGCTCGTCCTGTGCTCGGTCGCCGCGCTCTGGTGCACGGTGCGCGCGCTCGAGACCGGGCGCACCAAATGGCTCGTGCTCACCGGCGTGTGCGTCGGCCTCGGCTTCGAGACCAAAATGGGCGTGGCCCTGCTGATCGTGCCGGGCATCGCCCTGGCCTGGATGTGGAGCCGGTGGGGCGAGACCTGGCGGGGTGGGCGGGGCCGCATTGCCGCGTTCGGTCAGCTCCTGGCCGGCGGTGCCGCGATGGTCGCGGTCGGCGGCGCCTGGCCGCTCCTGGTCACGCTCACCCCGGCGGCCGACCGGCCGTGGATCTCCGGGACCTCCGACAACAGCATCTGGTCGCTGATCTTCGGCTACAACGGCCTGGGCCGGGTGGCCGGCCAGAGCGGAGGCCCCGGCGGCGGTGGTGGCGGCGGCTTCGGCGGCAACAGCCTGTTCGGCGGCGCCACCGGGCCCTTCCGGCTGATCGGCTCGGCGCTGGGCGACCAGGCCGGCTGGCTGCTCGGCTTTGCCGTGGTGGCCGGCGTGGCCATCGTCGTGGTCTCCCGTATGCGCCGGCGCGATCTCCGCACCGGCTGGGTGATCGCGATGGGCGGCGCCTTCCTGGCCACCGCGGTCGTGTTCAGCTTCTCGGCCGGGATCTTCCATCCCTACTACGTCTCGTTCCTCGCCCCGTTCGCCGCCGCGCTGGTCGGCGCCGGCGCCGGCCTGATGCTCCCGCGCTCCCTCGGAGGCACCGCCGACCACACCCGGGTCACGCGGATCGTGGCGCCACTGGCCATCGCGGCCGGGGCGGTCACCGAGTTGATCGTCCTGGGTGAGCTGAACGGCTCGCTGTCGTGGGCCAAGCCGCTGATCATTGGCGTGGCCGGCGCTTCCGCGGTGATCCTCGCCCTCGACCTGCCCCGGCGGGTGCGCGGCGTCGTGGTCGCGGTCGTCCTGGCTGCCCTGCTGGCCGCTCCGGCCACGTGGGCGGCGGAGACCCTCGGCCACGCGACCAGCAGCACGTTCCCGGCCGGCGGGTCGGCGAGCGCCTCGATGGGTGGTCCGGGCGGCGGCTTCGGCGGGGGCGGCTCCGCGGGCCGTTCTGGCCGCGGCGGGTTCAGCCGGGGCGCCGGGCGCTTTGCCCCGCCGGGGGCCGGTGGGTTCACGCCATCGACTTCGGGCGGCTTCTCGCCGTCGGCCGCTGGCGGTTTCGCCCCTCCAAAAGCGGGTAATTCCGGCTCATCGCAGTCAGGCGCCGGTGTCGCCGCCGGCGGGCCCGGGGGGTTTGGAAATAACACGGAAGGGCTGACGGCGGCGGTACGCTACGCAGAGCAACACGGTGGTGGGGTTATCGGGGTGTCCAGTCAAAGCAGTGCGGCTGCCGCAATAGTCAGTTCCGACGCTGACGTCGCCGGCCTGGGCGGGTTCTCAGGCCGCGAGAGCTCGGTGACCGCGACCTGGCTGGCCCAGGAGGTAGCGGCCGGGCGTCTGCGCTGGGTGATCGTCGACGGAACCCAGACCGGCGGGCTCCCGGGGGACACCCGAACCGGCAGCCAAGCCGCGATGAACATCGTCGCAAGCACCTGCCGCCGCGTCACGTTAAGTACGAGCGGGTCAACAGTGACCATGTACGACTGCCAGGGACGCGCCGCGGCGATCCTGGCTGCGGCCAAGGGGTAGGCGATTGCGAGCACGGCTCGGTCGGGAAGTGAAATGTGGGCTCATCGGCGTTCTGGTCATGGCCTTCGGTCTGGCCGCGGCGCCGGCGGCCCTGGCCAACACGGCTGAGAGCACGAACTGGGCCGGCTATGCCGTCCATCACACCGGCGTGTCGTTTCACCGGGTGTCGGCGAGCTGGATCCAGCCGACTGCCGCCTGCACTCCCGGGAGGGCAAGTTATTCGTCGGCCTGGGTCGGGCTGGGCGGCTACAGCCCGACCTCGAGCGCGCTCGAGCAGATCGGCACCGAGCTCGACTGCAACGCCTCCGGAAGGGTGGTCTCGAGCGCCTGGTACGAGCTGGTGCCGGCTCCCTCGCGGACGATCGCCCTCGCGGTCGTGCCGGGTGACGTCATGCACGCCAGCGTGACCGTGGCCGGCCACCGCGTCGTCGTCGAGCTCGACAACCTGACCAGCCACCAGAGGTTCCGCAAGACCCTCTACTCCGCCGCGATCGACGTCAGCTCGGCCGAATGGATCCTCGAGGCCCCTTCCGAGTGCGTCAGCCAGTTCGCCTGCCAGGCACTCCCGCTGGCCGACTTCGGCTCGGTGGCGTTCGGCTCGGCGACCGTGGCCACGGCCGACGGCAGGACCGGCACGATCGCCGGCGGTGACTGGACGCGGACCAGGATCAAGCTGACTCCCGGCGCCCAGCGGTTGATCGTCTCGCGCGACTCGACCGATGCCGCCGGCACCGCGGTTCCCTCCCCGCTGCGCGGCGGCGGCAGCGCGTTCGATGTCACCTTCGCCGCCGGGTCCGCGCAGGCCGCCCAGGCCTCCGCGCGCGAGGCCCGCCTGAGCCGGTTGAGCGCTCTGGGCGCCGGCTACCTGCGCCACTAGCAGGCCCCTCTTACGAAGCTCGTACGCGCTCCCTACGCGCGTCTACCGCGGCCGGTCGAAGCTTGATACATGACCGATCCGACTCCCCACCTGTTCTGGATAACCAGCCGCGCCGCGGGCTTCGCGGCGCTCGTGCTGGCCAGCCTGGCCGTCTCGGCCGGCCTCCTGATGAGCACCAAGCTGCTCAAGGGCCGGACCAGCGAACTGCGCGCCGGCCATGACACGCTCGCGCTGGCCACGATCGTGGCCATCGTCGTGCACGGGGTCGCCCTGCTGGGCGACCAGTACCTGAAGCCGTCCGTCGTCGACATCGCGATTCCGTTCGTCTCGAGCTACAAGACGCTGTGGACGTCGCTGGGCATCGTCGGCGGCTGGGGCCTGATCGTCCTCGGTCTGTCCTACTACGCGCGGCGCTGGGTCGGCGCGGTTCGCTGGCGCAAGCTCCATCGCTTCACCGCGCTGGCCTGGCTGCTCGGACTGGTGCATGCCCTGGGTGAGGGCACCGACGCCGGCCAGCTGTGGTTCCTGGCCATGACCGCCCTGGTCGTCATCCCGGCACTGGCGCTGCTCTTCACCCGTCTGGCGCGCAGCGGGGCCGGCGCGGGCGCCGGTGGCGGCGCCCCGTCCCCCTCGCCGGGGCCTCAGATCTCGAAGAGACGTCCGTCCGGGCCGACGTTGACCACCGGCGTGGTACCGATCGCCGCCTCGGAGCCCCAGCACTGATGGATGTGGCCGCACACCACGAGCGAGGGCCGCGTGCGCTCGATCGCCTCGAGGATCGCGCGGCTACCCAGATGACGTCCGTGGGCCCGGTCGACGTAGCCCTTCGGGGGTGAGTGGACGATGAGCACGGCGCCTTCGGGGCAGCTCTCGAGCTTGGCGGCCGCCGCTTCCTCGCTCAGGTCGAAGCTCCAGGGAAACGGGGTGGGCGGGACGCCCCCGCCCAGCCCGAACAGCTGAAGCCCTTCGACCTGGACCGCCTGGCCGTGGAGCACCTGGGCGCTCGGCCAGCCCCCGCAGGCCTGCCAGAGCTCGGTGTCGGTCTCGGCGTTGCCGGGGACGAGCACGCTCGGCGTGGCGATCGCGCTGAGCACCTCGATCGTCTCCTCGAGGCCCCTGCGCATGGTCGCGTAGTCGCCGGCGCCGAGCACCACGTCAGCCTCGCGCGCCAGCTCGACCAGGCGTTCCGCGCGGTCGCGGTCGCGGTGCAGATCGCTGAAGGCGAGCAGCTTCATCAACCGCTAGCTACGGATGCGCAGGATGGCAAGCGGGCCGGTAGCATGGCGTGCGCGCGACCCTCCGTGACCGCTCCACGCCTCGAATGATACGGCCGGCGTGGTGGGAGTCGGGGCTGGAGGCCCCCCGCGGAGTGAGTAGCACCACGTTTCTAGAGGAGGTATCTGCCAAGTGTCATCACGACCCAGGCGAGCCATCGTCGGGCTCGCGGTAGCGGTTGCGGCGCTCGTTGGGTTGCCGGCTTCCGCGTTTGCCGCCGGCGAAGGGCTCACCGTCACCCCGACCAACACCCAGGCGGGTGGCGGCACGAACGTCAGCGCGACGCTGACCTTCGCACCCGGCGACACGCCGAAGACCGTTGTCACCTCGCTGGCCCCGGGCATGCTCGGCAATCTAAACGCCAACCCGAGCTGTCTCGCCGCGACGCAGCTGACCCCCGCCTGCCAGATCGGCACGGCAAGCGTGAGCACCACAGGCGGACCCGTGCCGGGCACCCTGTACCTCGTGCCGGCCGCGCCGAGCTCGGGCGATGCCGCCGGGATCGACCTGGTCACGGTCAGCTCGCCGACGCCGCAGTACATCGGCGTCTCGCTCAACCCGAGCGCGCCGGGCGGCTTGAACCTGACCACCACGTTCCCGAACCCGGCCCCGGCCCGGATCACCAGCTTCACGGCGAACTTCACCACGCTGAACGGTCAGGAGTTCACTCGCCTTCCGTCGAGCTGTAGCGCGGCGACGAGCACGATGAGCGCCACCTACTACAACGGCACCGCGGCCGGCTCGGCCTCGAGCGCGTTCGCGCCGACGGGCTGCTCGAGCCTCACCTACGCCCCGACGCTGACCGCCGCGATCACGCGGGACGCGAAGGACAGCGGCGCGGCCCTCAAGCTCAGCATCGACCAGGCGGCCACCGACTCGGCCAGCAAGACGATCGTGTTGCAGTTCCCCAAGGGGCTCAACCCGAACCTCCTGCCTGACGCCCCGTGCCTGACCTCGGCCCCGTGCAACGTCGGGTCCGCCACGGCCACCTCACCGCTCGTCCCGAGCGCGGCCCTGGCCAACGGCACCGTGACCCTCGGCGGCACGATCAGCGCGCCGACGATCTCGATCGCCTTCCCGGCGCCGTTCGCGATCACCCTCACCGGGGCGGTCAACCTGACCACCGGGGCGGTCACGTTCTCGAACGTGCCCGACGTGCCGCTGACCGCGCTCAACGTGACCATCACGGGTCCGAACGGCCAGAAGGCATTCACCACCGACTGCGCGCCGGCCAGTGTCGGCGGCGCGTTCACCGCGCAGAGCGGTGCCACCAAGTCGGTGTCGGCGGCGATCGCGTTCACGGGCTGCGCGGTCAAGCCGACCGTGTCCGGGTCGACCAGCGGGCTGGCCGGCGGCCATCCCAAGCTGAAGTTCAAGGTCACCCACGGCAAGAGCGCTCCCAAGCTCGCCACCCTGGCCGTCGGTCTGCCCACCGGGCTGAAGTTCGCCCGCTCGGCGATCGTGTCGCACCAGACGTGCACGGGCACGGGCAAGAAGAAGAAGTGCTCGACGACCACCGTCATCAAGGGACTGGGGATCGCCGGCGGCAGGGCCAAGTCCGTGGCGATCAAGGGCGGCAAGCTCGTGATCGCGCTGCGGACGCCGGCCAACAGCGTGTCGCTCACGATCAGCGGAGCGCTGATCAGCGAGAGCAACTCGCTGCAGACGAGCGTCAAGAAGCACAAGACCAAGACCCTGAAGTTCACGGTCAAGACCACCGACGCCAAGCGCACGGCGACCACGCTGTCGCTGAAGCTGCGCGCGCATTAGTCCGCACGCCACGTCCCGCGGCACGGCGCCTCATCGCCGTGTCGCGGGGCCGGCGTGGGCGTGGTCCACCGGCGGGAGCTTCTCGCCATTCGGCGCGTCACCGAAACGTGAAAGGCAGTTCGATCGCGCATAGCGCAACCGATCCGCCACTCGCGGCGCTGGGCCTCGCGAGTGGCGCTTTAGTCGCGGTCGCAGCGGCGTCGGGCCGGCGTCGGCGCCGGCCTTGCCTAGGTGTCCGGGTCCGGTCGCATCTGCTCCGTGCTGCCCGTCGATGTCGGGTCGCCGGTCGCCGCCGACCCGCCGCCGGCACCCAACGCCCGTGACGCCCTGGGCTCGAGTGCGCCGTTCTCGGCGCCGGATGTGACTCCCGGCGCAGCATCAGCCGCAGCGCCAGCGCCACCCTGGCCGATCGCGTCGAGCACTGGCTTGACCAGGTCGATCGGCATCGGGAAGACCACGGTCGAGTTCTGGTTGACCCCGATTTCGCGCAGCGTCTGCAGGTAGCGGAGCTGAAGCGTGGTCGGGTTGCGCCCGATGATGTCGGCCGCATCGGCCAGGCGCGTGGCGGCCTGGGCCTCGCCCTCGGCGTTGATGATCTTCGCGCGGCGCTCGCGCTCGGCCTCGGCCTGGCGCGCGATCGCGTGTTGCATGCGCTCGGGGATCTCCACGTCCTTGATCTCGACCGTGGTGACCTTGATCCCCCACGGCTCGGTCTGGGCGTCGATGACCTGCTGGAGCGATTCGTTGAGGCTCTCGCGCTCGCCGAGCAAGTGGTCGAGGTCGACGCCGCCCAGCACGGAGCGGAGCGTGGTCTGCGAAATCTGCAGCGTCGCGTTGTGGTAGTTCTCGACGGCGTTCACCGCCTTGTTCGGGTCGACCACCCGGTAGTAGGCCACCGCGGTCACGCGCACGGGGATGTTGTCGCGGGTGATGACCTCCTGGGGCGGCACGGTGAGCGTCACCGTCCGCAGCGAAATCCGGACCATGCGGTCGATCGTCGGCACGAGCAGGATCAGCCCCGGGCCGCGCATGTCCGTCACTCGGCCGAGCCGGAACACAACGCCACGCTCGTACTCCCGGAGCACCCGGACCGAAGCGCCGACCACGGTCACGGCGATCAGCACCAGCACCGCGAGCACAACCAGGATCGCCACGATCATCGCATCAGCTCCCATTCCTCGGCCCGGCGAACCCTGATCGTGAGGCCGTCACGGTGATCGACCACGACCTCGTCGCCCGGGTGTAGCTCGGTTAGATCTTCGTCATCCAGGGCGGACCGGCACGCGCGCCACAGGGCGCCATCGACCAGCACGCTTCCGGTCGTCCCATTCCAGTTGCGCACCGTCCCGAGATGTCCGATCAGGCTCTCCGGGCCCGCGCTGACCCGCTGGCGCCGGACCGCGACGCCCTTGCCCACGGTGATCGCGAGCACGGTGCCGGCGACCCCGGCCAGCAGCAAGGCCGAGATCACGCCCAAGACGACCCCACCGCCCAGGCCGAGCACCGCCAAGACCGCGCCGGCCCCCAGAGCAATCACTCCCGGGCCCCCGAGCACGCCCAGGGTCGGCACGTGTGCCTCGAGCAGGATCAGCAGCGCCCCCACGCACAGCAATGACGCGCCTAATGCCGTCATGTTCACATCGTACGCCTCGCCCGGCGGCGCACGACCGGCCGGATCCGAGGATTCATCGCGGATTAACGCCGAGGCCCGTTGCGTGACCGGTCGGGCGGGGCGAGGCGCTCCGAGCGCGCCGCCTCGGCGATGATCTCGACGCAGGCGTGGAGCTCGAGGCAGGTCGAGTCGAGCACCAGGTGGTAGAGCGTCGAGTCGCGGATGTCGACGCCGTAGAACTGCTGGAGATAGGCGGCGTGGGTGCGGTCGAACTGGTGCAGGGCGCGCTCGGCTGCCTCGCGGTCGAGGCCCGGGTCGAGCTGCATGGCCTGCTCGATCCGGCGCTCGGGCGGCCCGTCCAATCGGACGCGCAGCGCGCGCGGATCCTCTCGCAGAAGGACGACCGAACCGCGACCCAGCAGCACTCCCGATCCGGTGGCGGCCTGCTGGAGCAGGACTTCCTCGGTGACACGCCGGAAGTCCTCGGACGAGACGGTGTCCGCCGGCAGGGGCGCCGGAGCGCCGGTATCGGCGCCCATGAAGCCCCGGAGAACCCGCTCGAGCCAGCCGGTCGACACATGGTCGTCGTGCGCGGCTGCCTCGTCGTAGGAAACATTGAGGCGGTCGGCCACCGCCAGCGGGATGGCCCGATCGACGAACGGGACGTCGAGCCGCTCGGCCACGGCGGGGCCGATCACGCTGCCGCCTGCGCCATACGAGGCCGAGAGCGCCACCAGCGTCACAGCCGGGTCACCGTCCCGGGTCGGCGGGCGCCGTCGCCGGCGCGGGCAGCGGTCGGAGCCGGGGCATCGGGGGCCACGAGGTCTTCCTCGCGATGGTGGTACTTGCCGCCGCGCAGCCACGACGCCCAGGCGGCGACCAGACACGCGATGAACGAGAACGTGAACGCCGCGCTCAGCGCGTCCGAGAACGGCGCGCCCATCAGGTGGGGGAAGAACGAGCGCCCGGTCAGCACGGCGACCTGGCTGGCCGGCAGCGAATGGAGCAACCCCGGCCCGAGCAGCTGCTGAATCGGGTTGTAGCCCAGGAACGAGGCGAACAGCGTCGCCACCGGCGGCAGGTGTGAGATCCGCACCGCGGCGGCCGCCGGTACGCCATGCGCCCGCAGCCCAGAATTGAGCGAATCGGGCAGGTGCGCGGCCAGCCCGATGATCAACAGCGAGAAGAAGATCCCGATCGACAGGACCATGGCCGAGTTCTGGAACGTGGCGTTCATGCCCGCACCCGCCCCCCGCTGCCGCGGCGGCAGGCTGTTCATCACGCCGGCCCGGTTCGGAGAGGCAAACAGGCCCATGCCGATCCCGTTCAAGAGCAGCAGCAGCGCGAACGGCAGATAGTTGAAGTTCACCGGCAGCCCCTCGAGCAGGATGAACGACAGCGCCGCCAGGATCATGCCGCCGGTCGCGAACGGGCGGGCCCCGTAGCGGTCGGACAGGAACCCCGACGCGGGCCCCGCGATCAGGAAGCCGGCGGTCAGCGGCAGCATGTAGATGCCCGCCCACAGCGGCGTCTGCTCGAAGCTGTAGCCGTGCTGCGGAAGCCAGATCCCCTGCAGCCAGATGATCAGCACGAACTGCAACCCGCCCCGCCCGATGGCCGACAGAAGCGTGGCCACATTGCCCGCCGCGAAGGCCCGGATGCGAAACAGGTCGAGGTGGAACATCGGCTGCTCGACGCGCGTCTCGATCACGCAGAACACCGCGAGGACAAGAATCCCGCCGATGATCTCGGCCAGCACCTTCGGGCTTCCCCAGCTCATGACATGGTGGCCGTAGGGCTGGATCCCGTAGGTGATCCCGATCATCAGCGAAATCAGCCCCACCGCGAACGTCACGTTCCCCAGCCAGTCGATCTTCGCGGGGCGGCGTTCTGACAGGTCGACCAGCTTCAGGTACGCCCACACGGTCCCGAACAGGCCGAACGGGATCGAGACCAGGAACACCAGGCGCCAGTCCAGCGGCCCGAGCACGCCGCCGATGATCAGCCCCAGGAAGGTTCCCGCGATCGCTGCCACGCCGTTGATCCCCAGTGCCAGGCCGCGCTGGTTCTCAGGGAAGGCGTCGGTGATGATCGCGCTCGAGTTCGCGAACAGCATCGCGCCGCCAATCCCCTGCCCGACCCGCATGCCGATCAGCCACAGCGCGCCCGCCGACCCCTTCAGCGGCGTCGCGAACAGCAGGATCGAGAATGCCGTGAACACGGCGAAGCCCAGGTTGTAGATCCGCACCCGGCCGTACATGTCGCCGATCCGGCCCAGGCTGACCACCAGCACGGCGGTGACGATCAAGAAGCTGAGGATCATCCACAGCAGGTAGTTGGTGTTGCCCGGGGCGAGCGGATTGATCTGTATCCCCCGGAAGATGTCGGGCAGCGCGATCAGCAGGATCGAGGCGTTGATCGTGGCCAGGAGCATCCCGATCGTCGTGTTGGACAGGACGATCCACTTGTAGTTGGCCGGCAGGGTTGGGCCGGCGCCGGGCGAGGCGGCGCTCACGCCGTCACTGTTCCCGCAACTACTGAGCGTGAAAAGCGCCGCTCAGCGCCCGCGTGGCGAGTGGACCGCCCCAGCGCCACGCGCGCGCGAGCCGCGCTTGACCGCGAACATCGCCGCGTCGGCGCAGCGGAGCAGGCCGTCGGCGTCCTCAGCGTCGATCGGGTAGACCGCCCGGCCGATGCTCGCGCCGAGCTGGAGCTGATGGCCGTCGATCATGAACGGCCGGGTGAGCGCCGCGGCCAGGCGGTCGGAGACCTCCTCGGCGTCCCCGGCGGCGGTCTGCGAGTCGATCAGCACCGCGAACTCATCGCCCCCGAGCCGGGCCACCGTGTCGTCCGAACGCGTGCAGGAGGCCAGGCGCTTGGCCACCGCCACGAGCAACTGGTCGCCCACGTCGTGCCCGAACTCGTCGTTGACCGGCTTGAAGCCGTCGAGGTCGATGTACAGGAGCGTGATCGGATGGAGCTGCTGGCGGGCCCGCTCGAGCGCGCCGCGCAGCTGCTCGGTGAACTGCAGCCGGTTGGCCAGTCCGGTGAGCTGGTCGTGCAGAGCCTGGTGGGTCATCTCGTCGAGCAGGCGACCATTCTGGAGCGCGGTGACGGCTTGGGCGGCCACGCCGGACAAGCGATCGCGCAGTTCGTCGGTCGGCTTGAGCCGGGCCGGCTTGTCGAACACCGCGGCCGTGAGCAGCCCGAGGAACGAGTCGGCGGTGACCAGCGGCACGAGCACTGTGCCGACGAAGCCCTCGGCGCTGAGGATGCGCCACAGCGCCGGGTCGCCCTCGCTCTCATCGACGAACAGGAAGTCCGGGTTGGGGTCCTTGACGAGCCGGTCGAGCGCGGCGCCGGGCGTGGGCGTCCAACCCTGGGCCTCGACCTCGAGCCCGTCGGGTGCCTCGCGCGTCGTGACGGCACGGCGCACCAGTTCTCCGCGTGCCGCATCCCACAGATACACCCCGACTCGATCGCAGTCGACGACGAGCGGCACCGCGTTGGCGATGCGCCGCGCGATCTCGTTGCTGGTTCCCGCGGCGGCCAGCGCCCGGGCCAGCGACAGCAGCGCATTCGCCTGGTCGCCGCGCTCCTTGGCCTCCGTAAGCGCCGAGGCGCTATCGAGCGCGCTGGCGGCGTAGCGGCCGTAGACCTCGAACAGCTCGCGTTCCTCTGCGTAGAAGCTCTGTCCCTCTCCGCGCAGGGCCAGCAGGCGCCCGTACTCACGGCGGTTGGAGGCCACCGGCACGACCAGCCAGGACTCCGGATGGGCCTCCGGGCCCCGCTCCAGCAGTCCGTCAAGGTACTCGGCGACGCCTTCCTCCTCGAAGCCCTTGTGGTGGGTGTGAAGCTCCCCGTCGGGCTTGACCCGGACCGCGAGCAGATAGCGGATGGCGCGAACCTCGAGCGCGGCGCGGGCGGTGATCCGGGCCAGCACCGCATCGAGATCGTCGACCGCGATCAGGTCCGAGGCCGTGTCGAACACGCTGCGCAGGCGCTCCTTCATCGCGTCGAGCTGGTGGCGCAGCGCGGTGATCTGAGCCGGAGTTCCCTCCTGGGCCTCCTCGAGCGCGAGCTCCCAACTTACGTGATAGACGCAGCGATCGGCGCCCATCGCCTGGCATTCCTCGTGCTCGACGACCCCCGGCGCGAGCCCGAACAGGACGGGCGGGCAGGTGAGCAATCCGGTCGTCCACGCGCAGTGCTCGATGCTGCGGGGGAACCCTTCGACCGCCGTGGCGACCACCTCGGCGAACCCCGGGCGCGCCTCGGTCACCTCGAGCCGGGTCACCGTGCTGAACTCGGCCGCGCCCTTGGCCACCGCGCCGTAGGCCCGCTCTGGGCTTCCCAGCGAGCGCAGCATGGCGGCGATCTGCGAGCTGCCCAGCCGCTCGGCGGCATCGACCCCGACTGCGCGGGCGAACTGAGGATGATGGGTGAGCCGGGCGCCGGCCTGCCAGAGCGCCACAGCCTCGTCGTAGGCGATCCAGCTCGTGAGGTCGAGCAGATACTCCGGAGTGCGCTGGCTGCCGGCCATGCTCAGCAGCTCGGCGACCGCCTCGGCGCCACCGTACGCGCGCACGCGCGCGAGCAGGACCGCGCTCATCGAGCACGAGAAGTGGTTCCCGCGGCTGGTCTGGCTGTGCTCCGGCGTGGTCATCAGATACGTATCGGTGCCGAGCGCCGGTTAGCCGTCGGAGTCGGTACGGATTGGACGAACGGCTGTTGATAGCGTGCCGTCCCCGAACCTCGACTTTGGAGCGGCAGATGACCAGCGCGAACACAGACGGCCTGGTGACCGACATCGCGGGACTTCGCGACCGCGCCGGCACCCATGTCGGCTACACCGAATGGCAGGAGATGACCCAGGAGGTGGTCAACCAGTTCGCCGAGGCGACCAACGACCACCAGTTCATCCACGTCGACCCCGAGCGGGCCAAGCAGACGCCGTTCGGCGGCACGATCGCCCACGGCTTCCTCACCCTGTCGCTGGTCGCGCCGACCTCCCAGCAGCTGATGAAGGTCACCGATGCGCTGATGGGGGTCAACTACGGCCTCGACCGGGTGCGGTTCCCGGCTCCGCTGCCGGTCGGCGCGCAGTGGCGCGGCGGCCTCGAGATCCTCGAGGTGTCCGAGGTCCCGGGTGGCCTGCAGATCAAGTCCAAGGTCACCATCGAGGTCAAGGACTCCGAGAAGCCGGCCTGCGTGGCCGAGTCGCTCGTTCGCGTCTACGGCGGCCAGTGACCGTCGATCTGGAGAGCCTCGCCGCGATCGACGTGCATGTGCACGCCGAGCGCAACGCGGACGAGCCGCAGGATCCGGTGACCGAGGAGCTCCTAGCCGCGGCTTCGAGCTATTTCGGCTCGGCCCCGAACCAGCCCACCGCGCAGGACGTGGCCGCCTACTACCGGGAGCGGAACATCCTCGCCGTGGTCTTCACGGTCGACGACGAGGCCGGGATGGGACGCAAGCGGCTCGGCAACGCCGAGGTCCTCGAGGCCGCGAGGAACAACCCCGACGTGATGATTCCGTTCGCCAGCGTCGATCCGCACAAGGGAAAGCTCGGGGTCCGCGAGGCCCGCGAATGGATCGAACAGGGCGCCCGCGGATTCAAGTTTCACCCCAACACCCAAGCGTTCTGGCCCCAGGATCGGGCGTTCTACCCGCTGTATGAGGTGATCGCCGAGGCCGGCCTGATTGCGCTGTTTCACTCGGGCACGACCGGGATCGGCGCCGGCATGCCGGGGGGCGGAGGCGTCCATCTGAAGTACTCGAACCCGATGTGCATCGACGACGTCGCCGCCGACTTCCCCGAGCTGAAGATCATCCTCGCCCACCCGTCCTTCCCGTGGCAGGAGGAGGCCCTCGCGGTCGCCGTACACAAGCCGAACGTGTACATCGACCTCTCGGGCTGGTCGCCCAAGTACTTCCCGGAGATCCTGATCCAGTACACGAACACCCGGCTGAAGCACAAGATGCTGTTCGGTTCGGACTTCCCGCTGATCGCACCGGACCGCTGGCTCAAAGACTTCGAAAAGCTCCCGATCAAGGACGAAGTCCGCCCGCTGGTCCTCAAGGACAACGCCGCCAAGCTCCTGGGGCTGGTTTAGGGGCGCCGACCGCGAGCGGCCGAGAAAACCCCGCTGTGTGCAGAAATCCGGCGTATTTGGCGCGCCGCCTTGTGCATCTTCCGTGCACGGCGATTTCGTGAACTTACTCTCGGGTATTGCCGCGGCAGCCGGTGTGGTCAAAAGCGCCTCGCTTCGTCAGGCGGGACCGGGCCGCACTTGCCTCTCCTCTCCTCCCTCACCTGGCGGCAGTCCTATACGGGCTGTCGTCAGGTGCTGGTATCGGACAGCGCCTCGACGGCGGCCTCGAGCCGCTGGCGCTCGAGGCGCCGGCGCTGCGACCGAGCCCGCTTGATCAGCGTCTGCAGCTCCGCCTCGGGGATGCCGTGGGTCGCGGCGTGCCTCAGGGCCTGCCACAGGGCCAGCTTGCCCGTCACACCGAGCGCGAGGATCTCGAGTTCCTCCAGGCGGCTGAGCGGCGAGTAGCCGGTCAGCTGGCCGTTCAGCTTGAGCCGGCCCAGCTTCTCGGCGCTCCAGGCGACCGCGACCTTAGTCCGGTCGGGCCGGATGTCGAGCCGCTGCATGATCAGCTCGAGGGTTTGGCGATCCTCCTCGATCTCGTCGGCCAGCGTCGCCAGCACCTCGCCGGCGCGGCCTTCGCGGTTGCTGGCCGCCGCGCGACGCGCGAGTGCGACCGCGGCCACCGACGCCGCGTAGTGATCGCCGAGATAGATGGCGAGCTTGCTCATCGCCACCACAGTACGACGTAGCCGAGGACGGCGGCCGTGGCCCACGCGACGCTTGACACTGCGAGCACGACGCCGCCGGGCAGGTGTCCGAAGCTCAGCGCGGCCACGGCAGCGAACAGGGTGAGCGCGCAGGCGCCCACGATCGCACCCCGCGCATCCTCGCGGGCGTCGGCCACGTCGTCCTCCTCGGCGATCAGGGTCAGGCTGGCCGCCATGATCGCGGGGAAGCCGAGCAGGATTCCGCCCACCCGGGCGCCGAAGGCCAGCGTCACCGCGCCGGACACGATCGAGGTCGTGGCACCGGCCAGGAACCGGATCAGCAGCTCTCGCGCCGTTGTCTCCCGGACCTTTGCGACCGAGAATGAGGGCCGAGTCTCGGTCATGCCACCAGCAGCGGCACGGCCACGACCGCGGCCACCACAGCCCACACGCCGATCGCCGCGACCGACGCCAGCGCCGGCCGGGTCCGCCTGAGCAGCGGGATGACCGCCGCCGCGTACACCGCCATGCCGACGCCGCCGGCGATCATGCCGGCGGTGGACTGGTGCGCGTCGTGAGCGCCCTTGTCGAGCAGGGTGACGGCCAATCCGGCCAGCGCGACCGCGGGGGCGGCGCTGAACAGGCCGGCAAAGCGCTTGGGCTCGAGGCCTTGCGAGAGGAGCGCAAAGGCGACCACCAGCGCGCCGCCGGCGAGCCCCTTGATGGCCAGGATCAGCACGTCGTGCACGGAATGATCTGACTACCCGGTGCACCGGGGGTCAAGCCGGGTACGAGCAGGCCATGCGAGTAGTCGTGGTCGGGGCCACCGGGAACGTGGGAACCAGCGTGCTCGAGTCGCTCGAGCGCGAGTCGCAGGTCGATGAGATCGTCGCGGTGGCTCGCCGCTCGCCCGCCCGGGAGTTCGCCCGCACGCGGTTCGAGCCCGCCGACATCGTCAGCTCAGATCTGGTTCCGATCCTGCGCGGCGCCGATGCCGTGGTCCACCTGGCCTGGCTGATCCAGCCCGGGCGGACCGAGTCGATCACCCACCGGGTCAACGTTGCCGGCAGCGAGCGCGTGTTCGGGGCGGCCGTCGAGGCTGGGGTCCCGGCCGTCGTGTACGCGTCATCGGTCGGCGCCTACTCGCCCGGCCCCAAGGATCGGCTGGTCGACGAGTCGTGGCCGACCGAGGGGATCGCGAGCTCGTTCTACTCGCGTCACAAGGTCGCCGTCGAGCGAGCGCTCGACCGCCTCGAGCACGAGCAGCCTTCTCTGCGCGTCGTGCGCATGCGGCCCGGTCTGATCTTCAAGGCCGACGCGTCGACCGAGATCCGCCGCCTGTTTGCCGGGCCGTTCCTCCCGCGCGCGCTGCTCCGGCCGCAGCTGATCCCGGTCGTGCCCGATGTGGACCGGCTTCGCTTCCAGGCCGTCCACTCCCACGATGTCGGCGACGCCTATCGGCGCGCCTTGCTCTCGGACGTTCGCGGCGCGTTCAACCTGGCGGCCGACCCGCCGATCGGCCCGCCGGAGCTGGCCGACATCCTCGGCGCGCGCCCGGTCAAGCTGCCGCGCGCCGCGCTCCGCGGGGCTGCCGCGGCGACCTTCGCAATGCGCCTCCAGCCGAGCGAGCCGGGCTGGGTGGACATGGCCTTCGCCGTGCCCCTGCTCGACAGCACCCGCGCCCGCACGGAGCTCGGGTGGCAGCCCGCCCACACCGGCACCGAGGCCCTCTCGGAGCTCCTCAACGCCATGCGCCAAGGCAGCGACTACGCCACGCCGCCACTGGCCCGATCGACCAGCGGCCCCCTCCGCCTCCGCGAGCTTCTGACAAGGATCGGGGGTCGCCCGTAGCCATTGAGTGGGGGAGCGTGCGACGTCGTTCGTATTGCACTCGAGCGAAGCTCACGTGCAATACGAACGACGCGCACGCTCCCGCCAACCCTCAAGGCGTCAACAAGACCTTGATCGCGCCGTCCTGCTTTTTCTGGAAGATCTCGTAGGCGTGCGGCGCCTGGTCGAGTGGCAACTTGTGCGTGGCCAGATCCTCGACTCCGAGCGGATCTGAGTCTTCCTGCACGAGCGGCAGGATGTCGTCGATCCACCGCTTGACGTTGGCCTGGCCCATGCGGAGCTGGATCTGCTTGTCGAACAGATCCATCATCGGCATGGGATCGACCATCCCGCCGTACACGCCGCTCAGCGAGATCGTGCCGCCGCGGCGCACCGTGTCGATCGTGGCGTGGAGCACGCTGAGCCGGTCCACGCCGGCCTTCTCGATCATCTTTTCGGCCAGCACGTCGGGCAGGAATCCGGCCAGCGTCTGAGCCAGCTTGCCGAACGGCGCACCGTGCGCCTCCATGCCGACCGCGTCGATGACCGAATCGGGTCCTCGCCCGTCGGTCAGCGAACGCAGCGCCTCGGCGATGTCGTCGTGCTCGCGCAGGTCGACCGCGTGGACGCCGTGCCGCCGGGCCATCTCGAGTCGCTCCGGGACCAGGTCGATCCCGAACACCTCCGACGCCCCGTGGTGCAGCGCGATCCGGGCGCACATCTGGCCGATCGGGCCGAGGCCGAACACCGCGAGCGTGCCGCCGTCGGGGACCGCCGCATACTCGACGGCCTGCCACGCCGTGGGCAGCACGTCGGACATGTACACGAAGCGCTCGTCGGGCGGACCCTCCGGAACCTTGATCGGGCCGAAGTGCGCCTGGGGCACGCGCAGGTACTCCGCCTGGCCGCCGGGCACCTGCCCGTAGAGCTTGGTGTAGCCCAGCAGCGCGGCGCCCTTGCCCTGGTCGCGGACCTGGGTGGTCTCGCACTGCGAGTAGAGCTTCTGGTCGCACATGAAGCAGTGCCCGCAGGAGATGTTGAACGGGATCACCACGCGGTCGCCCTTGGCGATGTGGGTGACCTCCGGTCCCACCTCCTCGACGATGCCCATCGGCTCGTGGCCGAGGATGTCGCCCTCGTCGATGAACGGGCCGAGGACCTCGTAGAGGTGCAGATCCGAGCCGCAGATCCCGCTCGAGGTGATGCGGATGATCGCGTCGGTCGGCTGCTCGATCGTGGGATCAGGCACCTGGTCGACGCGGACGTCTCGCTTGCCGTGGAACGCGACCGCCTTCATCGGGCACCTGCCTTCTGAGTCTCGAGGGTGGCGTCGAGCGCGTTGTCGAAGCCGCGGTGGATCTTGTCCGCCGCGGCGCGCTCGTCGCCCATGCTCGTGTCGGCCACGGCCTGCGTCTCCTCGTCGCCGGCGCGGCCGGCCACCCGGCGCAGCAGCTCATAGGCGGCGATCTCCAGGTGCTCGAACGCGTAGGAGAAGGCGGCCAGCTTGGCCGGGGTGTCGGGCTGCGCGCCGAAGAACATCCCCCAGTTGAGCGCGCCCAGACGCAGGGCCGCGTCCTTGAGCCGTGAGGGCCGTGCCCCGTAGCTGGCCAGACGCGTCTCGACGAGCTGCTGGTGCTCCTTGCTCTGGGCCAGGTGCTCCTCGTAGGCGCTCGCCAGTTCGCTCGTCCCGGCCAGGTCCGGCCCCTTGGACAGGAGCTGGATGGCCTGGGCCTCGATCGCGTGGGCGTCCTCGAGGTACTTGCGTACCTGCTCGCCCATATCGTCGGGGGAAAGGTCGCGCAGCGAGGCCTCGACGGCGCGGTCAAACAGCCCGGCCACCCGCTCGGCCATCGCCGCCTCCTGCGCTTCGATCCGGCGCGCCATCTGCGCGGTCTCCGCGTCCCCGGCGCGATCCGCCACCCGGGCCAGCATGTCGTAGGCCGCGAGCTCCATGTGCTCGTAGGAGAAAGCATGGGCGATCAGCTTGCCGGGCGTGTCCGGCTGCAACTTGGCGAACAGGCCGAAGCCCATGCCGGTGACCGCACCGGCCGCGTCCTTCAGCTTGTTGGGCGACTCGCCGAGCGCGCTCAGGCGCTCGTCGACGAGCCGTTCGTGCTCCTCGGTCTCGGTGCAGTGGCGCTCGAACGCGGCGGCGATCTCGGAGTCACCGGCCATGTCGGGCGCGGCCTTCATCTGGACGAGGGCTTGGCGCTCGATCGAGTGGGCATCGGAGAGGTACTTGGTCAGTTGGGTTGGTAAGTCGTTCGGTGTCATAGCCGCCACGTACCCCGGCGATGGACCACAAATCCGGCGGCGTAACGCTTCGGGACTGGGGTAGAGGGCCGATCTATGACCGACGAGACGTGTGTCGCCGTACTCGGCGCCGGAAGCACGATGGGCCTGGGCATGGCCCGCAACATCGCCCGTGCCGGGATCCGCGTACGGGCCTGGAATCGAACCGTTGAAAAGGCGCGTCCGGTGCAGGACGACGGCGCCGAGGTGTTCGACACGGCGAAGGAGGCCGCCGACGGAGCCGACGTGATCATGACCATGCTGGCCGACGCCGACGCGGTGATCGGGACGCTTGAGGATGCCGCGCCGAGCGCGGCGGGCGGCGCCGTCTGGCTCCAGATGAGCACGATCGGCGAGGCCGGCACCGATCGCTGTGCCGAGGTCGCCGAGAAGCATGGGCTCACGCTGATCGACGCTCCGGTGCTCGGCACCAAGCAACCGGCCGAAGACGGCAAGCTGGTCGTGCTCGCGTCCGGTCCCGAGCAGGCCCGCAAGCGCGTGGAGCCGATCTTCGACGCGGTCGGACAGAAGACGATCTGGGTCGGAGAGACCGGCGCCGGGACGCGCATGAAAATGGTCGCGAACAGCTGGGTCCTGACCGTGGTGGAGGGCGTGGCCGAGACGTTCGCGCTCGCCGAGGGCCTCGATCTCGATCCGAGCCTGCTCCTCGACGCGATCGAGGGCGGCACGCTCGATCTGCCCTACCTGCGGATGAAGGGCCAGACGATCATGGAGCGCAACTTCGAGCCGTCCTTCCGGCTCAAGCTGGCCGCCAAGGACGCGCGGCTAATTGAGGAATCCGCCGCCCGCCACGGGGTCGACGTGCCACTGTTCAGTACCATCCGTCGCCGCCTGGCCGAGGGGGCCAAGGAGCACGGGGACGAGGACTTCAGCGCGACCTACTGGACCAGCGCGCCCGCCCGCAGCGGCGCCTGAACGGCGCCTCGGTGCGGGTGCTAGCGTTCTTCCCGCTCACTGCTCCGTGGGGCAGATGGGATGTCTTGTCGCTGGAAACGACGGCGATCCGCGTGGGACGGGTCATCGCCGGGGCCACCTACATCCAACGCTCACCCACAGTGCCGCCCATCGGGCGGTCGCCGGACGGACAGGAGCATGCCGATCGATTTCGCCGTACAGACGCACACCAGGGGGCGGACGGTCACGCTCGCCTTGAACGGCGAGCTCGACCTCGTGTCGAGTCCGACCCTGCAGCGAGTCATCGACGACGCCGTGCAGTCGGACGCCGAACTGCTGATCGTCGATTTGCGCGGGCTCGAGTTCATGGACTCGACCGGGCTGCATGTCCTGGTCAAGGCCCAGCGGCAGGCGCACGACGCCGGCCGGCGCTTCGCCCTGGTCCGAGGGCGCGAACAGGTGCAGCGTCTGTTCGATCTCACCGGGGTGGCCGAGGGGTTCACGGTCGTCGACTCGCCCGAGCGCCTGCTCGAGGTCGACAGGACGCCGGGGTTGCCCTGACCTCTACGCCCGGAGGTGGTCGCGTATCGAGACCCTCAGGGTCTCGTGGCCATCGCGGGTGACCACGGCCAGCTCCTCGGTCATCGCCGCCAGCACATCGGTGGCGGGCGCGCGGTCGACCTGCTCCAGGTGGGCGCTCATGCCACTGCGCAGCGGCGCCAGCGCGAACTCGAGCTGGCGATCCCGGGCTCCCATCGCCACGCTGATCGCCGTGCTGTCGGCGGCCAGCTCGGCATGCGCTCCGAGCGCGTCGCTGAGCACGAACACGTCATAGCAGCGCTGGAGGGAGAAGCCGGCGCTCGGCGCGAGGGCTCGGCCAATCCGCCCGAGAATCGGCCCCAGCAACGCGACCGGCGAGACCGTGAGCACGACGTCGCCGGAAAGGCCGGAGTGGAGCTCCGCCTGCCAGGCCGCGGCACCGTTAGCGGCTCGGTGGCCGCCGGTCGATGAGATCTCCGGGCTGCCCGTCGAGGGCCGGAATGACAACCGCACCTCGGTCCCGCCGTCCGGGGCGTTGATGAACTCCGCCCGGTCGGCCACCGCGCTCATCAGGGCAAGCCCGACCTTCAGCCCGTCGCGATCCGGCGCGGTGGTGCGGATGCCACATCCCTGATCGCACACCCTGACCTCGATCGAGTCGGCCCGACACCGGAGCTCGACCGCCATCGCGCCGGGACCATCCGGATACGCGTGCAGGATCACGTTGTTGCACGCCTCGGTCACCGCGGTGTTCACGTCGCTGAGCAGCTCCGAATCGAAGCCCAGCGCGTGTCCCGCCGCAGTCGACATGCTGCGAACGATTCGGGCCGACTCGGGCCGGCTGGTCAGCTCCAGCCGGACCCACGATGCATCGATCTCTCCACTCATAGCGCTCGTGCGGTTAAGGGGTACCCAAAGGTCCGGAGCGCCACGCGCCCAATGGCCCCGTTTGAGGGTTCGGCGTTGTTGCGGCGCTCAGCTGGCCAGAGCGGTGGTGTCGAGCCGGATCATCGATCGGCGCAACAGCCGCGACACGTGCATCTGCGAACAGCCGATCCGTTGGCTGATCTCGCGCTGAGTGAGCTCCTGGACCAGCCGCAGGCTGAGGACCTCCCGTTCCACGTCGCTCAGCGTCGACCAGCTCTCAGCCAGAGCCTGGCGATGCTCGGCCACCTCGAACCCGGAGTCCTCCTGCCCGAGCGTCTCGGCCAGCGCACAACGGTCCTCGCCGTCATGGACCACGGGCGCGTCGAGCGAGGCCGGATGGTAGTTGTGAGCGGCGTCGATCGCCTCCATCACCTGCTCGATCGTGCAGTCGACAGCGTCGGCGAGCTCGTCCAGGGTCGGCGAGCGGCCGTGCACGGCGGACAGACGCTCGGTGTGCCGGCTGACCGCCAGCGCCCGTTCCTGCAGGTCGCGCGGGACGTGGATCGTCCAGCCCTTGTCGCGGAAGTGGCGCTTGAGCTCGCCCACGATCGTGGGAGCGGCGAAGCTCGTGAATTTCTTGCCGCGACCGGGCTCAAAGCGCTCGATAGCGTTGAGCAGTCCTACGGACGCGACCTGGACGAGATCGTCCAGGGGCTCGCGACTGTGCACGTAGCGCAGTGCAAGTTTGCGGGCGAAAGGGAGGAAGCGCTTGACCAGCTGCTCGCGGGCCGCGGGGTCGCGCTCCTCGTGGTAGAGCTCGAGTAGCTCGTCGTCCGGCAGGCGCGCAAGATCGCGCGGGATGAATAGAACTGCCATGGGACCTCCGATGTCGTGGATTCCACGCGAGGTCCGTACGAAGGCCGCCATTTGCGACCGAGTCCGTCCCGAGCTGGTGCTGGACGCTCCCATCGCGATGCGGACTCTGTGCCGTATCGCGGCGGGCTCCTATCATTCTCTCCCTGCCGTCAACCCGCGAAACGCCTACGACCGGGGTCCGGGCCGGTCATGTGTCGGAAACTAACCAGGCTGGGGGTAGCTAGTCAGAATGCGGACTGAGCTGCACTTCCATCTGTTGCCCGGAGTCGACGACGGCCCTGCCGACGACGCCGAGTCGATCGCGCTGGCGCGGCTGGCCACCGAGGACGGAACCGCCCGGGTCGTGGTCACGCCGCACGTCAGACTGGCCGATCTTGATGCGCTGGATCGCATGACCGAGCGCCTTGGGGAGGTGCTGCGTGAGGCGGGGGTCGCGCTCGAGTTGCGGCCCGGCGGCGAGCTGTCCCCGGACGACGTCGCCTCGCTCGACCAGGAGCGGCTGGAGCGACTCGCCCACGGGCCGCCCGGTGCTCGTTGGCTGTTGCTCGAGGCGCCGCTGTTCAGTCGCACGAGGAGCCTGGACTCAGCCGCCGACGAGCTTCAGGAACGCGGCTTCGGCGTCTTGATCGGCCATCCGGAGCGATCCTCGGGCACGCCCGAATCGGTGCTCCGCGGACACGTGGCGCGCGGGGCGGTCCTTCAGCTGAACGCCTCGTCGCTCACCGGCGCCCACGGCGGCGAGGCGCGACGCAGGGGCTTTGCCCTGGCCCGGTCGGGTCTGCCGTTCGTGCTCGCCTCGGACGCGCATTCGCCGGCCCGTCCACCGTCGCTGACCCCGGCGGCCGCGGCGCTGATCGCGGCCGGTATCCACGAGAGCACGGTGCGGGCGGCGGTCGACGTGCTCCCCGAGGCGATCCTCACCGCCGGACTGGGCGCCGCGCGCACCTCGCGCCGGCCTGTGCCGGCCGTCCACGGCGGCCGCTCACGGCTGGGGCAGCGCGAACGAGGAACTTCGCCGGTCGCCCGTGCCGCGCAAATCTTCCTCGATCGCCGCCGCCGTTCGTAGGGCCAGCGGCAGGAAATCGCGCCGGAGCACGGCCATCGTCGCCCGGCTGGCGTGCACCGATACGTTCAGGGCAGCGGTCACCGACCCGGAGGGGCCGCGCAATGGGACCGCCAGCGAACGCAGTCCTTCCTCGAGCTCCTGGTCGGTCGCCGCGTAACCCTGCCGCCGGACCGCGGCCAGCGTGGTTCGCAGGGCGTCCTTGTCCGTGACCGTCCGTGACGTCAGCGGCGTGATCTGAATCCTGCTCAAGCGCTCCTCGAGCTCGTCGTCGGGCAGGCCGGCCAGCAGCACCCGGCCCATCGAGGTGACGAAGGCCGGCAGGCGAGTTCCCACCGCGAGCGTGATGCTCATGATCCGCCGGGTCGGCACCCGCGCGACGTATATGACGTCGGTGTCGTCGAGCACCGAGATCGAGCACGACTCGTTGACCTTGGCCACCAGGCTCTCCATGTGCGGCAGGGCCACCTCGGGCAGGCTGAGGCTCGAGAGGTAGGCGTAGCCCAACTCGAGCACGCGTGGGCGCAGCGAGAAGCGGCCCTGCGAGAAGTTGACGTAGCCGAGCTTGACCAGCGTGAGCAGGAAGCGCCGCGCGGCGGCCCGGGTCAGCCCGGTCGATCGCGCCACCTCGCTGAGGGCGAGCTCGCGGTGCTCGGCGTCGAAGGCCCTGATGACCGCCAGGCCCCTCTCCAGGGACTGCACGAAATCCGAGTTCTGTGCTGGTTTGTCCGCCATCGCGCGTTCGTTCGGTATGCGAACATTACCGGAGTTTGCGGCGCGGCCGCCGCCGCTCACCCCCACCACCGCCGAGTAGGATCCTCCGGGATGAGCCAGACCACCGGCGTGGATCCCGCGGCTCGGCAGGGCAACGGGAGGGGCGAGGGGCTGAGCGGGCGAACGGTTCGCGACGCCGCCTTCGAGGTCATGCGCCGGCACGGCCTGACCACGATCTTCGGCAACCCGGGCTCGACCGAGATCCCCTTCCTGACCGACCTGCCGGGGGATTTGCAGTTCGTGCTGGGCCTGCACGAAGGGTCCGTGGTAGGGATGGCGTCAGGGTTTGCCTTGGCCCGCGGCGAGCCCGCCTTCGTCAACCTACACACCGCGGCCGGGTTGGGCAACGCGATCAACGCGATCGCCAACGCGCGCGACTGCCGCGCCCCCCTGGTCATCGTGGTCGGCCAGCAGGACCGCCGGCAGATCGCCTTCGAGCCGTTTCTGACCGGGCGCGCGTTGGAGCGGTTGGCCGGCGAGTATCCGGTGTGGCGCGTGCTGCCCAGCCGCGCCCAGGACGTGCCGGGCGCGATCGCCCGCGCCTGGCACGAGGCGATGGCCGCGCGCGGTCCGGCGCTGGTCGTGGTGCCGATGGGCGATTGGCTCGAGCCGGCCGACGAGTCCGCCGCCGGGTCGCCGGCGCGGGTGGTGCGGCCGGTGTCCGTCGCCGCCTCCGAGGTGGAGGAGCTGGCCGATCTACTGGCCGACGCCGAGGCGCCGGCGCTCGTGGTCGGCGCGCCCGAGCCCTCTGACTGGGACGCCGTGGTCGCGCTCGCCGAGCGCCTGGGTTGCCCGGTGTGGCAGGAGCCGTTCAGCCGCCGCGTCGGCTTTCCCCAGGACCACCGCCTGTTCGCCGGGCACATGCCCTGGCAGCGTCGGCTCATGCACGACACGCTGGCGCGCTATGACCTGGTGCTCGCGGTCGGCACCAATGCCTTCCGCGCCTATCTGTTCGACGAGCCGGTCGGGTTGGTCGAGTCTTCGACCCGCGTCGCGGTGCTGACCGCGGATCCGGCCGAGGCGCATCGGAGTCCGTGTGACCTCGCCGTCGTCGCGCCGGTGGGCCCGAGTTGTCGCGCGCTGCTCGAGATCGTGCCCGAGCGCCGGGCCGGCAATCCGCCCGAGCCGATGCGCCGGGCCGCGCCACTGGCGGCGCCGGCCCCCGGGGAGCCGCTGCGCCCCGGGCATGTGCTGGACGCGCTGGCCGCGCGTCTGCCCGAGGACGTGTTGCTGATCGAGGAGTGTCCCTCGAGCCAGCCCGAGCTCTACCAGCGCATCCCCGTGCGCGTGCCGTTCGGGTTCCTGAGCACGGCCAACGGCTGCCTGGGGTTCGGGCTGGCCGGCTCGATCGGCCTGCGCATGGGGCTTCCCGACCGTCCGGTCGTCGCCGTCCTCGGCGACGGCTCGACCATGTACGCGATCCAGGCGCTGTGGAGCGCCGCCCGGTACGACGTCGGCGTGCTGCTCGTGGTCCTGGCCAACGGCCGCTACGCGGTCATGGATGGCCTGGCCCGGCGCGCCGGGGCGGCGGCCGCGTGGCCGGGCTTCGATTCGGTCGACATCGGCGCGATCGCCCGTGGGCTGGGCTGCCCGTCGGTGCGCGTGGAGACGTACTCGCAACTGATGTCCACGCTCGATGATGTGATCCCCGGCCTGGCCGGGCGGGGTGAGCCGTTGCTGCTGGAAGCGGTGGTCGGGGAGTAGGCCGGATGGCGAGCACCGGCACGCGCAAGACCACGCCGGCCGACATCACCGCCGCCGCGGTGGCCAGCTTCGAGGGCTGTGCCGATCCGCGCCTGCGCGAGCTCATGCAGTCGCTGGTCCGCCACCTGCATGGCTTCGCGACCGAGGTGGGGCTCACCGAGGAGGAGTGGCGCGAGATGATCGTGACGCTCACCGCGACCGGGCACATCACCGACGCGCGCCGGCAGGAGTTCATCCTGTGGTCCGACTCCCTCGGCCTGTCGATGTTGGTCGACGCGCTGGCCCACGCGCTGCCCCCAGGTGCCACCGAGTCGACCGTGCTGGGTCCGTTCTACGTGCCCGGGGCGCCCCAGCGCTCGTATGGAGAGAGCATGGTCGTGGAACCCGGCGCCGGTATCCCGGCCTGGGTCTACGGGCGCGTCCTTGACGTCTCGGGCGCGCCGATCGCCGGCGCCGAGCTCGACGTGTGGCAGAACGGAGCCGACATGCTCTACGCCGTCCAGCGCCCGGAGGCCGAGGAGGACCATCTGCGCGGGCGCTATCTGACCCGGGAGGACGGGTCCTACGCGTTCGTGGCCGTGCGCCCGGTGCCCTACCCGATCCCGGACGACGGCCCGGTCGGGCGGATGCTCTCCGCCACCGGCCGCCACCCCTGGCGTCCGGCGCACATCCACATGATCGTGCGCGCGTCGGGCTACAAGACGGTCACCACCCACGTGTTCGACGCGGTGAGCGAGTACCTGGATTCCGATGCGGTGTTCGCGGTCAAGCCCTCCCTGTTCAGGACCTTCGTCGAGCGCTCACCCGATGATCCCGAGCGCCCGCCCAGCGTCGACGGAGAGTGGGTGTCGCTGGAGAACGACATCGTGCTCGCGCGGGCCGAGGACGGCGAGGACGGTGGCGCGGTGGTCGACCCCGGCCGTACCGCGTGACCCGAGCTGCATAACGCGTCACGCCCGGCCCCGGTGCGTGGGCGTGACGACTTAGCCGCGTGGGGAGCGGATAGCTCGTCACGCGGTTCGCGGATCGCGCGCCGTGACGAGTTATCCGCGTCGGCTTACCCCTGGTCAGCGGTGATCTCATCACCCCTTGACAGACCCTTCCGCCACCAGCTACCTTGTGGTGCATGGTAGCGATCGGCGACGGCGTGATCTCCCAGCTACGGCGCGGCGTCCTCGAGTTCTGCGTGCTCGCGCTGTTGCGAGACGACGAGCGCTACGGCTTCGAGATCGTGCGCACGCTGTCCGAGGCCGACGGCCTGGTGACCACCGAGGGCACGGTGTATCCGCTGCTCGCCCGGCTGCGCAAGGAGGGCGTGGTCGAGACGACATGGCGGGAATCGTCGTCCGGGCCGCCGCGCCGCTACTACCGGCTCACGCCGACGGGTCGCTCGCTCCTGAACGCGTTCGCCGCGGAATGGGTGCGGTTTCGCGACTCGGTTGACACCCTGCTGGAGACGGGAGCGCTGACGTGACGACCACGACCCTGCATCCACTCGCGACCGATTACCTGGACCGGCTCGAGCGCGCGGCACACCGGCTCCCGCGCGGCGACCGGCGTGAGCTGCTCGAGGAGATCACCGCCCACCTCTCCGAGGCAACTCATCCCGGCATGTCCGACGCCGAGATGCTCACCGTCCTCGACCGCCTTGGCGACCCGGAAGACATCGTCGAGGCGCAGCGGCCGGACCAACCCGTGGCGCGGCGCGGTCCGGGTGCGGTCGAATGGCTGACCATCCTCCTGCTGCTGTTCGGCGGATTCCTCGTCTACGTCGGCTGGATCGCCGGCGCGGTGATGCTCTGGGGCTCGCGCGCCTGGGGGGTGCGCGAGAAGCTGATCGGCACGCTCATCGTCCCGGGTGGGCTCGCGACCGCGCTCGTGTCGACGCTGGTCCTCGGTACGACCCAGAACTGCGTGAGCTCATTCGGTGGTCCGGAGCGGTGCACCGGCGGCCCGAGCTCCGTCCACGCCATCATCACGGTCGCGGTCTTCGCCTTCCTGGTGATCGGACCGCTGTGCTCCGCGGTGTATCTGGCGCGCCGGGCCAGGTAGCCCGAACGGCCCGAACCGGCCAATCGGTCCCCCAACGACAAGCACGTCAATCTCCCGCGCGATAAGCTGCGCCACGATGGTTGACGAAATTGTCAACAATCCCACCGCCAACCGCCCGACGACCCCCGAGGACCGGCTGCGCGAGGCGATCGTCACTGGCCGATTTCAGCCCTCGGAGCGCCTGATCGAGGTCGATGTGGCGCGGGAGCTCGGCGTTGGCCGCTCCGCGGTCCGGACCGCGCTGGCCCGGCTCGAGCACGAGGGTCTGATCGAGCACGAGCGCCACCGAGGCGCCCGCGTCCGGCTGGTCAGCGCCAAGGAGGCGGTGGAGATCCTCGAGACCCGTGCCGTGCTCGAGGGCGTGGCCGCCCGCCACGCGGCCAGGAACGCCTCGCCAGACGATGTCGCGCGGCTCCAAGGCATCCTGGAGGGGATGCGCCAGCGCCTCGACGGCGGGGATCTACTCGGTGCCTCCGATGAGAACGCCGTTCTCCACGGGCGCATCCTGGAGATCTCCCATCACGGCACCGTGACCCGTCTGATCGCCACGCTCAAGTCACAGCTCAAGTCACAGCTCGTGCGTTTCCAGTACCGCACGATCCTCCTGCCCGGCCGCAGCGAGCACTCGTTCGGCGAGCACGCGTCGATCGTCGACGCGATCGCCGCCGGTGACGCGCCCGCCGCCGAGGCCGCCATGCGCACTCATCTCTCTCACGTCGCCGAGGCCCTTCGGGGCGAGGCCGCCGGGGGTCTGTCCCGGTGAGCGACGAGCGGCCGTCGGACCGCGCGCGCGAGCTTCTCCGCGGCGCCTACGACACCCACATGCACATCTCGCCCGACGTGGTCGAGCGCAAGATCGACGACCTCACGCTGGCTCGCAAGTTCGCCGAGCTCGGGATGGCCGGGTTCGTGCTGAAGTCCCACTACGGATCCACCGCCGAGCGCGCCAGCGTCGTCCGCGCCGCCGTTCCGGGCGTCGACGCGCTCGGCGCGATCGCGCTGAACCGCGCCGTCGGTGGGATCAACCCGCTGGCCGTCGAGATCGCCGCCCGGGAGGGCGCCCGGACCGTCTGGCTGCCCACGGTCGACAGCGTGAACGAGTCCCACGAGCGCGAAGCGCCGCCTGGCGCCAAGGTCCCGGTGTGGGTCAAGCTCCAGCTCGACCTGCGCGAGCAGGGCATCGAGATCCCCCCGGTACCGGTGATCGATCCCAGCGACGGGACCGTCCTGCCCGAGCTCAGAGAGGTGCTCGGCCTGATCGCCCGGCACAACATGCTGCTGGCCACCGGCCACCTGAGCCGGGACGAGATCTTCGCCGTGGTCGACGCCGCGCTCGAGGCCGGGGTCCGCGACATCGTGATCACCCACCCCGAGTTCCCCTCGCAGGACCTGAGCGTCGAGGACCAGCGCGAGCTCGCGCAGCGCGGCGCGCTGCTCGAGCGCTGCTTCACCACGCCGCACACCGGCAAGGTCACGTGGGAGCAGTGGATCGAGAACATCCGCGCCGCCGGACCCGAGCATTCGGTGCTGTCCACCGACCTCGGTCAGGTGTTCAACCCGCCGGTCGAGGACGGCATGGCCCTGATGGTCGACCGACTGCTCGCGGCCGGCTTCACCGACGAGGAGGTATACGTAATGGCGGTCGTGAACACGCGCATCGTGGCCGGGGCGGAAGCTCTGTGAGTGCCCGCAAGCTGATGGTCATCGGTGCCCACTCGGCCGACTTCGTGTGGCGCGGCGGGGGCGCCTGCGCAGTGACCACGACCAACGGCGGAAGCGCGAAGGTGATCGCCCTCTCCTATGGCGAGCGCGGCGAGTCCGGCGAGCTGTGGAAAGAGGAAGGCCAGACGATCGAGAACGTCAAGAAGATCCGCCACGGCGAGGCGGCACGCGCCGCCGAAGCGCTCGGCGCATCCTTCGAGTGCCTGGACCTGGGCGACTACCCCCTGGACATCGACACCGACGGCCTCAACCTCATCTCGGAGAAGATCCGCGAGTTCGGCCCCGACGTGCTGATCACCCACACCGACACCGACCCGTTCAACCCCGACCATCCGATCGCCTACGCCGCGGTCAACCGGGCCCGTGGCCTGGCCGCCGGCGCCGGCGTGTCGAGCGCGTTCAAGACCATCGCCCCGCCGGCGTTCTATCTGTTCGAGCCCCACCAGCCCGAGCTGTGCAACTTCACCCCGAACACGTTCCTCGACATCACGCACGTGATGGACGCCAAGCGCACGGCCATGCAGGAGATGAAGGCGCAGAAGTATCTGCAGACCTATTACGACCAGCGAGCCGATCACCGCGGCAACCACGCTCGCCGTTCGTCGGGCAATCAGGACATCCGACAGGCTGAGGCCTTCCAGCGGGTAACCCCGAACGTGGTGAGCGCACTGTGAGCGCCGAGCAGACTTACGACGAACTGGCGCAGCTCGGATCCGCCACGGTCTACGAGGCGGGCGGACGCCGGGGCTACATCGACGCGGACCTGACGCAGGTCGTCCCCGGCTCGCGCGTGGCCGGGCCGGCGCGCACCGTGCGCTGCGGCCAGGACGACAACCTGATGGTCCATGCGGCGATGGCCGCGGTTCAGCAGGGCGACGTGCTGGTGCTGACCATGCCCGAGCCACGGCCGGTGGCGCTGGTCGGCGACCTCCTCGCCACCCAGGCCAAGGCCCAGGGCGCCGCGGCGATCCTCGTCGACGCGTCGGTGCGCGACGTCGAGGAGCTGGCCGAGCTGGGGCTGCCGATTTGGGCGCGCTGGGTTCGGGTCAAGGGCGCCGACAAGGAGGCTGTCGGGGCGATCGGTGAGCCGGTCACCGTGGGGGGCGCCAGGATCCGCACCGGCGACATCCTCGTCCTGGACGCCGACGGCGTTGCCGTGGTCGAGCACGAGCGCGTCTCCGAGGTGCTCGAGGCGTCCCGAGAGCGCCTGGAGCGCGAGCGCGTCAAGCGCGAGAAGCTCCAGGACGGCGCTCTTTCCTACGACCTCGACGGCCTTCGTGAGAAAGTTGAGGCGTGACCGAGCCGATCCTCGACCTCGCCCACATTGCCCACGCCGAGCTGCTCACCCCGTTCCCCGAGGACAGCCTGCGCTTCTTCGTCGAGCTGTTCGGCATGGAGATCGAGCACCGCGAGGGACAGTCGGTCTTCCTGCGGGGCTGGGGGGAGTACCAGCCTTACGGCCTGAAGCTGACCGAGTCGGAGCTGCCCGGCCTGGGCCACATGGCGATCCGGGCCTGGAGCCCCGAGTCCCTGCAGCGCCGCGTCGATGCGATCGGGCGGACCGGATACGGCATCGGCTGGAACGAGGGAGACCACGGCCACGGACCCGCCTTCGAGTTCACCGACCCCGACGGGCACCGCTTAGAGATCTTCTTCGAGCAGGATCGCTACGTCCCGCCTGAGCATCTGCGCCCTCGGCTTAAGAACGTCCCGCAGCGCCACGTCGATCGGGGTGCGGCGGTCAAGCGGATCGACCACGTCAACGTCCTCGCCTCCGATGTGGCGGCCAACCGCCGCTTCGCCGTCGAGCAGCTCGGCTACCGCCTCTATGAGCAGATCATCAATGACGACGGGTCCGAGCAGGGGGCGTGGATGAGCCTGTCGATTGCCGCGCACGAGCTGATCTACACCGCCGACCACGCCGGCGCGGCCGGTCGCCTGCACCACCTGGCCTGGTTCGTCGACACCCGCGAGGAGATCCTCCGCGCGGCCGACCTGTTCGTCGACGCCGACGTCCCGATCGAGGCCGCCCCGTCCAAGCACGCCGTGGCCCAGGGTATGTTCCTCTACGTGTACGAGCCGGGCGGCAACCGCGTCGAGGTGACGACCGGCACTCACTTCATCTTCGACCCGGCCTACGAGCCCGTGAGATGGACCCAGGCCGAGCGGGCCCGGGGTCAGGCCTGGGGGGTCAAGACGATCGAGACCTTCCACACCTACGGCACCCCGGACGTGAGCGGCCGCCCGCCCGGGCCGCCGATCCCGCCGACCAGCCAGATCCCGGCCATCCCCGACGCCACGGTGGTATGAAGACCACCGAGTCGGTGAGCGGGGACCGGCTGCTCATCCGCGACCTGGTCGAGAACTGGGCGGTTTGGCGCGACGCCGGCGACTGGGAGCGCTTCGCCACGGTCTGGCACGACGACGGCTTCATGATGGCCACCTGGTTCCAGGGCCCGGCGCGCGAGTTCATCCGGGTCAGCCGCGAGGGATTCGAGCGCGGCGTGAGCATCCTCCACTTCCTCGGCGGCACCTCGATCGACCTGGCGGCTGAGGCGCCGCCGTCAGGCGCGGCCGACCTTCGCCCTTCCGGCCGCCGCGCGATCGCCCAGACCAAGATGACCATCTCCCAGCGCGCCGCGGTACACGGCGTGGAGTGCGACGTCCTGTGCACGGGGCGCTTCTACGACTTCCTCGAGCGTCGGAGCGGGCGCTGGGGCATCGTCCTGCGCCAGCCCATCTACGAGAAGGACCGGCTCGATCCGCTTGACCCGGCGGCGAGCCTCGCCCTCGACGCCGAGCTCCTGGACAGCCTTCCGGGCGGCTACCGTCACCTGGCCTATGTCCAGTCCCACATCGGGTTCGAGGTCAAGCGCGACATGCCCGGGCTGACCGGCCCGGCCGTCGAGCGCCTGTACCGTCGCGGCGCCGACTGGCTCGCCGGAGGCGAGCTCGGCGATCCGCTGAAGACGGTCGATTGAGCCGCTTTCACATCCAGCGGCCGCGGTCCTCGGTGCTGCTGGCCATCGGCATGGTGCTGCTGGCCACCAACCTGCGACCGGCCGCCGCGGCGATCGGCCCGCTGATCGACCGGATCAAATCCGACACCGGCCTCTCGGCCACCGGCGCCGGCGCCCTGACCACGCTGCCGGTCCTGTGCTTCGGCGCGCTGGCGCCACTCGCGCCGGCGCTGGCCCGGCGGCTCGGCGAACGCACCACCGCGGCGCTGGCCCTGGTCGTGCTGTTGACCGGCACGCTGGTGCGGCTCGTGCCCGGGCTCGGCTTCCTGTTCCTCGGCACCGCGCTCGCCGGCGCGGCGATCGCGGTCGGCAACGTCCTCTTGCCCGTGCTCGTCCGCGGCAACTTCCCCGACCGGATCGGTCCGCTCACCAGCATGTACACCACCGCGCTCGTGGGCTTCGCGGCGCTCTCCGCGGGGGTGTCGGTGCCGGTGGCCGATGCGCTCGGCGGCGGCTGGCGGCCCGGTCTGGCGATCTGGGCCGTGCCGGCGGTGATCGCGCTGATCGTCTGGGCACCACAACTCGGGCGCCGGAGCCCCGCGCGCCCGGCGCCCGGAACCCCGGTGGTCAGCGTCCGCTCCCTGCTGCGCGACCCCGTGGCCTGGGCGGTCACGCTGTTCTTCGCCCTTCAGTCGGCCGGCTTCTACGCCACGCTGGCCTGGCTGCCCAGCGTGTTCCACAGCCACGGGCTGAGCACCTCTCACGCCGGCTTCCTGCTCAGCCTGTCGCTCATCTTCGGCCTGATTCCCGCCCTGACCGTCCCGTCGCTGGCCGCCCGGGCCAGCCACCAGCGGCAGTTCGTCCTGGTGTTCGTTGCGTTCATCGCCGCGGGATGGATCGGGGTGCTCACCGCCCCGACCTCCGTGCCCTATCTGTGGGTGGTGCTGCTCGGGATCGGGCAGAACGCGATGTTCCCCCTGGCCCTGACCTTGATCGTGCTGCGCGGTGGGTCGGTCACGAGCACGGGCGCGCTGTCCACGATGGTTCAGACGTTCGGATATCTGATCGCGGCGGCCGGGCCGCTGGTGATCGGGGCCGTGCACGACATCAGTGGCTCCTGGACGCCCCCTTTGCTCGTGCTCCTGGCCCTGCTCGTGCCCCAGACGGTCATCGGGCTCGAAGCGGCGCGCAACCGCACGGTGAGCCCACCGCACGCGTCCGTTTAAGGGCGCGGCCGCGCAAAGTCCAGACATATTCCCTGGTATGGTTCGCGATGTGATCGGACGTTCACGATGCGAACGATTGCAGGGGCGCCTTGGCTGAGCTGATGCCCCTCGGCGACGCCGTCGCCGAGCTCGTACACGACGGGGACGCGGTCGCGCTCGAGGGCTTCACGCACCTGATCCCGTTCGAAGCGGGGCACGAGATCATCCGGCAGGGCCGCCGCGATCTCGAGCTGATCCGGATGACCCCTGACCTGCTCTACGACCAGATGATCGGGATGGGGGTGGCCCGCCGGCTGGTCTTCTCCTATGGCGGCAATCCTGGCGTCGGTGGGCTGCACCGGTTCCGCGACGCGATCGAGAACGACTGGCCCCACCAGGTCGAGATCGAGGAGCACAGCCATGCCGGCATGGCCAACCGGTACGCCGCCGGCGCGGCCGACATGCCCTGCGCGATCATGCGCGGCTACGTCGGCACCGACCTGATGGCGAAAACCACCGTGGCGCCGATCACCTGTCCGTTCACCGGCGAGACGCTGACCGCCGTGCCCGCCCTGCGTCCCGATGTGGCGATCGTCCACGCCCAGGAAGCCGACCGCGACGGCAACGTGCAGCTATGGGGGATACCGGGGGTTCAGAAGGAGGCCGTCCTGGCCGCTCAGCGCTCGCTGGTCACGGTCGAGCGGATCGTCGACGAGCTTCAGCTGAGGCCCGGCGGGATGCTGATCCCCGAGTGGGTGATCTCGGCGGTGGCCGAAGCCCCCGGCGGTTCCCGTCCCTCCTACAGCCTCGGGATCACCGATCGCGACAACGACTTCTACAAGTTCTGGGACAAGATGAGCCGCGACCGCGATCAGTTCACCGAGTGGATGAAGGAGAACGTCCTGGGTAAGGAGTTGTCCACCCCATGACGATGCAGGCGAGCTCCACGGACGCCGCCGAGGCGACCGCCGGCGAGATCCAGACGATCGTCGCGGCCCGGCGTCTGCGCAACACCAAGACGGTGTTCATCGGCGTCGGTCGCCCGAGCACGGCGGCGCTGCTGGCCCGCATGGTCCACAACCCCGAGCTGATCCTGGTCTACGAGTCGGGAACCATCGGCGCCAAGCCGTTCCACATCCCGCTCTCGATCGGCGACGGCGAGCTGGCCGAGACCGCCGACTCGATCGTGTCGGTGCCCGAGATGTTCAACTACTGGATCGGCGCCGGCCGGATCGACGTGGCCTTCCTGGGTGCGGCGCAGATCGACCGCCACGCGAACCTGAACTCGACCGTGATCGGTTCCTACGAGCATCCCAAGACGCGCCTCCCCGGAGCCGGTGGCGCGCCCGAGATCGCCGCCAGCTGCGGCGAGGTGATCGTGATCGCGCCCCACGCCAAGCGCACGTTTGTGAAGAAGCTCGACTTCGTGACCACGGTCGGGCACGGCGACGGTC
>JAFAWR010000066.1 GCA_019241635.1 Solirubrobacterales bacterium
AACCCGAGTCGACGTCCACCAGCACATTTGGACCGAGCCCCTCCTCGAGGCACTCGCCGCCCGAGACCGACTCCCGTTCGTCGACACGACCGACGGGATCGCCGTGCTGCACTGCGCCGGCGAGCAGGCCTGGGCCATCGACATCGAGTCCGAGTCGACCCAGGCACGGGCCGAGCTCGCACGCGCCGACGGCCTTGACCAAGCCATCATCGCGCCCTCGAGCCCGATCGGAATCGAGGCGCTGCCCCGCGACGAGGCGAGCGAGCTGATCGAAGCCCACCTGGCCGGAGTCGAGGCCCTCGGCAGCCCGTTCGCGGCCTGGGGCCCGGTGGCGCTCGACCGTCCCGACCCCGACGACATCGATGCCCGGCTCGACCGTGGCTGCGCCGGCATCACGCTTCCGGCCGGCGCCCTGGCCAGCCCGGACACGCTGCGAGAGATCGAGCCGTTGCTGGCGCGCGCCGAGGCACTCGGGGCGATGGTGTTCGTCCACCCAGGCCCGGCCCCGGGACAGCGCCGCGCCGGTGCCGCCTCGCTGACCGAGCCGCTGTGGTGGGCCGCGCTGACCGAGTACGTGGCCCAGATGCAGGCCGCCTGGCTGACCTTCGCCACGCTGGGGCGCCGGCGCCACCCGGCCCTGCGCATCCTGTTCGCGATCCTGGCCGGCGGCGCTCCCCTGCAGGCCGAGCGGCTGGCTGCGCGCGGCGGACCGCCGGTCGACCTGCGCGATCCGCTCACGTTCTACGAGACCTCGAGCTACGGCTCGGCGGCGATCGAAGCGATCGCCCACTGCGCCGGTGCCGAGCAGCTCGTCTACGGCTCCGATCGCCCGGTCATCGAGCCGCTGCGCACGGTGCACGATCTCGTCCTTCAGACCAACGCGGCCCGGGTACTCGGCGCAGCGATCGGACACCCGAGCGCGGTGGCGGCGTGAGCCTGACCCCGGCCCAGCTCGAGCGTTTCGTGGCCGAGCTGGCCGCCTCGCCGGAGCTCTGGCAGCACGCGGTCAGGCATGCGAGCGACGTGCGCGTGTACGAGCAGATCTGGGACGACGAGGACGTGAACGCCTGGGTCATCTGCTGGAGCGAGGACCAGGACACCGGCTTCCACGATCACGACGAGTCCTCGGCCGCGATCGCGGTGATCTCGGGCCAGGTCCGCGAGGACCGCCTGCGCCTTGGCGACGCGCCTCGCTCGCAGACCCTAGGCCCGGGCGCGGTCTTCACCGTGCCCGCGGTGGCCATCCATCGCGTGCTCCACGAGGGCGACGCTCCGTCGGTGACCATCCACGCCTACTCGCCGCCGCTCGCCCGCACGGGTGCCTACCGCATCGGGCCCGACGGCGAGCTCGAGCGCGAGCTTCTTTCCGGCGAGGAGGAGCTCCGCCCCGCGGCCGCCATCGGCTGAGCACTTAGGATTAGCCCGGTGTCGGGCGTCGGGCGCTACATGAAGTTCACGGCTCAGCCGGGCCGGGGGGACGAGCTGGCCGAGCACCTGCTCCGAGCCGCCGATGCCCTACGGGACCTCGCCGGGTGCGAGCTCTATCTGGTCAACCGGGCGACCGGGCAACCCGACGAGGTCTGGGTCACCGAGCTGTGGCTGAGCCAGGAAGCGCTTGACGCCTCGCTCGAGCAACTCCGCACCGAGGCGGGCCAGGCTCAGGTTGCCGAGGTGACGGCGCTGCTCGACCCCGATCACCCGCCCGAACGGGTCGAGCTCGAGCCGCTCGGGGGCGTCGGTTACATCCCCGGCGGCGCGGACTACACGCACCTCAACCTCGAGGAAGTGGAGGACATGGCGCCGAGGTTCGGCTACGGCGCGCACGGCGAAGCGCGCTTCGCCAACCGGCCGCTCGGCACGCTCAGCACCGGCGTCAGCCACCAGCGCCTGCGACCCGGGGTGCGCCAGGCCTTCGGCCACCGCCATCAGCACGCCGAGGAGGTGGTGGTCGCGCTCGGCGGGAGCGGCCGGGTCAAGATCGACGATGAGATCCGGGGCCTCCGGCCCCTCGACGCGATCCGCTTTGCTCCCGGTTCGACCCGGGCGTTCGAGGCGGGACCCGAAGGGCTCGAGCTTCTGGTATTCAGCGCCCGGCACCCCGGGGATGCCGTTATGGATCCGAACTTCTGGCCTGCGGAGGAAACATGAGCCTGACGCCCGTCGGCGACAACATCATCCAGATCAACCGCTACCGCTTCGTCAACGCGTTCCTGGTCCGTGAGGAGGACGGGTTCACGCTGGTCGACACCACGGTGGGCCGGGGCGCCGACGTGTTGTTGCAAACCGCTCGCGACGCAGGCGCGGAGATCCGCCGGATCGCGCTGACCCACGGCCACGGCGACCATGTCGGCTCGCTCGACGCGCTGAAGGCGACGCTCGGCGACTCGGTCGAGGTGCTGATGCCCGACATCGACGCTCGGATCCACGCCGGCGAGAAGGTCGTCGATGGCAAGCTGCCGGGGTCCTGGCCGAAGCTCAAGACGACGCCCGACGTTCGCCTCACCGGGGGCGAGCGAATCGGCAGCCTGGAGGTCGTACCCACGCCCGGCCATACCCCCGGCCACGTGTCCTTCCTCGACACCCGCGACCGAACCATCATCGTCGGCGACGTGTTCACCTCGATCGGCGGGCTGGCCGTGTCCAACCACTTCTACCTGCGCTTCCCGCTGGCCGCGATGGCCACCTGGGACAAGGCCAAGGACCTCGAGTCGGCCAAGAAGCTGCGCGAGCTCGACCCGGCGAGGCTCGTGGTCGGTCACGGCGGCCCGGTGTCACACCCCCGGGCGGCCATGGACAAGGCCATCTCCAGCGCCGGCGGTTGACCCGAGCCGGAGGCCCAACCCCCGTGGCCTACGCGTTCACCAAGATCCAGCACGATGGCCGCGACGACGAGGTCGCGGTCGAGGAGCCCCTCGAGATCCGGGTCGACGGCAGCCCGCTCACCGTGACCATGCGCACGCCCGGCCACGACGAGGAACTCGCCCTCGGCTTCCTCTACGGGGAAGGACTGATCGACGGCCCCCACCCGGCCGGCCTCACCGAGGACTTCGCCGCCAACATCGTCGAGGTGCAGGGACCGCTGGCGCGCGACCCGGGCCAGCGGCGCTTCTACACCACGTCGTCGTGCGGGGTGTGCGGCAAGGGAGCGCTCGAGGAAGTCGCGGTACACAGCGCCCCGCTGCCCGCCGGCCCGACGGTCGCCCGTACGTTGCTGGCCGGCCTGCCCGACCATCTCGTGCAGCCCGCGTTCGAGCGGACCGGCGGCGTCCACGCGACCGGACTCTTCACCTCGGAAGGCGAGCTGCTCCTGGCCGGCGAGGACGTCGGCCGGCACAACGCCATGGACAAGGTGATCGGCCGCGCGCTCCTCGATGGGCTGGTTCCGCTCGGTCAGCGGATCCTCTGCGTGAGCGGGCGGCTCTCGTTCGAGCTCGTGCAGAAGGCGGCGGTGGCCGGGGCACCGATTCTGGTCGGCGTTGGCGCACCGAGCTCGCTGGCCGTCTCCCTGGCCGACGATCGCGGAATGACGCTGTGCGGATTCGCCCGCCGCGGGCGCGTAAACGTGTACACGCACGCCGAGCGCGTGCGCGAGGACTGACCGCGCTCAGCCCGGGCTCACCAGCTCGACCAGCCGGTTGAGCTCCTCCTCAGAGCTCCACGCCCCAACCGACACGCGCACCAGACCGAAGGCCGGGATGCTGCGGACGACCACGCGCTCGGCGGCCAGGCGGGCCACCTCCGCGTCGGCGTCCTGCACCTGCCACGACACGAGCGTGGACGGTCCCCGCGGGCTGACGTCGAGACCCCGCTCGGTCAACCGGTCCGCCAGCCAGGCGGCCAGCGACGCGGCGCGTAGGTGCACCCACTCCCAGCCGGCCGCCTCGAACACGCCGAGCGAGGCCAGCGCCCAGGCGCTTCGCATCCCGGCCGGGAAGCCGTGATCGAGTCGAGGCGCCCCGGAAGCCCAGTCGGACTCGAGCGCGTCATGGGCATCGGCCAGCGACGAGTAGCCCGGCCAGGGCACGAGCAGATCGTCGAGCCGGTCGGGGTGCACGTACAGAGCCCCGCTCCCCTCGGGTCCGCACAACCACTTCTGACCCGAGCCGGCGTAGAAGTCGACCCCCAGCGCGTGGACGTCGAGTGGAATCGCGCCGAGCGCCTGAGCGGCGTCGAGGAGCACCGGCACGCCGGTCGCGACGAGCGCCGGCACGTCGGCGACTTCGCCGCCCACCCACGACACGTGCGAGCACGCGATCAGGCGGGTCGAGTCCGACACCGCTCCGACGAGCTCGGCGAACGGCACCACCCGGATCGAGACGCCGTGGCGGCGGCGGGCCCGGGCCAGTGGCGCGAGCAGCCCGGGGTGCTCCTGGTCGGAGGTGAGGATCTCGTCCCCGGGGCGGAAGTCCAGACCCCCGATCACGGTGTTGACCCCGTCGGTGGTGGAGCCGGTCAGTGCGACCTCCGAGGGCTCGGCCCCCAGCACCGAGGCGTAGGCGGCGCGCACCCGGTCGCGCAGGCTCATCGTCTCCTCGAAGTACTGCCGCCCGCAACGCCCGCCGTCGGTCTCCAGGTCGATCCGCTGATGCACGACCTCGGCCGCGGCGCGAGGCAGTGGTCCTTCCGTGCCGGCGTTCAGGTAGGCGAGCCGCTCGAGGACCGGGAACTGAGCCCGGAAGCTCGCGGGGTCGGACGAGGCATTCACGAGCCGCTATTTAGCAGACGCCTTCGCCCCGGACTTCTTCGACGACGACGAGGACGACTTCCCGCTGCGCTTCTTGGGCTGCGCCTTCCCGTTCGACTTACCGTCGTCCTTCCCGGAGCCGGAGTCCTTGTCGCCGTCCTCCTCGGCCAGGTCCTTCTTCAGGACCTTGCCGGTCGGATTGCGCGGCAGCTCGTCGAGGAACACGATCTCGCGGGGGACCTTGTAGTTCGCCAGGTTCTCCTTGACGTAGCCCTTGACGTCGTCCTCGCTCAGCTTCGCTCCCTTGCGCAGGACGACGAACGCCTTCAGCCGCTGACCGAACTTCTCGTCGTCGACGCCGATGGCGGCGGCCTCCTGGATGTCCTGGTGCGAGCCGAGCAGCTCCTCGACCTCGGCCGGGAACACGTTCTCGCCGCCTGAGACGATCATCTCGTCGTCGCGCCCGTCGACGAACAGCCGGCCCTCCGAGTCGAAGTGGCCGACGTCGCCGGAGGCCATCAGGCCCTCGAGCATGTCCTTGTTGCCGCCACCCGTGTAGCCCTCGAACTGCGAGAGGTTGCCGACGAAGATGCGCCCGCTCTCGCCGGCCGGGACCTCCTTGCCGTCCTCGTCGAACAGCTTGACGATCGAGCCCCGGACCACCTTGCCGGCCGTGCCGGGCTCGGCTTCGAGGTCCTCGGGCGTGGCGATCGTGGCGTAGGCGATCTCGGTCGAGCCGTACAGGTTGTAGACGACCGGACCGAACGCCTTCATCGCGCGCTTGGCCAGATCGGCGCCGAGCGCCGAGCCGCTGACGAAGATGATCCGCAGCGATGACGTGTCGCGCTGCTTGATCTCCTCCTCGTCGAGGTCGAGGATCCGCGAGAGCATCACGGGGACGACGACCATCGCGGTGGCCTTGTGCTCCTGGATGCTGTCCAGCGTCGTCTCGGGGTCGAAGCGCCGGCGGACCACGAGCGTCGAGCCAAGACCCACCCCGACGATCGCCTGCATGAATCCAAGCGCGTGGAACATCGGCACGCACAGCTCGGTGATCTCGTGCGCGCGGAACGGAACCTTGCTGAGCAGGCCGCCGATCAACGACAGCGAGCGCGGCTCCGACCGGGGCGCACCCTTCGGCGTGCCGGTCGTGCCGCTGGTCAGGATGGTGATCTTGGGCCACTCGTCGGGCTTGGGCGGGCTGCTCGTGTCGCCGCCCTTAATCAACGCCTCCAGCGTGTCGTCGCCCGGCTCCTCAGCCCAGGCCCTGAATCGGCCGCGCGGCGGATCGTCGATCCCCTTGAGCGTGTCCGAGTACTCGTCGTCGTAGACCAGCAGGTCGGTTCCCTCGCGCTCGGCCACCTCCCGGATCTGCGGCCCCGCGAAGGACGTATTGAGCAGGACGATGCGCGCGCCGCACTTGGCGCCGCCGAACACTGCCTCGAGAAAGCCCCGATGGTTGCGAGCCAGGATCGCCACACCCTCGCCGGAGCGGAGGCCCTGCTCCCTCCAGGCGTTGGCGAGGGCGTTCGAGCGCTCGTCGAGCTCCTTGTAGCTCAGCTCTCCCCGCTCGTCGATCATCACGGGCCGATCCCCGTGGCGCAGCGCCCCAGCCACGACGGCACCCCCGAGCAGCCCGTAGCGCTGGAACCCGATCAGCAACTGGGCCACGCGATGGGGCGGCTCGGGTCCGACCAGCCCACTGCGGATGCACAGCGCGGCGAAATACGCCTCATCCCCGGCACGCTCGGCGAGCTTGGCTGCCCCGTCGATCAGCCCCTTGGGGTCGAGTGCGGCGCTGATGATGGCCTTTGGATCCAGATTAACGATGAGACTCTCCTCCTCTACGACCGTTCACTGAATTCGGGTGCCCGGGAAGATTCGGGCGTTCGCGGGCGTCGTACCCACTATGCATACCGCGAGAAGGCTCAGAGTATGCGCCGTCGCGCTGGTCGTCGCGGCACTAGGTGCCACCAGCGCCGCCGCGGCGGCAAAACCATTCGTCGACCGATTCGCCACGATCGCCACCGTCGCGCCGACCGCTCCCAAGGCGGGTCCGGCCAAGGGAGACCAGAACCCTTACGGCGTGGCCGTGGTGCCCCGCGGCGCCGGCAAGCTGGTGCGCGGCGACGTCCTGGTCAGCAACTTCAACAACGGCCACAATGACCAGGGCACGGGCTCGAGCATCGTCGAGGTGGCGCCGAGCGGCCAGTCGCACGTTTTCGCGGTGGTGCCCCGCGCGGCGGGCGAGCCCGCGGTCGGCCTCACCACCGCCCTCGTCGCGCTGCGTAATGGCGATGTGATCGTCGGCAACCTCCCGGCCGCCGGAGGCGATCTGAAGAAAGGCGGGCCGGGCGCGCTGATCGTCCTCGATTCGAACGGGCGCGTGATCGAGCGCATCACCGCCGCGGACATCAACGGACCGTGGGACATGACTGCCGCCGACCACGGGTCGAGCGCGGTGCTGTTCGTCACCAACGTGCTGAACGGCACGGTGGCCGCCGCCGGGCATACCGTGAACGACGGAACGGTCGTCCGGATCGGGTTGCGGCTCACCGGCGCCGCTGCCCCCACGGTCACCTCCAACCAGATCATCGCTGACGGCTTCGCCGAACACACCGACCCGAACGCGCTGGTTGTCGGCCCGACCGGCGTCGGCCTCGGCCGCGACGATGTCCTGTACGTCGCCGACTCGGCCGGCAACCGGATCGCCGCCGTAGCGGACGCCCTGACCCGGACCACCCCGCTCGGTCACGGCGGTAAGACGGTCACCGCGAGCAAGTCGATCAACGATCCGCTCGGCCTGACGATCGCGCCGAACGGGGACGTGCTGAGCACGAACGGTGGCGATGGTAACGTCGTCGAGACCACCCCGGCTGGCAAGACGGCGACCCGGCTTCTGGTGCCTGACGGAGCCGGTGACCTGTTCGGGCTCGCGCTCATCCCGGGCGCACGTGGGCTGTATTTCGTGAACGACGCCGGGAGCGGGCCCGCCTCGAACTCGCTGCAGACGCTGCGGCGATGACATGGCGCCGCCGCCGACCCCACGCGGCGGCGGCGCCCCCTGTCTCTCAAAGCCCATGAATCGTTTGCGTACTCATGGGTAGTAACTCTCACGATGACCGGCAAGCTCATCATGCTGCCGCTGCGCGTCTGGTTCCGTTCTGCGCGTCTGCTCACCCACGCCGCCACTGGCGTCGCCGGGCGAGCCGTGTCGCTCGCGGGCCAGACGATTGGCGTCACGTCGCCCAACGGATCTGATCACGATCGCCGCGCTGCTTCCGCGAACGCGGACCCCGGCTGGCGTGAGGAAACGATCGAGCAGCCGGTCTCGCCCGTCGACGTCGAGCACCCGCATGACGAGCCCGAACGTCGTCCGACGCCGGCCCAGCCCCGGCACACCGCGCGCACGCGCTCCGTATCGGCGGTTCGGCCGCTGAGGGAGGAGCGAGAGGCGCCCGTGGTCCGCGAGCCCGAAGCACCCGCAGCCCGCGAGCCCGAAGCGCCCGTGGTCCGCGAGCCCGAAGCGCCCGCAGCCCGCGAGCCCGTTCACGTCTCCGAAGAGCCCGAGCTGGTCCGCGAAGTGGCCGAGCCGGGGGCCGAGGACGGCGCCGGCGCCAGCGTGACGGTGATCCAACCGTGGAACGGTTACGGGCAAATGAACGCGCGCGAGGTGATCGCGCGCGCCCGGCAGGCCAGCCCGGCCGAGCTGGCCGCCGTGAGGCTCTACGAATCGCGCCACCGTAGCCGCCAGACCGTGCTCGCCGCGGTCGACCGTCAGCTGAAGCTGTCGGGCGGCGGCAACCCGGCATAACCTCCCCCGTCGACGAAAGGACGTGTAGACATGGCCGAAGGTAAGACCCTGAACGAACGCGACGCAAAGCTGGTCAGATGGCTCGGTGAGGCTCACGGCAAGGAGTCCGAGCTCGAGGCTGACCTGACCGCCCACATCTCGCTGACCCAGAAGCAGGCCTACAAGAAGCGCCTGCAGCAGCACCTCAAGGAGACCCGCGACCACAAGCGTCGTGTTGCGGCGCGGATCAAGCAGCTCGGTGGACCCACCGGGCAGAGCCTGATCGCCGCCACCGGCTCGGCGGTCGGCGACGTCGCTGGCAAGACCGTGGCCGCGGTCAAGGGCCAGGTGGGCGTGGCCCGCGCGCTCGTGACCGAGCAGGCTGAGACCCATCTGCGCAACGCGCAGGAGGAGCTCCGCGAGGAACACGTCGAGATCGCGATCTACACCCGCATCGAGGTCCTGGCCACGGAGGTGGGCGATCGGGAGACGGCTCAGCTCGCGCGGAGCATCAAGCGAGACGAGGAGCGCATGGCCAAGTTCCTGCTGGCCGAGATCGGCCGTCTGGTCAAGGAAGTGGTGCGGGCCGACATCCCGCGCGACCAGCGCGCCACCACCCGGCGCTCGCGCTCGACCCGTAGTACTGGCTCGACCAGCCGGTCGCGCTCTCGGACGGGGACCCGGTCGGGGACTCGGGCCACGGGCTCGAGCAGCCGTTCGCGCTCGACCTCGTCGCGCTCTACGTCGTCGCGGTCCGGGTCGTCCGCGCGGTCGGGCACGTCGTCGCGGTCCGGGTCGTCCGCGCGGTCCGGGTCGTCCGCGCGGTCCGGAACGTCGTCGCGGCCCGGAGCGAGCCGCACCCGCGCCCGCGCCGGCTCGCGCAGCTGACCATCAAGTCGTGGCGGCCCGGCCGGCTCCCTGAGAGTCCGGCCGGGCCGCGTGGCTCCGCGCGTGAGGTCGAACACGCGAGCCGACTTGTGCGCTGATGCGCTTGCCCCCAGATGCGCGACTGGCCAGCCCGCGCACGGCAAGCGTAAGCGGGGCGCGAACGCGCGGTGTTGTCGAGCGGTGAACTCTGCCTCAGGCGACGTCGCGCACGGCGAGGCGCAGGCCCGCGCCCACCGGGACGACGGTCTGCGTCAGCCCCGGCTCGCGCTCGATCAGTTCGGTGAACTCCACCAACTCGTGGGCGTGAGAGAGCACGTTGTCGACCGCCAGCACGCCACGGGGGGCCAGGGTTCGGATCAGTTCGGGCAAGTAGCCCACATAGGCCGGGCGCTCTGAGTCGAGGAAGATGAACTCCCACCCCTGATCGGGTGCGCCGGCGAGGAGCTCGCCGGCGTCTTGGGTTCGGAGCTCGACCAGATCCGCGAGCCCGGCCGCGGCCAGGTTGTTCCGCGCGAGCTCCGTGCGACTCGCGTCCACGTCGAGGCTGAGGAGGCGACCCCCGGTTGCCTGTGCGGCGTCGGCCAGCCAGATGGTCGAGTAGCCGTTGGAGGTCCCGAGCTCCAGGATGCTCTGCGCCGACGTGGCCCGGATCAGCACGCCGAGCAGCTCGGCGGTCTCGGGCTCTACGTTCCGGAAGCGGTCGAGGCGGTCGGCCTGGGCCGCGTCGTGCTCGCGGCTGACCGCGTACAGCTCGTCGGCCAGCGCTCGGCGGGCGCCGTCCATGCTCAGGCCACCAGCTCCGCGATTGCGGGCGGCTCCGGCGCGTGGAGATCCTCCAGGCGGTCGACTCCGGCCAGGGCCGGGAAGATCTGCCGCCAGCTGAGCGCGATCAGGATCGTCATTGCCCCGCCGCCGACGACCGCCGGCACCGTCCCGACCAGAAAGGCGGCAACGCCCGACTCGAACGCCCCCAGCTGGTTGGAGGCGCTGATGAACACCATCTCCACCGCGTTGACTCGGCCGCGCAGCCGGTCGGGGCTGGCCAGCGCGACCGTGGTCGAGCGGATGTTCATGCTGTAGAGGTCGACGAAGCCGCTCACGGCAAGGGCGAGCAGTGACAGCACGAACACGCGGGAGAGGCCGAACACGACGATGCAGGCACCGTACAGCCCGACCGCCACGAGGAGCGTTCGCCCCGCCCGTCCGCCGATCGGTCGCCGGGTTATGTACGCCGCGCCAATGAGGGCACCCACCGCGGGAGCCGCCCGCAGGACGCCGAGGCCGGTGGCCCCCACGTGCAGGACCGAGCGCGCGAACACCGGAAGCAGCGCCACCGCCCCGCCGAACAGGACGGCCAGCAGGTCGAGCAGGATCGCCCCGAGCAGGACCTGGGTCCGGCCCACGAAGCGAAGACCCTCGAGCACGCTCGAGACCGTGGCCGGCCGCTCCGTCGCAACCGTTGCCCGCGCGACGTCCGCCGCGGGTGCCGGGCGCATGGCCAGGACGCTGACCGTGGCGAGCCCGCAGAACCCGGCCGAGGCCAGGTAGACAACCACCGGCGACAGCCCATAGACGAGTCCGCCCACGGCGGGGCCGATCACCTGCCCACTTTGGCTGGCGATCGAGCGCAGGGTCATCGCGTTCTGCAGCAGATCGACGCTGACCAGCGTCGGCGGCATGGCTCGCGCAGCCGGCCAACCCAGGGCCATCGCCGCGCCGGCCCCCACGGCGAGGGCCAGGTATGCCCACACCGCGGTCGTCCCCGCTGCGCTCACCAGAGCCAGCCCCACCCCGACGGACGCGCTGAGCACCAGGGCGCCGGCGAAGATCAGCCGCCGGGGCATGCGGTCGGCCAGTTGCCCGGCCGGGAGCGCCAGGACGAACAACGGCACGAACTCGGCCAAGCCGATCCAGCCCAGGTCGAGCGCGCTGCGGTGCAGGCCGTAGACCTCCCACCCGATCGCCACCTCGAGCATCTGCAAACCGATCCCCATGCCGAGCAGCGCGAGCCACCAGAGCCGAAAATCGCGCTCCCCAAGCGCGGGCCCGAGCCGTCTCAAGCGTGTGCCCTGGCCTGGATCATCCGCTTCGGAGACTAGCTTCGGCGAGCTGTGGGTATATATGGGACGCCGGGGTCAACTGGAGAAGCAAGATTCCCGCAGGTGGGTGCCTAGGAGGCAGGCGTAACGATGGAAGTCCAAACCCGAGAGAGCATGGCCGGCGGGGGTGAGCACGTCGTCCAGTTCTACGACCAGGACGTCGATCTGGCCCGCGCCGTCGGGGACTACCTGACCAGCGCCGTGGGTGCCGGAGACGTCGCGATCGTCATCGCCACCGAGGAGCATCGACGCTCATTCGAGGCCCAGATGGCCGCGGACGGTGTGGATACGACGCAGGCTCGCCGCGACGGCTCGGTTCTCTGGTTGGACGCCGCAGAGACACTCAGCCAGTTCACCGATCATGGACGGGTCGACGCGAAGCGGTTCCGGAGCACCGTCGGCGAGCTCGTCCGCGAGGCCGCCGAGACCGGACGCGAGCTCAAGGCCTACGGCGAGATGGTCGCCCTTCTCTGGGACGAGGGCCATGTGCTCGGGGCGATCGAGCTGGAGAAGCTATGGAACCGCCTCGCCGAGGAGTTCCACTTCTCCCTGTTCTGCGCGTACCACATGCATTCGGTCGCCGGCGAGGAGCACACGGACGCGCTCCATGAGGTCTGCCGGCTGCACACCGCCGTGATCGACGAGGCCAAGACCCGGTTCTATGCCGACCCAGACGCCCCGTCCGCCGCGCGCCGGTTCGTGGCCGGGCTGCTCGGCCGCCGCCCGTATGGCGATCGAATCGACGCCGGCGACGCGCAGCTGGTGATCAGCGAGCTGGCCACGAACGCCGTGATCCACGCCGGCACCCCATTCTCGGTCTCCGTCCGCTGCGACGGCTCGGTCGTCCGGCTCTCCGTGCAGGACTGGAGCGACATGCAGCCGGTCATGCGCGACGGCAACCCGGCCGCCTCGTCCGGCCGCGGCCTTCGCCTGATCGCCATGGTCTCGCGGTCCTGGGGCGTCGAGTACGGGCCCGACGGCAAGACCGTCTGGGCCGAGCTGCCGCTCCGCTAG
>JAFAWR010000193.1 GCA_019241635.1 Solirubrobacterales bacterium
CCGGCGTAGCCGACGTCGATCACGTTCGAGTTGACCACGTTCAGGCCGACGCGGAACCCGACCAGGAAGATCGTGCCGATGGCCAGCCAGGCCACCGGCACGAACAGGCGCAGCGGCTCGCGGGGGCGCCCGCGGCCAAAGCCGAGGGCCAGCATTCGCACCATCAGGTAGAGCATCGACGGGTAGATCAAGGGGGTCGAGAGCCCGATCGTGCCGTGGTTGAACAGGGCCAGCGAGGCCGACAGGCCGACCAGCGCCAGCAAGTCGAGGTGCAGGAGCGACCAGGCGCGGCGGCGGCGCCCGTCGGCACCCACCCGGGTACGGCGCCAGGGCACGAATGGCGCCACGAACAGCAGGCACAGCGGTATCCACACGTACCAGGCGTTGACCCGCCGTCCGAACGCCCCCGGGTAGCCGCGGGCCATCGACCAGGCCACCTGGAAGCCGGTCCACACCTGGGTGACCGCACCGGTGGCGTCGTCGATGTAGACCTGGGCCAGCTCGACCTGGCGCTTGCCGGGGGAGAACCAGCTGACCTGCCATTGGCCCGCTCCCTTGGTGTACTCGTAGGGGATCGCGCCCGGGTGCCGGCGCAGCTCGGCCTTGATGGTCAGGCTGGCGGCGGCGATCCGCTCGACCAGCGCGGCGGTCAGCCGGTAGCCCTTGGGTGGGACGGTCTGCGAGGTGACGAGAACCGGGGTGTTCGGGTCCGCCACCGTCGTGGTGGTCGTGGTCGTCAGGCCGGCGGCCGTTGCCGTGGCCGGCGCGACCAGGCTCAGCGCGACGAGGAGCGCAGCGAGCTTCGCGCTCAGGCCTAGGCCCGGAAGCTCCAAAGCTTCTGCCCGACGAACGAGAGCGGTGTGCCGGCCACGATCGCGATGGCCTGGGCAAGCACCTTCATCAGCCCCGCGTCGACGAGCAGCACCAGTGTCGCGTACGTGAAGCCGAAGGCGACGAGCGAGATGGCGAAGAAGCGCACGGCCTGGAGAACCGGGTGGTCCTGCTTGGCCGCGAACGTCCAATGCCGGTTCAGCCAGAAGTTGTTGAGCACCGACACGGCCCACGCGATCACCGCCGAGAGGTGGTAGTCGACCCCGAGCAGGTGCACGCACGCGGCGAACACGACGAGGTTGACCACATAGCCGCTGGCCCCAACCGCACCGAACCGGGCGAACTGGAGCCAGTTGTGGGTATGGCGCATGCCGTGGCGGACGCGCACGAGCGGCCGGCCCACCCGGCCGCGGGTGGGAGCCGGATTGCCGCCGGCGGGCAGGGTCACGGTCGTCGTCAGCTCGTCGGGCATGGTCGGGAAATGTATCGGCGCAGTGTCGGCATCGCGTAAGTGTTCGACGCCCACCGGTGGCCGACCTGGCCTGGATGCTCGCATCTCAGCGCGCTTGAGGCGATAGCCACTAATCAGCCCCTAACCCGGATTTGCGGCCTCGCCCAACCCCGGGGGCCTCGTCGGTGATGCCGAAATGCTCGCGGACCATGGGCGCCACGTCGCGCAGCGACCAGCGCCCGCGTGCCGAGGCCGAGGCCGGCCCGGTGCCGCACCACAGCAGGGCGCCGAGGGAGTCGGTGCGGTGCAGCGACCCGTGGCTGCCACCGCCGACGTGGTCGGCGCCGCCCCAGTCGACGAACTCATAACCGGGCGCTGCCGAGAGCAGGATGTCCCCTGCGGTCGGGCAGTTCAGGGCGGACCAGATCCGGGCCAGTGCGTCCGGGTACTCGCTGCACAGGAAGCGCCCGTCCTGCACCTCGGCCCGCAGCGCACTCAGGTCGCCCTCGACGTCCCACCTGACGCCGCGATCATCCTCGACCCCATCCCCCGGCGCGAAGCGAAGCTCGGCCCGTCGCCGGCGGACCACCGCCTCCTCCCGGCCGTCCCCGTTCAGCCACATCGCCAGGTCCATGCCCTCGAGCCCGCACGCCACCTCGACCGAGCGCGAGACGATCTCCTCCCGGCGCTCCTCGTCCAGGGCGTAGATCATCGCGGCGCGTTGGGCCGGGCTCAAAGCAACCTCGGCCCCCACCGACCGGGACGCGCTGCGGGTGGCCACGTCGAAGTCGGCGAACGCTCGGTCGAGGCGAATGCGCTCCTCGACGGCGGCCTGGGAGTGGTCTGAGGTGACGATCACCGCGTACTGATCGAGGAACTCGTCGGGGCCGCCGGCTGCGTGCATCAGGCGCTCGAGTTGCCGGTCGGCATTGGCGATCGAGGTCACCTGGGCGTGGGGCCCGTTCTTGTGCGACCAGGCGTCGTTGTCGGGCAGCGAGAACAGCATGAAGTCGAACAGGTCGTTGTCGACCAGATAGGCGCCCACGCAGCCGGTGTGCTGATCGCGGATCCCGGGCATCCCGAGCTGCCCGCGACAGCCGGTGCGGCGGCTGGCGTACAGGTCGGCGTAGAACAGCTCCCGCGGACCGTCGATCGTCCGGCGGAACAGGGTCGAGGTGACGATCCGGGCCAGCGCGGTCTCGTTGGAGACCTCGTGGTGGTGGCGGCCCCGGTAGATCAGATAGGTCGTGCCGGCCGTGCGCACATCGGCGTCGTCGAGGGTCTCGTAGACGGTCTCGACGTCGGGGTTCAGGTGCTCGGCGTTCATCCGGTACACGGTGTCGGTCAGGGAGCGCAGGACGCCGAACTGGCGGCTCGCCGAGAAGCTCGAGCCGTATTCGACGTAGCGGCCCTCCTCGCGGTGGTACCAGTTCATGCTCGGAATCCAATGCTCGTCCGGACCCGCGCCGGTGGTGATCGTGGCCGCGCACACCGGCGTGACCGAGGGAAAGGCAGCCACGCATTCGTCGACGTAGCAGCCGTCGCGCCGGATCCGGGCCAGCGCCGGCGCGCGTCCGTTGGCGATGGCTCGCTCGAGCATCGACGGTTTGAGCGCGTCGATCACGACGAGGACGAGCTTCTTGCCCGGGCGGGCGGACTTGCCGGATCGGCGGGAGCAGCCGGCGCCGTCGTGGTTGCCGCCGCGTGGCTTCTTAGGTGCGCTCACAGCAGGATCGTCCCCGGATCGGGATCGCTCAACGCAGGATCCGCAGTCCGGCGTACTTCTGGTCCTCTCGCCGGCGACCGGCCAGCCAGAGGTAGCCGAGCGCCAACAGCCCGATGACTCCGACCGGTGGAGCCACCACCGACAGGGCGGCCAGCAACACCGCCGCGCCCTCGGCGTAGAGCGTGACCGCGCCCGCCGCCTGGGCGTCGAGCCGAGCGCGGGCGCGGGCGAAGATCGGGCGCGTGGCGAACAGCCCGACGGCGGCGCACAGGACGCCGCCGATCCACCCCGGCCAGGCGACGTAGTGCTGGGTGCCACGCGCCGACAGCGATCCGGCGAACAGCAGGGCGCCCAGCGCCAGCGCACACAGGGCCAGGGCGATCGTTTCAGGGCTGCGGTAGCCCCGGTCGCGCCCGATCTGCCGTTCCAGCACCATGGCCAGGAACGCCAGCACGACCAGCGCGAGCAGGAATGGCCAGCGCTGCAGGAAAGAATACGTCGTGCCGTTGAAGTGGATCTCGACGTTGGCGGCGGCCAGGATGCCGACGACCAAGGCCGCCAGGAACGGTCGGATGCCCACCGCGGCGGCCACGCCGATACCGGTGAGGATGTCGAAGACGAGATGCACCGTGCGCTACCGTGACCACCCGTGACGATAGAGGAGAGGGCACAATGAGCCCAGCCTCCCGGCGTCCGCGATCGACAGCCAGGGATATCGAGCGCTACAGCGCGCTGTTCGCGGAACGCACCAAGGTTATGAAGTCCTCGGCCATGCGCGACCTGATGGCGCTGACCGAACGCGAGGACGTGATCTCGCTGGCCGGCGGATTGCCGGACACCTCGACCTTCCCGGCCGACTCCTACGCCTCGCTGATGAGCGTGGTGGCCGCCAACTCGTGCTCCCGAGCGCTCCAGTACGGGCCCACCGAGGGTCTCGGGCTGGTCAAGCGATGCATCGCCGAGGTGATGCGGGCCGAGGCCATGGAGACCGACGAGGACGAGCTGCTGGTGACCACCGGCGGCCAGCAGGTGATCGACTTGGTCTGCAAGACGCTGCTCGATCCGGGCGACGTGGTCGTCTGCGAGGCGCCCACCTACCCGGGTGCGGTGCCCACGTTCAGCACCTATCAGGCCAAGGTGGTCCAGGTGACGATGGACCGCGACGGCATGCGCACCGACGAGCTTAAGAGCACGCTGGAGAGCCTCGAGCGGGACGGGCACCGACCGAAGTTCATCTACACGGTTCCGAATTTCCACAACCCGGCCGGAGTGACC
>JAFAWR010000008.1 GCA_019241635.1 Solirubrobacterales bacterium
CCCGCCGGTAGCCACTCCCTCAGATCAGGCGGCAACAACAACACCTGATCCCGATCACACGCAATGAAGTTCTGAGCCATACCCGAAAGGGTCTTAAACCCGCCGGACAGACCCAGCCCGATTTATGCGACAGCCTCCAGAGACGAAGAATCCGGAATTCCCAGCGGATCCGGCGTGGAATGATGGAATTTTCGTGTCCCGGCCGGCACGTGCGGGACGCGCGACGGGTGGGGCGTGGTCGCTAAGACCCGCTTCGGCGGCGCAGGGCGCGGCGGATGAGCAGCGCCACCGCGGCCAGGGCTCCGAGCCCGGCCGGCTTGGCGGCCTTGGCCGCGACTGCGGCGGGGCCGCCTGACGCCGGGGCCTGGCGCGGCGCCGGCATGGCGAACTCCTCGGCGGCCAGGACGTCGTGGGGCTCGGCGATCCCGGTGGGATCGTCGGGGAGCGAGATCGGCTCGTGGCGCAGGGTGGGATCGGCGGTCGGAACGGCGAACGCCTCGGCCGCCAGTACGTCGTGCGCCTCGTTCTCGGGCGGCGGGGACTCCCGGCCAGACATCGGGCCGGATGATCCCAGATGTGGAGGTTTGTTGTCGGCCAAGGGTCCTGGCACGCCCCGCGACCCCGCGCCGAAGATCTCAGCGAACCCGACTGAGATCCGCCTCAGCCGCCTGGTATCCTTACTTATCTCCAGTAAGCAACTATCGAAAGCGAACACCCTTTAGATGTCTAGTCGCCTTCTTCTCATACCGCTCGACGACGTCGTGGCCTTCCCGGGTATGTCGCTGACCCTCGCGGTCGACGCCGGCGAGGAGGAGCGAGTCCTGCTCGTTCCCAGACACGAAAACGAATTTGCCAGCGTGGGCACGGTGGCGCAGGTGGCCGATCGCGTCCGCCTGCCCGGTGGCGCCCGCGCGGTAGCCCTCCAGGGCCTGCACCGCGGCGTGGCCGGTGCCGCCCACACGATGCCGGACGGCCGGCTGTACGTCGAGGTCGACGAGCGGCCCGACGAGGTCCCGGTCGACGGCCGCACCCGCAACCTGGAGCGCGAGTACCGCGCGGTCGTCGAGGAGATCCTCGAGCTGCGCGGCGACGACGGCCGCATCTCCTCGTTCCTGCGCAGCATCAGCGAGCCCGGAGCGCTCGCCGACACCAGCGGGTACTCGCCCGACCTCAGCTATGAGAACAAGGTCGAGCTCCTGCAGACCGTCGACCCCACCGACCGGCTCGAGCTGGCCCTGCGCTTCCAACGCGAGCGGCTGGCCGAGCTCCAGGTCCGCAAGCGCATCCGCGACGACGTGGAGTCCGGCGCCGAGAAGCAGCAGCGCGAGTACTTCCTGCGTAAGCAGATGGACTCGATCCGCAAGGAGCTCGGCGAGGACGACGCCTCGATCCTCGAGGAGTACCGCGCCAAGATCGACGAGGCCGACATGCCCGAGGCCGTGCGCGAGCAGGCCGAGAAGGAGCTCGGGCGGCTCGAGCGCATGGGCGAGCAATCCGCCGAGTCGAGCGTGATCCGCACGTACCTGGACTGGCTGATCGCGGTGCCGTGGAGCAAGCGCTCCGAGGAGCGCCTCGATCCCGCGCACGCGCGCGAGGTGCTGGACGCCGACCACGCGGGCCTCGAGGACGTAAAGGACCGGATCGTCGAGTACATCGCGGTCAAGAAGCTGCGCCTCGAGCGCGGGATCAAAGAGGACAAGCGCTCCGGCGCGATCCTCACCCTGATCGGTCCTCCTGGGACCGGGAAGACGAGCATCGGCGAGTCGATCGCCCGCGCCACCGGGCGCGAGTTCATCCGCATGTCGCTGGGCGGCGTCCGGGACGAGGCGGAGATCCGCGGACACCGGCGCACCTACATCGGCGCGCTGCCGGGCCGCCTGGTGCGCGCGCTGCGCGACGCCGGGACGATGAACCCGGTGATCATGCTCGACGAGGTCGACAAGGTCGGCGCCGATTGGCGCGGGGATCCGAGCTCGGCCCTGCTCGAGGTGCTTGACCCGGCGCAGAACCACAGCTTCCGCGACCACTACCTCGACGTCGAGCTCGACCTCTCGGGGGTGATGTTCATCGCCACCGCGAACGTCGCCGACACGATCCCCGGTCCGCTGCTTGACCGGATGGAGGTGATCCGCTTCGACGGCTACACCACCTCGGAGAAGGTCGCGATTGCCCGCGGATACCTGTGGCCCCGCCAGCTGGAGCGCAACGGCCTGCGCGCCGAGGAGGTCGAGATGTCCGATGAGCTCCTGCAGACCGTGGCCACGGAATACACCCGCGAGGCGGGCGTGCGCCAGCTCGAGCGAGAGCTCGGGACGTTGCTGCGCAAGACGGCGACGAAGATCGCCTCAGGCGCGGCGCAGGCGCCGGTGACCATCGACGTCGACGCCGTCCGCGACGCGCTCGGCCGGCAGCGCCACTTCCAGGAGTCGGCGATCCGCACGGCGGTCCCGGGCGTGGCCACCGGACTGGCGGTCACCGGCACCGGCGGCGACGTGCTGTTCGTCGAGGCCACGTCGATGACCGGCAAGCCAGGGCTCACCCTGACCGGTCAGCTCGGCGACGTCATGAAGGAGTCGGCCCAGATCGCCCTCTCCTACGTGCGGGGCCACGCCTCCGAGCATGAAATCGATCCGGCCGCGTTCGAGGAGCACTCGTTCCATGTGCACGTGCCGGCGGGCGCGATCCCCAAGGACGGTCCGAGCGCCGGCGTGACCATGGTCACCGCGCTGGTCTCTCTGCTCAGCGGCCGCCCGGTCCGACACACCGTCGGGATGACCGGCGAGGTCACCCTCCAGGGCCGGGTCCTGCCGATCGGTGGTGTCAAGCAGAAGGTCCTGGCGGCGCACGCCGCCGGCCTCACCGACGTGGTGCTCCCCGAGCGCAACCGCGGCGATCTCGACGACGTCCCCGCCGAGGTGCGCGAGGCGATGAGCTTCCACTTCGCGATGACCGTCGACGAGGTCCTGTCGGTGGCGCTGGAGCCGGCGCCGCTGCGCCAGGCCGCATAGCCAGGCTTCCCCAGCTGGCAACCCAGCGCGAGTAGTCCCGACGGGCCAGAACGAGCAGGCCCGTCGGGACGCACGCCTATCGCTTGGGGTTTGCCGCCAGCGCCTCGCGCGCGAGCTTGAGATGCGTGCGGAGCATCGGCAGCTCGGTGCTGGCGTCGTCGCGGATGCGGTTACCCGATCGCCGGCGAGCGAAGCTGCCCGCCAAGGCGCCGGGTTCGCGGTGGGCAACCGGTGGTAGGTTCCAAGCATGAGCACGACTACCGCACCAGCCGAACAGAAGATCGTCGACGAAGTCCCCAAGCAGTTGTACATCGGGGGTGAGTGGCGCGACGGGGCCAAGGGAACCCTCGCGGTCGAGGACCCAGCCACGGGCGAGAGCCTTTGCGAGGTCGCCGACGCCTCCACCGATGACGCCAAGGCCGCGCTGACCGCGGCCGTCGAGGCCGGCCCCGACTGGGCCGCCCACGCGCCGCGCGAGCGAGGAGAGATTCTGCGCCGGGCGTTCGAGGCGATCGTGTCTCGCGCCGACGATCTCGCGCTGCTGATGACGCTCGAGATGGGCAAGCCGCTGGCCGAGTCGAAGGCCGAGATCGCGTACGGCGCCGAGTTCTTCCGCTGGTTCTCCGAGGAAGCGGTGCGCATCAACGGAACCTACGCGACCAACTCGAATGGTCAGGGGCGCGTGCTCACGATGAAGCAGCCGGTCGGGCCGTGTCTGCTGATCACGCCGTGGAACTTCCCGCTGGCCATGGGGACGCGCAAGATCGGGCCGGCCATCGCGGCCGGATGCACGATGGTGGTCAAGCCCGCGCAGCAGACGCCGCTGTCGATGCTGATGCTGGTCAAGATCCTGGAGGACAGCGGTCTGCCATCCGGCGTGGTCAACCTGATCACGGCGTCCTCCTCGGGCGAGACGATGGCCCCGCTGATCGCCGACGGCCGCCTGCGCAAGCTGTCCTTCACCGGCTCCACCGAGATCGGGCGCAAGCTGATGGAGCAGGCGTCCGAGAATCTTCTTCGCCTGTCGATGGAGCTCGGCGGGAACGCGCCGTTCATCGTCTTCGACGACGCCGACGTCGACGCCGCCGTCCAGGGCGCGATGATCGCCAAGATGCGCAACATCGGCGAGGCGTGCACCTCCGCCAATCGCTTTCACGTGGCCGACAAGGTCGCCGAGCAGTTCGCCGAGAAGCTGGCCGAGAAGATGGGCGCGCTGAAGGTCGGGCGCGGCACCGAGGATGACGTCCAGGTCGGGCCGCTGATCGACGACGGACAGCGCAGCAAGGTCGCCCAGCTCGTCGAGGACGCGATCGGGCGCGGGGCCAAGGCCGTGGTCGGCGGGCACGCGCGCGACGGCGCCGGCTATTTCTATGACCCCACCGTCCTGACCGACGTCCCCGACGACGCCAAGCTGCTGCACGAGGAGATCTTCGGGCCGGTGGCGCCGGTCAAGGGCTTCGGCGACGAGGACGAGGCGATCGCCGCGGCCAACGACACCGAGTACGGGCTGGTCGCCTACGTCTACACGAACGACCTCAAGCGCGCGCTGCGCGTGGTCGAGCGGCTCGAGACCGGGATGGTCGGGCTGAACCAGGGAATGGTGTCCAACGCCGGCGCGCCGTTCGGTGGGATCAAGCAGTCGGGGTTCGGCCGCGAGGGCGGCTCGGAGGGGATCGAGGAGTACCTCGAGACCAAGTACGTCGCCGTGAACCTGTAGCGGCGCGTCACCCGAAACTGACGTATGAACGGCCCCTTCGGGGGCCGTTTTTGCGTGCGCCGATGGTCCTAGAACATCCGTCGGTAAACGGCGATTGACGCGGCTAGAACATCCGTCCAATTGTCGGGTGCCGCGCTAATCGACGGGTATGCCAGGACCGCGCACGAAGGGAGGTAGGAGGAGCAAGGGAGGTCCACTGCGCTTACCGGCGCGGCCCCTCGGGCTGGCTGTGCCGGTGAGCGCTGGCCGCCGCATGGCGGCAGTCCACGACGAGTGCACGGACCTCGTTTTCCAACGGCCGGGAAACGAACAGCCCTCGAATCAGATCCAGGAGGATCCATGTCAGTACGGAAAGTAGGACTCGTCATCGCCGCGTTGTGCGCGGCAATGCTCATCGTCCCGGTGGCTGCCAGCGCGCAGACCACGCCGACGACGCAGAGCACGCCGACGACGGTCACCTCGCTGAAGAGCATCGCGGTGACGGGCAAGGCCACGAACGGCAAGGCGTTCACCGGCCACTACGACATCACCCAGTTCGTTGCGAAGAACGGGAAGGCCTACGCGGTCGGGACGTTGACCGGCAAGCTCGGCAACCGGACCGTTAAGCAGACGATCGTGGCGATCCCGGTGTCGAAGGGCGCCAACACCGGCCTGGCTCATGACGCTGCGACGTGCCAGATCCTGAACCTGCTGCTCGGCCCCCTGCACCTGAACCTTCTCGGGCTGCATGTGGACCTGAACCAGGTGATCCTCAACGTCACGGGGGTCACCGGAACCGGTCAGCTGCTCGGCAATCTGCTGTGCGGGGTGGCAAACCTGCTGAACCCCGGGCTTCCCGCGGGCGAGCTCGCCGGGCTGCTGAACATCGTCCAGCAGATCCTGAACGTCCCAGGGCTGGCTTCCCTGTAGTCGTCCGCCCACGGGCGCGGGCGGGCCGGTCTGAGGGAGACGGTCCGCCCGCGCCCACTCTGGGGGCATCACCGGGCCGGGCACCCCCGCCGCCTGCAAGCCGAATCTCACTCGGCGCGGTGAAACCGACTACGGTTTGCCGAGGGGGCGCAGGCATGCAGGGAGAAAAGGCACGCCCACGTGACCGATCAGATCGAGGCCGGGAAGCCCGGGACGCCGACGCCGAGGCGCCAGGAGAGCATCGTCACGCGCCTCATGCACAAGGGCAGCGACGAGGTCGACGCACTGCTCGAGGCGCTCGGTATGCGCGCCCAGCTGAGCGGCGAGGCGCAGGATCTCGCCCGCCTGGTTGAGCGACGACTCGCGCAGGTCGAGTGGGGCACCCACTCCCAGGCCCTCGACCAGCTCGAGATCCAGCGCGCGTTCCTATACCACCGCTTCATCGGGCCGATGAAGCACTTCGAGCGCGGCAGCCGTGGCTACGCCTACCTGGACAACGTCCTGAACCTGATCTCGATCCTGGCCGGCATCGGCGCGTCGCTATCGGCCGCGCTCGACTTCCCGAAGCTCTGGCCGATCATGTTCGGCCTCATCGTCGGGTTCCTGCAGAGCATCAGCCAGTGGTTGAAGCCCTCCCAGCGAGCGACCCGGAGAAGCATCGCCGCGCTCGAGCTGCGCAGTGAGATGTGGGCGTTCCTCCAGGGGCGGGAGCGCTACCGAGCCAAGGACGACAAGACGGCGTGGGCGCTGCTGTGCGATCAGGTCGGGCGGGTCGAGGACCGCGAGTCCGCCGGGCAGGACCAGGACGCGGCCGCGGTGCACGACGCCTATCGCGTGCCCGGCGAGCCGCTCCGCTATTAGGTCCACATGCCGGTGGCGATCCGCGCCTGGACCAGGCGCGGGCCGTCGGACGCCGCGATCGCCTGGAGCAGCGCCTCGGTCAGCTCCTCGGGCGTCGAGGCGTTGGTCGCGGGCATCCCGTAGGCGTGGGCCACGGCGGCGGTGTCTAGACCGGGCAGCTCGAGTCCCGGCGCTCCCTCCACCTGCTCAAAGGCGGCGAACCACTTCAGGATCATGTACTCCTGGTTGCGCAGAACCAGGAAGGTGACCGGCACCTTGTAGACGACCGCGGTCCACAGCGCGGTGATCCCGTATTGGGCCGACCCCTCCCCCACCACGCACACGACCGGTCGCTCGGGCTCGGCCAGCTGGACTCCCACCGCGGCGGAGATCGCGAAGCCCAGGCCACCGCTGCCGCTCTGGTAGTAGCTCCCCGGCTCGGACAGCCTCAGCCGGTTGCGCAGGGCCGAGGAGCTCGAGGGTGCCTCGGCCACCGCGATCCCGCCATCGGGCCAGATCCCAGCCAGCACGGCCATGGCCTGCGAGCCGCTCATCGGATCCTGCTCCTCGGGCTCCGGCGGGTCGGGCCGGGGCTCCGGGGCGTGCCGTTCCGATTCGCCGACCAGCTCGACCAGCTCCTGCAGGGCGAGCGCCACATCGCCGACCAGGGCATCGCCCATCGGCGCTCGGGCCGCCTCGTCCGGATCGCCGGTGAGCAGCACCAGCGACGCGCCTTCGGGCAGGAGCGCCCCCGGGACATGGGGGTAGTAGGCAAACACCGAGGAGCCGGCGACCAGAATCACGTCGTGCCCGGTGAGCGTGTCCGCCAGCGGGCCAATGGAGGGCGGCAGGATGCCCCTGAAGTTCGGGTGGCGCTCGGGGAAGCCGATCCGGCTCGAGGCGGTCGGCGGCGGCGCCCACACGGGCAGCCGCTGCTTCTCGGCCAGCGCCACCGCCGCGTTCCAGCCTCCGGCAGCATCGATGTCCGGGCCGGCCACGAAGACGGGATTGCGCGCGGTCTCGAGTACGCGGGCCAGCTGGGTGAGCTCCACCGGGTCGGGCACGGCGCGAGACCCGACCACGCGCCGGCGCGCGTTCACCGCGCGATCCTCGTCGGCCTCGGCGTCCCAGTCGTCCATCGGGATCGA
>JAFAWR010000119.1 GCA_019241635.1 Solirubrobacterales bacterium
GCCGATCGATGCGATGCTCTTCGGTGGCCGGCGCGGTACCGTCGTGCCGCTGGTCTACGAGGCCCGCGACTGGGAGCATGGAGTGTTCCTCGGCTCGACGATGTCCTCGGAGACGACCGCCGCCCAGGCCGGCGCGGTCGGCAAGCTTCGGTTCGACCCGATGGCGATGCTGCCGTTCTGCGGCTACAACATGGCCGACTACTTCGAGCACTGGCTGAAGATCGGGCAGCGCGAAGGAGCCCAGCTTCCCCAGATCTTCTACGTCAACTGGTTCCGCCGCGACGACAACGGCAAGTTCCTCTGGCCCGGCTTCGGGGAGAACTCCCGCGTGCTGGCCTGGATCTTCCGGCGCCTCGAAGGCCAGGCCGAGGCGAACGAGACCGCCATCGGGCTGGTGCCGCCGGTCGGCGAGGGCGGCATCGACACGTCGGGACTCGACATCGAGCGCGAGGCGGTGGAGAAGCTGCTCGAGGTCGATCACGAGTGCTGGATCGAGCAGCTACCGCAGATGCACGAGCACTACGGGAAGTTCGGCGACCGGCTGCCCGCCGCGCTGCGCTCGCAGCTCGAGGCGCTCGAACGCCGGCTGGGCGCGTAACCGGCTCTTCACCGTCTCTCATAGGGGCCGCGTACCCTCAGCCGCGTGGCTCTGCCGTTCATTCCGTCGGACGCCGGCCTGCTCGCGCTCCAAGCGGCGGTGGTGGCTGCGCCCCGGGCCGTGCCCCGGCCGGCCTGGATGGAGCGCTTCCACGGCCGCGGCTGGGCGCTCGTGCCGATCGGCTCGATCGTCGTGGTGGTGTTCGCGATCCGCTATGTGTCGGACACCGCCACCGCGCTGACCGACCTCGCGCTGGTCGCCGTGCCGATCCTGGCCGCGGCCGCGCTGGGTTGGGCGGCCCGAGGCGCCCGGCCCTGGGCGGCGCTCGTCGCCGTGCCGCTGTTCCTGCTCGCGTGGCTTGACAAGAGCTCGCTCGTCGGAGAGGGGTCGGGGGCGCTGCTCTCGGCCTTGAGTTGCGTGACCCTGGGGGTGCTGCTGGCAGCGGTGACCCCGCCGGCCTGGCTCAAGGCCGGGATCGTGCTGATGGCCGCCGCCGACAGCTGGCTGGTCGTCACGGACCTGCTCCAGGCGCCGAATGCGACGCTCGTCGCCGCGCAGCCTCCGGCCGGACTGCCGCAGCTTCAGTCGGAGATCTTCGGGACAGTCTCGATGGGCTACGGCGATCTGTTCGTGGCGGCGCTGCTGGGTGCGGTGCTGGCCGCGCAGTGGCGCCGGCAATGGCAGGCGGCGCTGCTCACCTTCGCCATCGCCGCGGCCTTCGATCTGCTCTTCCTGGTCATCTCGGAGTTGCCGGCGACCGTGCCGGTGGCGCTGGCACTGATCGTGACCGAGGGCTGGGAGCGCCTCAGTGTGGCGCGTCGCCGCCGCCGCCCGTCGATGCGGGCGGACGCGATTCCTCGGCAAGCGAGGTGATGGCCAGCGTGCCGCGCGCGGCGTCCTCGAGCACCTCGGTCGCCTCCTCGGCCGAGCGCGCGTAGAGCTCGACCAGCAGATGGACGACGATCCGCTCGTCGTCGTGCTTGTGGAAGCGGACGTGGGTGAAGAACTCGCGCGTCCCGTGATCGCCGAAGGCGGCGTAGGACAGCGCGTCGCCCGCCTCGGGGCCGGAGCAGGTCTCGACGTCGTCGGCGTCGACGGTCACGGTGCACGAGGCGACCCAGGGGGTGCCCGCGATCATCCGCTCCCAGCGGTCCTCGATCGGCTCCACGCGGCCGTTGTGGAAACCCAGGTGCGGCTGGTCGTGCATGCACTCCAGGCACTGCACGACCGCCTCCTGCATCTCGTCCACGACCTCGCCCCGCTCGCCGGTCTCGGGGTCGATCCGGTGGATGCCCTCGTAGTGCACCTGCACCTCGAGATTCTGCGACCAACAGCGATAACAACGGAGCCAGCTCCGAACAGAGGTTGAGCCCTCCATTGCCCTGATTCTACGATCCCCGTGTGAGCGACCACGGCGAGGGGTCTGATGCGCCTGCGATCTAAGCCCGTGGGGGCGATCATGGCGGGCGGCCAGGGCCTGCGGATCGGTGGCCAGAAGGCCACCGTCGAGCTCCACGGCAAGCCGCTCATCTGCTACCCGGTGGCCGCGGTTCAGGCCGTGCTCAGCCGCGTCGCGATCATGGCCAAGACCGGTACGAAGCTCCCGGCGCTGCCCGGGGTGGCCGTCTGGATCGAGCCCGAGAGCCCGCGGCATCCGCTGGTCGGGATCACCCAGGCGCTCGCCCTGGCCGGCGGCCGGCCGGTGCTGGTCTGCGCGGGCGATCTGCCGTTCGTCACGTCGGAGCTGATCAAGCGGCTGGTCAAGGCCGACCCCGGGCGGGCCCCGGCGGTCATCGCGTGTGCCGATGAGCGCATGCAGCCGCTGCTCGGGTGCTATCAGCCGCGGGCGCTCAAGGGGCTGGCCGGCGCGGCGCGCGCGGGGACCGGGCGGTTGATCGATGTCGTCGCGGCGCTCGACCCGGTCCTGCTCGAGGTCGAGGATCCGGAGGAGCTGTTCGACATCGACACCCCCGACGACCTCCTGCTGGCGGCGGCCATGCTCGACCGGCGTGGCGTGCCGGTGGCCCGGCGTCCCTAGGTGTGTCGGGTCTGACCCAGGACGCTCCTTCTGTGGCGAGGGCTCCCCAAGGCGGACAAAGGCAGGACAAAGGTCCGCTTGCCCCGGGTCCGGGCAACTGGTATCGCTCCCCGGAGCGGGACCGTCATCTACTCCACAGGGGGGAGTCAATGCTCGAACGAGCGTCGTCCGCTCGGTCCATCCCGGCTATCGCCGCCGGTGTTTGTCTGTCGTTCGGAGCCTTCGGCGCGATGGCCGCGCCGGCCGCCGCGGGCACCGCCGGCACCGCCGCGCCGGCGTACTCGAACGGCCACGCGTATCGCCATGGGGCGGTTCCGTTCCGCGGCCAGCAGCACACCGTCGCCTTCAATCAGCCGGGCCGGCGGATCTCGCACAACCTGCGCTTCGGCGGAGGGGTCAGCGGAGTCGGCGTCACCACCGGTGCGGAGAAGGTCTACCTGGTGTTCTGGGGGTCCCAGTGGGGCACCCAGAAGACGAACTCCTCCGGGTACGCGACCTTCTCGGGTGATCCGCAGGCGATCGCGCCGGACCTCCAGGCGTTCTTCAAGGGCCTCGGGACGGGCGGCGAGACGTGGTCGGGCGTGATGACGCAGTACTGCCAGGGCGTCTCGACCGGCGCGACTTCCTGCCCGAGCACGAACACGTCGCACGTCGGCTATCCGACCGGCGGGGCGCTCGCCGGCGTCTGGGAGGACGCTTCCTCGGCGGCGCCGGGGGCGGCCACGGCTCACCAGCTGGCGCAGGAGGCGGAGAAGGCGGCCACGCACTTCGGCAACACGACCACGGCCGCGAACCGCGACACCCAGTATGTGATCGTGTCGCCGACCGGCACCGACCCCGACAGCTACGAGACCCAGGGCTTCTGTGCCTGGCACGACTACAGCGGTGACTCGACGCTGGATGGCGGCGGCGCGGTGAGCGGGTCCCTGGTGGCCTTCACCAACCTGCCCTACATCCCCGACGCCGGCGCCTCGTGCGGGCAGGGCTTCGTCAATTCGCCGGGAACCCTCGACGGGGTCACGATCGTCGAAGGCCACGAGTACGCCGAGACGATCACCGATCAGTACCCGGCCGGCGGCTGGCTCGACTCGAGCGGCGAGGAGACCGGCGACAAGTGCGCCTGGATCTCCTCGGGCCAGGGGAAGTCGCAGAACATCACGTTGACCACGGGGTCGTTCGCCGTCCAGTCGACCTGGGCCAACGATTTCAACAACGGCGCGGGCGGGTGCGAGGTGTCGCACGCGATCGTGCCCAACTGAGCTCATTCGGCTCGACCGTGCCGCGGCGCGCCGGCGCTGCGGCGCGGTCAGCCGAATGTGAAGTCGTACGCGCTGACCCCGGGCGGCAGCTGCACGGTGAACGTGAACTGCTGCGCGTCGGGGAAGGAGACCAGCGAGTAGAGCCGCTGCCCGGTGACCGTGACCATCCCGGTCTTGACATCCGCGCCGGCGTGGGCGGCCGGAAGCGGCTGGCCGTCGAGCAGAACGCGTGCCTGGCGGGGAAAGTTCCCGGCCGAGGTGAGCACCAGGTAGACCTTGGCGGCCTGGACCGTGCCGGTGATCGAGGCGCCGGACGCCGCCGGGGTGATCGACTCGGACGAGGCGTTCCAGGCGCCCTTGAGGGCGAAGTGGTTCAGCCCGAGGCTGCCCGTGGCGCCCGGGTACTGGCGCAGGCCCGGACGGATGGTGTCGATGAAGCCGTTCTGGCGCTGGGTGTCCAGGTAGGTCTCGGGCGTCCCCAGACCGGCCGAGGGCATGATCGCGCTCGCGGTCATGGGCGGCGGTAGCGCGCGTGCGCCGGCATCGGCGAGCAGCGCCCGGACCGCCGCTTCGCTCTGCTTGTAATCGCCCTCGCCGAACTGGACGTGGCGGACCTGACCCTTGGCA
>JAFAWR010000177.1 GCA_019241635.1 Solirubrobacterales bacterium
TAAATGTCGTCCTTGCGCTTGAACGCGCCGCCCTGCTGCTGCTGGGCATCCAACAGCTCGTGAGCGAGCCGCTGGGCCATGGTCTTCTCGCGCCGCTGGCGGGCGAACAGGACGAGCCAGCGGACGGCCAGGGTGCGGGAGCGTCGCGCCGGCACTTCGACCGGCACCTGGTAGGTGGCGCCACCGACCCGCCGCGAGCGGACCTCGAGCACCGGCGTCAGCGCCTTGATCCCGGCCTCCAGCTGCTCGACCGGGTTCTTGCCGCTGCGCTCGCCGAGGATGGCCAGCGCGTCGTAGACGATCTGCTCGGCCACCGACTTCTTGCCGTCCAGCATGACCTTGTTGATCACCTGCTGGACGAGGCGGTTGCGGTGGACCGGATCGGGCTCGACCGGCCGGACTTGGGCTGCGGCGCGACGGGGCATCGTGCGGTCCTTACTTGGCCTTCACGCCGTACTGCGAGCGGGCCTTCTTGCGGTCGCCGACGCCGGCGGCGTCGAGCGTGCCGCGGATCACCTTGTAGCGGAAGCCCGGCAGGTCCTTGACGCGACCGCCGCGGACCAGGACCACCGAGTGCTCCTGGAGGTTGTGGCCCTCGCCGGGGATGTAGGCGCCGACCTCCATGCCGTTGGTCAGCCGGACGCGGGCGACCTTGCGCAGGGCCGAGTTCGGCTTCTTCGGCGTGGTCGTGTAGACGCGTGTGCACACGCCACGACGCTGCGGCGCCGCGACCTTCTTCTTGCGGCCCTTGCCGGACTTGAGGCCCGGGGTGGCCAGCTTCTTCTTGGGCGGCGTGCGGCCCTTGCGGATCAATTGGCTGGTAGTCGGCATGCGGATTGGGAGCGTAGCAGGGGCGCCGATCCGGACTGTTTCGATCGTGTGGCCCGCGCCCCGGGGCCGCCGCGGCGCCTCACGCCGCCGCCACCCCGAGCGCCTCGTCCACCGACACGGCCGCCTCGCCGACCGCCTCGGCCACCGGCGCATAGGTGACCTGCCCGCCGGCGATGTTCACGCCGAGCTTCAGGCCGGGGTTGGCCGAGATCGCTCCCTGGACCCCGGCGCTGGCCAGGTGAACCACGTAGGGGATAGTCGCGTTGGTCAGCGCGGCGGTCGAGGTGATCGGCACCGCTCCGGGCATGTTGGTCACGCAGTAGTGGGTGATCCCATCGACCTCGTAGGTGGGATCCGAGTGGGTGGTCGGCCGCGAGGTCTCGAAGCAGCCGCCCTGGTCGATCGAGACGTCGACGAGCACCGCCTGGCGCTTCATCACCCCGAGCTGCGCCCGGGTGACCACGCGCGGCGCCCGGGCCCCGTGCACGAGAACCGCGCCGATGACCAGGTCCATGTCGGGAAGGCGCTCCTCGATCTCGAGCGTCGAGGCGAAGCACGTATCGGCCCGTCCGCCGAAGGCGATGTCGAGCTCCCGGAGCCGGTCGATGTTGCGGTCATAGACGTAGACCGTGGCCTCCATCCCCAGCGCGATGAACGCCGCGTGCATACCCACCACGCCGCCGCCGATCACCATCACGTTGGCCGCGGCGACGCCCGGCACGCCGCCGAGCAGGATCCCCCGGCCGCCGAGCGGCTTCTCGAGCATGAACGCGCCGGCCTGGGTGGCGATCTTGCCGGCCACCTCCGACATCGGGGCGAGCAGCGGCAGCCGCCCGCGCGCGTCCTCGACCGTCTCGTAGGCGATGCATGTCGCCCCGGAGGCCATCAGCCCCCGCGTGAGTGAAGCGTCGGCGGCCAGGTGCAGGTAGGTGAACAGGACGTGATGGGGCTTCAGCCGGCCCACCTCCGGGGGCTGGGGCTCCTTGACCTTGACGATCAGCGTGGCCTCGTCGAACACGGCGTCGGCGTCCGGGACGATCGTGGCCCCCTGGGCGGTGTAGCCCTCGTCGGTGATCGCCGAGCCGAGCCCGGCGCCGCTCTGCACGTACACCTCGTGTCCGGCATCGACGAGCTCGCGGACGCCCGCCGGCGTAAGCGCAACCCGGTACTCGTCCGACTTCACCTCTGTTGGAACCCCGACCTTCACGCGACTACCACCGCCTTCCCGTGTATGAACAAGCCCCGACGTTACGTCTCATGCGACCAGCTGCCGGCCACGCAGCGCCAGCCAGAACTCGATCCGGTCCCGGGCCGAGCCCAGGTTGCGCCCGGTCAGCTCTTCGACTCGCCGGATCCGGTAGCGCAGCGTGTGGCGGTGACAGTACAGCCGCTTGGCCGCGCGTTCCCACTGGCCGTTCTCCTCGATGAACGCCTCCAGCGAGCGCATCAGCTCCCCGCCGTACGGACCCTCACTGGCCTCGATCGGGCCGAGGATCGAATCGCAGAACAGGCGCAGCGCCTCGTCGTCCTGGAGCGAGAGCAGCAACTGGAAGGACCCCAGGTCCTTGTAGGTGGCCACGCGAGGGCGCTCCGGAGCCGACCCGTTGCCGTCGGCGGATCCGGCCACGCCGAGGGCGAGCGCCTCGAGCGCACAACGCGCCTCGTGAAAGCTCCGCCGCGCGTCGACCACGGGCACCCCCCGCCCGATCCCCACCCGCACCGGCTCGCCCCGCAGCTCGACCTCGGCGGCCGCGACCACGCGCTCGCCGAGCGCGAACAGCTCGTCGTCGTCCCCACCGGGGACCATCGCGCAGGCCAGCGGTCCAACCGAGGCCACGAGAGCCGGCGAGGCCTCTTCTCTGAGCGCGGTCCACAGCGCCCCCTCCACCGAGGCCTGCGGCACCGTGCGACCCTCGCCGGCGGGCCTTAGCACGACCGCCGCCACCCGCTCGCCCAGCCCGAACGGTCCCAGCCGGCGCGCGAGCTCAGAGCCGGTCAGCTCGCCGGTGACGATCGCGTCGAGCACGTCGCCGGCCAGCCGCCGCTCGGTGTCGCCGGCCACGCGGGCCCGGAGCAGCTCCAGGGCGACGATCGTCACGGCCTGGTGCAGGGTCAGGCGGTCGAAGTCGAGCAGCGGGCCGGCGTCCTTGATCGCCACCAGCCACGCCTCGGGCGCCCGGCCTGAGCCGGGGCCATTCGACCCCGGACGGGGAGCGCCGTCCGAGGCCACCGGGAGGGCCAGCCCCTGGTTGCCGTCGGTCAGGGTGGGCATGAACGCCCGGGCCTCGCGCCGGCGGGCCCGCTCGCGCACCTCGGCACGCAGCGTCTCGAGCCCCTCGCCGTCCACCGCTCGGCGGAACGCGTGCTGCTGGAGCGGCTCCCCGCGCGAGTCGAACACCACGACCGCCGCCCCGATCAGCGTCGAGAGCGCGCCGACCAGCGCGTCGAGTCCCCGCTCGGACAGGACGATCCGCTCCAGGCGCTCCTGGGCGGCCAGGGCCCGGCGCAGGACCGCGTACTGCTCGTTGACCAGCTGGGTGAAGGCGGCCTCGGTGACCGCGATGAACGGCACCTCGTAGGGCACCTCGAACACTGGGAACTCGCGCTCGGCCGCCACCTCGAGCAGCGGCTCCGGCACGGCGGCGTGCTTGAAGCCGGTGCCGAACCCGAGTCCGGCCAGGTGATGGTCGGCCAGCCGCGCCGCGAACTCTCGCTCCTGGGCCGCCGTCTCGAGCTGCATGCCGGTGGTCAGGAGCAGCTCCCCGCCCGACAGCCACGGGGTGGGGTCGAGCAGCTCGGAGATGTGGACCCAGCGGACGGGCAGGTGCAGGCTCCGCTCGCCCGCGAGCAGGCGGACGTCCAGATCCCGCATCAAGTCCCGTACGGTGAGCATCAGCCCCGGCGCGTCTGCTCGATGTCGCTGTAGTGCCGGGCGCCACCGCTATGGACGTGCATGCGCTCCCCGGCCTCGGTGAGCACCCCGCGGAGGATCTCCTCGATCTCGTCGAACTGCTCGGGGCCCGCGATCAGCGGCGGCGAGAGCTGGATCACCGGATCGCCGCGATCATCGGCCCGGCAGATCAGGCCCCGGCGGTAGAGCTCGCCGGACAGGAACCCGCGCAGCAGCACCTCGGACTCGTCCTCGTCAAAGGACTCCTTGGTCTCCTTGTCCTTGACCAGCTCGATCGCCTGGAAGAACCCGGCGCCGCGCACGTCGCCGACGATCGGAAGCTCGCGCAGTCCCTCGAGCATGGACCGGAACCGGCCCTCGTTGGCGCGCACGTTCTCGATCACGCCCTCGCGCTCGAACGCGTCGAGGTTGGCCATCGCCACCGCCGCGCAGATCGGGTGCCCGGCGAACGTGAACCCGTGGGTGAAGCTGTTGTGGCCGGTCATGAACGGCTCGGCCACGCGGTCGGAGGCGATCACGGCGCCCATCGGGGCGTAGGCGCTGGTCAGCCCCTTGGCCGTGGTGATCATGTCGGGCACGTAGTCGTACTTGATCGCCCCGAACCACTCGCCCAGGCGACCCCATGAGCAGATCACCTCGTCGGAGATCAGCAGGACGTTGTACTCGTCGCAGATCTCGCGCACCCGCTGCCAGTAGCCCTCGGGTGGGGTGAAGCAGCCGCCGGCATTCTGCACCGGCTCGAGGATCACCGCGGCGACCGTTTCGGGTCCCTCGAACTCGATCTTCTCGGCGATCGACTCGGCGAAGTACTCCTCGGTCACGCCGGGCGTCATCCGGTAGGTGTTGGTATTCGGGACGTGGTGCGCCCCCGGGGTGAGCGGCTCGAACATCGTGCGCAGGCTGGTGATCCCGGTGGCCGAGAGCGCGCCCAGGCTGGTGCCGTGGTAGGCGATCTCGCGGGCGATCAGCTTGGTCTTGTTCGGGTTGCCGGTCAGCTTGTGGTACTGGCGGGCGAGCTTGTAGGCCGACTCGACCGCCTCCGAGCCGCCGCTGGTGAAGAACACCCGGTTCAGGTCGCCCGGGGCGAGCGAGGCGATCCGCGCCGCGAGCTCGATGGCCCGCGGGTGCGAGTAGGACCAGTTGGTGAAGAACCCCAGCTCCTTGGCCTGGTCGGCGCCGGCCTGGGCGATGTCGGCCCGGCCGTGGCCGATGTTCACGCAGAACAGCGCGGATAGGCCGTCGAGGTAGCGCTTGCCGTGCTCGTCCCACACGTAGCAGCCCTCGCCGCGGACGATGACCGGGACCTCGGCCTCCTCGTAGGCCGACATCCGGGTGAAGTGCATCCACAGATGGCGCTTGGCCAGCTCCTGGAGCGTGCTCTGCTCGACTGCCTGCTCGGTGCTAGCCATCCGCTTCCCTCCAACTCGTTTGCCGTTTTGTACAACGGTATCGGGCCAACGAGTACAGGGCAATTGTGCTAATCGGAGGGTCCCCCACGTGGGGGTTCGCCGGTCCGATGATGGGCCGCCTGCGGCGGCGTCCGTGGGGCCGGCGAGGCCCCGTCCGGTCAGTGTCCGGGGTCCCGGACTACGCCGCGGCCGGCGCTACGGCCGCCGGGCCGGTGGCGCGTACGGGCGCCGGCATAAGCCACGCCGCGCCGACCACCAGGCCGA
>JAFAWR010000179.1 GCA_019241635.1 Solirubrobacterales bacterium
GCTATACGCGAGTGAACCGCCATTCACCTAGAGGGGGGTCGCCGAGTGGCGGTTTGGTCGCTCTGAGCGGCCGCCGACACCGGGCAGGTCTGCCCGTCGCGCTCGCAGGCATCGAAGCTGCACAGGCGGCAGATCCGGCGAAGGTCCTCCTCGCCGTGGGTGCGGGCGGCGAGAATCCGGGCGAGCATCGCCTCGAGCTGGCGGCGCTGCGCAGCTGACAGCGGCGCCATGATCTCGGCCGCCGCGGCGATGCGGGCCTGCTCGATGCGCTCGACCGCGCGCCCGCCTCGGCCGGTCAGGTGAAGCCCCAGCGACCGGGCGCTCAGCTTCTCACGCCGGACCAAGCCGTCGGCCGCGAGGCGGTCGATCAGGCGTACGCCGCCTGATTCGGTTATTCCCAGGGCTTCGCTGAGCCGGTCGATCGACAGCCCCGGGTGGTGGGCGATGGTCATAAGGGCCGCCGGCGCGCTCGCCGTGTGGGTGAGCTCGTCCGCCAGTCGCGCGGTCACGGCGTCGGCCACCAGCTGGCCGGCGGCGGCGAGGAGGTTTGCCGTGCGCTTAGACACGGTAACCAGATTACATGACTGAGTCAGTCATGAAAGTGCTTCCAGGGGTCATCCGGCCGTTGGTGGGGAGCCTGGTCGGGCGGGTGCCGGACAGCATCGCGTCGCTCTCGCTGGTCATGCTGTTGCGGGAGAGGACGGGCTCGTATGCCGTGGCGGGGATCGCCGCCGCCGGACTCGCGTTGGGGGCGGCGGTGGCGGCCCCGTTGGCTGGGCGTGCGCTCGACCGCAGCGATGAGCGCAGAATCCTCAGCGGGATGGCGTGCGCGTTCGCCGGCGCCGTGGCGGCGATCGTGGTCTGCGCCGGGAGGGCCCCGGCGGGGGTGGTCGTGGTCCTGGCCGTCCTCGCCGGCGCGACGCGTCCTCCGCTCGATGCCGCGATGCGGGCGCTGTGGCCGCGTGTGGTTCCGTCCGACCGCCTGTCTACCGCGTACTCGCTGGACGCGACGCTGCAGGAGCTGATCTGGATCGCGGGGCCGCTGCTGCTCGCCGGGCTGCTCCTAGTGGGCGGACCGGCGCTCGGGCTCCTGGCCTGTGCCGCGCTCAGCGTGGCGGGCACGTTCGCGTTCGTGGCCGCCCTGCCGACGCGACCAGGTAGGCCGACGGAACGCGATCGGGCGGGCGTGCACTCACTCTCGTTCGCCTCGCTGCTGGGCGCGGCCACCCTTTACGGCGTCGCCGCGGGAGTCCTCACCCTGACCCTCACCGCGTTCGCCACGGATCACCACGCCCGCCCGGCGGTGGGAATCCTGGTGGCGATCTGGGGTCTCGGCAGCATCCTCGGCGGCCTCGCCCACGGCAGCGTGCGCTGGCGCCGCCCGCCCGAGCGCAGGGCGCCACTGCTGCTCGCGGCGCTGGCGGGGCTCCTCGCGTCCCTGGCCCTTGCGCCGGGGGTGGCCGTGCTCGCCCTGCTCATGATCCCCCTCGGGCTGCCGCTCTCGCCGTGGCTGGGAACCCTCAACGAGGCGGCTCAACGGCTCGTGGATCCGGCACGGACCGCGGAGGCGTTCACCTGGATCTACTCGCTGATCGCGCTCGGCGTCGCGGCGGGCAACGCGGCGGCCGGGCCGGTCATCGAGCACGCGGGAACCGCCGCGGCGTTCCTGGCGGCCGCCGCGGCGGCCGGTGCGGGCGCGCTGATCGGCGCCGGCGGTGTCGCGATCGCCCGCGCCAGGACGCTACGGTGAGCGCCGATGTCCGGCGAGATCCGCGTGGAAGAGGTCACCGAGCCGTTCGATGGGCTCGTTCCGGCGATGGCCGCGCTGGTCGGGCAGCTGTCGCGCTCCTCGCCGGCGCCGTCGGCCGACGAGGTCGAGGAGATCGTGCGCTCGCCGGCGTGCCATCTGCTTCTGGCCCGCGATGAGAACGGAACGATCGTGGGGATGCTGACGCTCGCCGTGTTCCGAATCCCGACCGGCCTGCGGGCGTGGATCGAGGATGTGGTGGTCGACGAGGCCGGACGCGGACGGGGCGTCGGCGCGGCGCTCACGAACGCGGCGATCCGGCTGGCCAACGAGCGGGGCGCGCGGACCGTCGATCTCACCTCGCGGCCGTCGCGCGAGGCGGCCAACCGGCTCTACCAACGGCTCGGGTTCGTCCACCGGGAGACCAACGTCTACCGGTTCGAGGCGCCGAGCCCCGCCGACTGAGCGCGGCGCTAGGGGCCTCCGTGGCTGACGATGTGCTGAACCATGGACCCTCGGAACAAGCCCGCTCTCGGCACGGGCGGCAGGGCGCCCGCACCGCCTCCGCCGGGGAGCGACTCGGGGTCGGTGCCGACGCCGAGCAGGCTGCGCGTCAGCGTCTGGTCGGCGTCGAGTAGATCGTCGAGTGCGCGGGCGGTGTGCGCGGAGGTGACGGTGGGCTCGGACGCATTGTCGTGAAGCGCCTCGAGCATCGCCCGGCGCAGCAGCTCCTTCACGAACGAGGCGGTTACGCCCTCGGTGCGCTCGACGACCTCGCGCGTCTCCGCCTCGGACAGCTGCAGCGGGAGCGAGCGGCCGTAGAGGGCAAGCAGGCGTTCGCGGCCCTCGGCGTCCGGGAGGGCGATCTCGATGGCGACATCGACGCGGCCCGGACGCGCCGCCAGCGCAGGTTCGAGCAGGTCAGCGCGGTTGGTGGTGAGCACGAAGAGTAGGTCGGCGTCGGCCGCGGCCCCGTCCATCGCGTCGAGCAGGTCGAACAGGATCGGGCTCGAGCCCGGCCCGAACCCACGGTGCTCGGCGACGAGATCGACGTCTTCGAGGACCATCACCGCGGGTTGCAGGTCACGGGCGAGCTCGGTGACCGACCCGATCGCGTGCAGCGCCCGCCCGGTGAGCACGAACCGGGTGTATTCGCCCATCTGTCCGACCAGGTAGCGCATCGTGTGGGTCTTGCCGGTCCCCGGAGGTCCGTAGAGGAGCAGGCCCCGCTTGAGGTGCTGGCCGGCGGCAAGAAGCGCGTCGCGGTGCGCGGCGATCCCCAGCGCGTGCCGCTCGACCCGGCCGAGCACGACCTCCGGCAGAACCACGTCCGAACGGGCGGTCTGCGGAATCTCCCCGAACACGAGTGAGACCTGGCCCATCTGATTCAGGCCGACCTCGATCAGCTGCCCGCGGTAGACGTTGAGCTGGTGGCGAAGCTCGCCGAGGCGAGCGTGCACGGCCTGCGCGGCGTCGACAGCCAGCCCGGCAATCTCGACGTCGAGGGAAGGCGGGCCGTGCTCGGCAGAGAGGTTCACCATGACCACGTACCGGCCCTTGGCGTCGTCGACTAGGAGCAGCGCGCGCTCGAGGCAGGCGAGGGTCGAGCCCGGCCCGTTCGGCAGGTCGATCAGCGGCGGCGCCGACAGCCGAAGCGGCGGCAGGTGCTCGCCGGCGAGAAGCTGCTGCAGGTTCACCGGCGGGTGGTGCGGCGGGATCGAGAAGCCATGAACCGCGACCTCCCGGCCGGGCTCCGCCGACCACGCATCGAGCGCGGTCTGGAGGTTCACGTGCTCGAACACGGGCAGCGATCGCGTCACCACGGACTGGTCGGCGGCCCCCTCGCCGAGATATTCATTGACCAGCGCAACGACCTCGTTGCGCTCCCAGGCTCCCGGCTCGTTGTGGACCCAGTCTAGGAAGGAGCGGTACGCGGCCGCGAACTCGCGGGCCTCGGAGTCAGATGCATGCGTCATGACCGCAACACTACGGCGTGAAGCGCACCGTGATCACGTCGCCGTCCGCCATCAGGTAGTCGCGTCCCTCGATCCGCAGCGTGCCGCGCTCCCGCGCACCCGCGTAACCCCCGGCATCGACCAGCGCCTGCCAGCCGACCACTTCGGCGCGGACGAACCCGCGCTGGATGTCGGAGTGGATGAGGCCGGCCGCATGCCAGACCGAGAGGCCACGGCGCAGGTGCCAGGACTGCGCCGGCTTGTCCTCACCGGCGGTGAAGAAGGCGATCAGCTCGAGCAGCGAGAAGGCGCCGCGGACGACGCGCTCGAGACCCGACTGGGTCAGGCCGAGGTCGGCGCGCATGGCGGCGGCATCTTCGGGGTCGAGCTCGGCCAGTTCGGCCTCGAGGCGGGCCGAGACCGCGACCGCCTCGGCTCCGTGCGACTGGGCGTGCTCGAGAATCGCCGGAGAGACCTCGTCCGAGCCCTCCTCGACGTTGGCCACGAACAGCACGGGCTTGGTGGTGAGCGGCGCCAGCAGCTGGACGGCGTCGGCGGCGTCGGCGGGCGGCGGCACGGTGCGCGCCGGGCGGCCGGCCTGGAGCGCTTCGATCAGCTCGCGGAGCCAGCCCGCCTCGGCGACGGCGTGCCGATCGCCGCTCTTGGCGGTCTTCGAAACGCGGTCGAGGCGGCGCTCGGCCTGCTCGAGGTCGGCGTAGATCAGCTCGGTTTCGATCGTGTCGATGTCGGCCAGGGGATCGACCCGGCCCTCGGGATGGACGACGTTCGGATCGGCGTGCACGCGGACGACGTGAACGATCGCGTCGGTCTCGCGGATGTTGGCCAGGAACTGGTTGCCGAGGCCCTCGCCGCGATGCGCGCCGGCGACCAGCCCGGCGATGTCGTGGAAGGCGATCGTGTCGGGCACCACGCGCGAGGCCTTGACCGTGGCAGCCACCGCGTCCAGGCGCTCATCTCTCACCGGAACGATGGCGACGTTGGGCTCGATCGTGGTGAACGGATAGTTGGCGGCCTCGGCGGCCACGCCGGTCAGCGCGCTGAACAGCGAGGACTTGCCCGCGTTGGGCATGCCGACGATCCCGACCTTCACGAGAGGACCTCCGCCACCGCCGTGCCGAGCAGCGCTCCGGCGAGCACGTCGGACGGGTAGTGCACGCCCAGGTAGGGCCGGGAGACCGCGAACCCCAGCGCGGCGCCGTAGACGGCCCAGGCCGGGAGGAGCCGGGCATAGGCGCGCGCGGCGGCGAACGAGGTGGTGGCGTGGGCGCTCGGGAACGACAGCTGGGTGACCGTGGGGGTGACCGGGGGCAGGCCGTCGAGCTCGGGCCGGTGGCGGCGGACGATGAACTTGATCACCTGGTTGACCCCGTAGGAGGCGGCCACGATGCGCACGCCGCGCCGCCAGCACCGGCGGCGGTCCGCCTCGCCGGACAGCGCCGCGCCGGCCAGCCCCAGCGCGAGCCAGCACGCGGCGTGCTCGCCGGCCCGCGAGTAGGCGGCGACGGCGCGCTCGGTGATCGGGTCGTGACCGTGCGTGCGCGCGAACACGAGCGCGGCTCGGTCGAGGTCCTGGATCGCCACGTGCAGGAGGGTACGGGGGTGCCTACGGAGCCGCTTCCCAGCTGATCGGCAGCCCGTGGTCGCCGGCCCGGGCCAGGGTGATCTCCGCGGCGTCCGGATGCTCCTGGAGCGATAGCCGCTGGCGGCCGAGGGGATCGTCCCGGCTCGGCTCCATGCTCAACCGAATGACATGCGGCCGGGCGCAGAGGACGGCCTCGATCGCCGCCCACTCCTCGGCGTCGACGTACTGGCGCATGACCGAGTGCCACACCACGACCAGGTCGCGCTCGCCGGCCGCGTCGATCGCGGTGGGCAGCCACTCCGAGGCGGGTGCCGGCGCGACCCGAACCGGATCGCGGGCGGCCACGGACAGCGCGGCGCGGAGGCGATCGATCCGATCGAGCTCGTCGGGCCAGATGTAGGACAGCAGCGTCAGCTGATCGTCGGGACGGGACGGATCGAGCGGGGCGAGATCACAGCCTGCGCGCGCGGCGATGTGGAGCGCGGCCGCGGCGGAAGCCAGGTCGACGGGCGGCGGCGGGGCCCACGGCTCGACGAACTCCAAGGGCGAAGCCGGGTCGCCGAGAGTGAGCGGACCGACGCGGTACGCGTAGCGGTCGGCCTGAAGGTTCAGGCCGGCGCTCGCGCCGATCTCCAGCAGGCGGATGGGGCGCCCGTGACGGGCGGTCAGCCAGAGCAGGGCCGGGTAGAGCACCGCGGAGCGCCCGGGCTCGTTCGTCTGCACGGTTCGGGCGACCCGCCCGCGCAGCCAATCGAAGTGCTCAAGGACCGTGACCCGTGTGGCGGGCCAGACCTCCTCGGGCGGTTGGGTCCCGCCGACGCTCGGATAGAACGCCGCGAGCGCGGGGGCCTCGCCGGCGAGCACCAGGTGGTGCAGGGCGGCGAGCAACCTCAGCTGGGGGACCGAGCCCGGCGGGGTCGCCACCCCGTCGAACAGCTTGGCCACCACGCCGCCGGTCGCGAGGTCATCGGCGGCCGCGCGCATGAGCCGCACGTACAGGGGCGAGCGGTGGGAGCGGGCCAGCGAGTCGGCGTGGCGGCGGAAGCGAGGAGCCAGCGACGTCTCGCCGCCGGCCTCGGAGTCGCCGGCGCCGCCGTAGGGAAGCTGCGAGGGGTCGCTCACCGTGGTTAGTGTCCCGGACGTGGCTGTAGGTATCACCGTCGTTGGGTCGGCCAACATCGACCACGTCGCACGCTGCGAGCGCCTGCCCCGGCCCGGGGAGACGGTCACCGACGCCACGTTCGAGCGGGTGCCGGGGGGGAAGGGGGCCAACCAGGCGCTGGCCGCGGCCCGGCTCGGGGCCCGGGTCAGGTTCGTCGGACGGGTCGGCCGCGACGATCTCGCGCTGCGCTCGCTCACACAGGCCGGTGTGGACCTGAGCGGGGTGGTGCGCGACGACGGCGAGACCGGGGTGGCGCTGATCCTGGTCGACGCAGAGGGCGAGAACGTGATCGTGGTCGCGCCCGGGGCCAATCGGCGACTGCGCCCCGAGGACGTCCAGATCGGCGCGGCCGACGCGGTGATCTGCCAGCTCGAGATCCCCCTCGAGGCGGTCGCCGCCGCGCGGGCCCAGGCGCGGTTCTTCTGCTTGAACGCCGCGCCGGCCCGCGAGGTCTCCGGCTTCGACCTGCGGCCGGATCTGCTCGTGGTCAATCGCTACGAGTACGAGCGGATCGAGCCGGGCGACGCGCTGGTCGCGCTCACCCTGGGGGCGGAGGGCGCGGTGCTGCTCAAGCGCGGTGAGGAGGTGGCGCGGGCGCGGCCGCCGTCGGTCACCGCGGTCGACGGCACGGCGGCCGGAGACGCGTTCTGCGCCGCGCTCGTGGTCTCGCTGCTCGAGGGCCGGGAACGGGATGCGGCGCTGGTGCGGGCGTGCGCGGCCGGGGCGCTCGCGGCTTCGCGGGCTGGTGCCCAGCCATCGCTTCCGAGCGCGGAAGAGGTGGACGCGCTCCTCAGGGGTTGATCACGTGCGCCGGATCGGGCCGGCGGTCCGGGCCGGCGGCGCTGTAGTCGCCGAACGGCGCGTCGCGCTGCGCGGTCGCGGCGCCGACGCCCTGGCTGGTCGCGGTCTCGACGAACGACAGCCCGGCCGGGGTGTTGCGCATCAGCCCATCGAGGATCGGGCCGAGGACCTGGGTGGCGTGCATGCCCATGTTCTCGTAGGCCTGATTGACGATCAGCTTCATCGCCGCAAGCTGAGAGGAGGGGATGGCGGCCAGCTGCTCGGCTTGCTCGGCCACGGTCTGCTCGAGCTCGGCGAACGGGACGGCGGCGTTGATCAGCCCGATGTCGGCGGCCTCGCGGCCGGACAGCGGCTTGCCGGTCAACGCGTGTGCCTTGGCCCGGGTCAGCCCGAGGCGGTAGACCCAAAGGCACGAGAGGTAGCAGCCCCAGACGCGCGAGTACGGCGTGCCGATCTGGGCGTCCTCGGAGGCGATGATCAGATCGGCGCACAGGGCCATGTCGCTGCCCCCGCCCACGCACCAGCCGTGGACCTGGGCGATGACCGGCTTGGGGGCGCGCCACATGCTCATGAAGCGCTGGGTCGGCCCGTAGGGCGAGGCGGCCAGGCTGAAGTCCTTGCCGGGGTCCCAGCGCCCGTCGGTGGTGAGTTGCTCGTCCCAGTGGTGAAAGCCGCCGGCGAAGTCATAGCCGGCGCAGAACGAGCGTCCGGCGCCGCGGAGCACGATCACCTTGACCTGCGGGTCGAGCGTCGCCTCGCGGATCGCCGCCTCGAACTCGTCGGGCATCGGCGGGACGATCGTGTTCAGCCGGTCCGGTCGGTTGAGCGTGATCGTGGCGACGCCGCCAGCGGCGTCGTAGAGCAGGGTCTTCACGGTGCATACTCTTCGTCACCCGTGTCAAAGCGCCTGTACGGAGTTCTCGTCATCGGCATCCTCGCCGTGGGCTGCGGGGGAGCGGCGGCGAGGACGGCGACGGTGGCGCGGCCGGCGGTCCCGGCGCACTGGAGCGCCTACGTGCACGTCCGCAGCCCGATCGACGTGGTGGGGCCACGGCGCGACGGCGAGGAGGTGGTCGCGGCGGACGGTCGCCTGTGGCTGCTCTCGCGCTCAGGTGCGCTGCACGCGTTCGCCCCGGGATATCGGAGCAACCCCGGGCTCGAGGCGTACATCGCGCTGGCCGACCTCGGCCACCCCGGCTGCAGCTTCGGCGCCGACACGGTGTTCGCGATCAGCTTCGCCAAGCCGCGTGGGGTGGTGGCGATCGACGGGCGCGGCCGGGTGCGGCCGTTCGCGGCGATCCACGCGCCCGGGCTGATCGACGGGATCGCCTTCGATGAGACCGGCCGGTTCGGCTACCGGCTCCTCCTGGCCACCACGGCGGGCAAGCACGCCAGCGTCGACGCGGTGAGCTGCCACGGCGCGGTGAGCACGATCACGACTCGCGCCCACCGCGTGGAGGGGGGGATCGCGGTGGCGCCGGCGAGCTTCGGCGAGTTCGCCGGCGACCTGATCGCCTCCGACGAGCTGGGCGGCGGGATCTACGCGGTCACCCCGGGCGGGGCAAACCTCCTGGTGGCGAGCTCGGGCCTGCCGCACGGCGGCGACACCGGGGTGGAGAGCGAGGCGTTCCTCCCGGCCGGCCGCTACTCCGCGCTGCTCGCGGATCGCCTGACCCCCGGGAATCGTCATCCCGGCGACAACGTGCTCCTGCGCCTCAGCTCAGCCGCTCTGCTCGCGGGCCGGCGCGCGTCCCGGCGACCTGCTCGACGCGACGGAGGGTGGGGCGAAGACGGTGGCCGTGCACTGCACGTCGGCCGGGTGCACCGTGCGCCATGTCGCCGATGGGCCGGCGATCGCCCACCCCGAGGGGCACATCGCGATCGTTCCGTAAGGCGGGCTCAGCCTTCGCGCAGCATCACGGCGAGCACGACGACCATGACGGCGGCGAGCGTCACCATCGTCGCCACGTACGCGTGCAGGGACACCGACAGAACCGCGGAGGCGACCAGACCGCTGACCAGACGGGACGAGTAGGCGCGGTGCTCCATGCCTCAGAAACGCTGTGGGACGACGCGA
>JAFAWR010000186.1 GCA_019241635.1 Solirubrobacterales bacterium
CCAATGGAGGACCACCGGCGAGCCACATCGGCGAACCGGCCGGGCCCGCGCGCCGAAAGCGCGCGCACGCAGCCGATCGCCGCCACCGCATACCCGTCCCGATCGGGCTGCTCGAGGCAGAACCACGACTCGACGGCCCGGCGCGAGGCCACCGCCACCGCGGTCGGATCCACGCCGGCGTCGACCCCGGAGGTCACACTGACCAGCACCGGTGTCCCGATGGCCCGCGCCCGGCGCAGGGCCGCCTCGAGCCGCACCTCCAGCCGGCGGGCGCTGTCGCGGTCGAGCCACCCCCAGGCAGAGGCAAGGCCGGACGCGGAAACGGTCACGACCGCACGCTACCCAGGCCCGTACGTTCTACGTCTCGCCGCGGCCCCGGGCGATCGCGATCTCGCCCGTGCGAGCCATCTCGATCAACCCGAATGGCCTGACCAGCTGCTCGAACGCGTCGACCTTGTCGCACGTCCCGGTCAGCTCGATCACCACCGAGCGCTTGGTCACGTCGACGACCTTGCCGCGGAAGATCTCGCAGATCTGCATGACCTCCGCCCGGCTGGCGCCGTCGGCCGACACCTTGAACATGGCCAGCTCCCGGGCCAGCGTCTCACGCGGCTCGAGATCCCGGATCTTCAGCACGTTGATCAGCTTGTGGAGCTGCTTGGTCACCTGGTCGATCGGGTGAAGCGCCCCGTCGAGCGTCAGCGTTATGCGCGAGATCCGCTCGTCGTCGGTCGGTCCGACGGCCAGCGTGTCGATGTTGAACCCGCGGCGCGCGAACAGCCCGGCGATGCGAGTCAGCACGCCCGGCTTGTTCTCGACCAGGATCGACAGGACGTGCTTGCGACCCGTGCGCAGGCCGGCCACGGCCTCGAGCTCGTCGAGCGAGAGGACCTCTTTGGTTCCTGGCTCACCCATGACCGCTCACCCCACCATGTTCCGGGCGGGCTGCCCGGCCGGGATCATCGGGTAGGTGTTCTCCTCGCGCGTGACGCGCACGTCGACCAGCACCGGGCCGTCAACCGCCAAGGCCGCCTTCATGTCGTCGACCAGCGTGTGCTTGTCCTGCAAGCGGATCCCGGTCGCGCCGTAAGCCTCGGCCAGCTTGACGAAGTCCGGCCACTCACCCATCTCGACCTGGCTGTAGCGCTTATCCCAGAACAGCTCCTGCCACTGGCGGACCATGCCCAGATAGCCGTTGTTCATGATGAACACCTTGATCGCGATGCCTTCCTGGGCGCAGGTCGCGAGCTCCTGCGCGTTCATCTGGACCGAGCCGTCGCCGGCCACGCACACCACGGTCTGATCGGGGCAGCCGACCTTCGCGCCCATCGCCGCCGGCAGGCCGAACCCCATCGTCCCTAGCCCGCCCGAGTTGATCCACCGCCGCGGCTGAGGGAAGTGGTAGTACTGGGCCGTCCACATCTGGTGCTGGCCCACGTCACTGACCACGATCGCCTCGCCGCCCGTGGCCTCATACAGCGCCTGGACCATGTACTGGGGCTTGATCTCCGAGTCGGTGGAGTCGTCGTAGCGCAGCGGATGACGCTCCTGCCACACCCGGATCCGCGACCACCATTCCTCCAGTCGACCCGGATCGGCGGCCAGCGCCCGGTACTCGGCGGTCAGCCGGGGCAGGATGTTTTTGGCGTCGCCGACGATCGGGATGTGAGCGGGCACGTTCTTGGAGATCTCGGCCGGGTCGACGTCGATGTGGATGAACTTGGCCCGCGGCGCGAACTCCGAGAGCTTGCCGGTCACCCGGTCGTCGAAGCGGGCCCCGATCGCGCAGATCAGGTCGGCCTCGTCCATCGCGTAGTTGGCGGCCCGGGTTCCGTGCATCCCGAGCATCCCCAGCCACTGCTCGTGGGTGCCCGGGAACGCCCCGAGGCCCATCACGGTGCAGGTCACCGGGAACCGATCACTCATCGCCAGCTCGGTCAGCTCAGCCCCCGCGCCGGCCGAGACCACGCCTCCGCCGGCGTAGATGATCGGTCGCCGCGCATTGGCCAGCGCCTTGGCCGCGATCCGGATCTGCTTCTGGTTGCCCTCGGTGGTGGGCTGATAGCCCGGCAGGCGCACGTCGGTGACCGGCTCATACGGGATGTCGGCGCGGCTCAGGTCCTGCGGAATATCGACCACCACGGGCCCCGGCCGCCCGGTGCGGGCGATGTGAAACGCCTCGTGGATCGAGCGGGGGATCTCCGTCGGATCCTGGATCATGAAGCTGTGCTTCACGACCGGCATCGAGATGCCGATCATGTCGGCCTCCTGGAAGCCGTCGGTGCCGAGCAACTCGGTGCGCACCTGGCCGGTGATGAACACCACCGGGACGGAATCCATCATCGCGTCGCAGATCGGCGTGATCAGGTTCGTGGCGCCGGGCCCGCTGGTGGCCAGCGACACCCCGACCTTGCCCGTCGCCTTGGCGTAGCCCTCGGCGGCGTGCCCGCCACCCGCCTCGTGACGGACCAGGATGTGCCGGATCCCGGCGTCGTAGAAGGCGTCGTAGGTGGGAAGGTTGGCCCCGCCCGGCAGTCCGAATACGACATCGACGCCCTCGGCCTTGAGACATTCCATCAGGGCGTCGACTGCACGCATATTCATGGCCTCCTGGTACGCCTGCGCGTGGCCCATCCACGCGCGGGAATGGCGAGTGTAACAGTGGGTTTGCGGCCGGTTTTTGGGCCTCGCCGGTGCTCGGCGTCCGTGGGGCCAGGTACCCCGTCCGGACGGCGCGCGCCGCCCTGGTACCGCGCCGATCAGCCTGGGCGCCCGCCCGCCGCGATCCGCTGGCGCACGCTCATCTCCGAGGCGATCGCCACCTCGGGGAACTCGAGCTCGGTTCCGCACCGCGTGCACAGTGCGTCGTGCAGCTTGACGATCTTGCCGCAGCCGGGGCACTCACGGCGGAGCTCCTGGTTGTCCCACCGGAAGAAGATCGCGGTCAGGAGGCCGATGAACGGGACGCAGGCCGAGATCAGGAACCAGAGGACGAACGAGCTGCCCTTGATGCGCCCGACGATGCCCCCGGCGAGGCCGAAGAAGAACAGGATTACGACCAGGCCCATGTCACCACGGGCCCATGTGCCGTCACCAAACCAGCGTTTTGATTGCCCAGAGGACCGCCGCGACAACCGCGATCAGCACGATCGTCCCGAACAGCCAGGTCACGAAGCCGATGACGAGCTTGATGGCCAGCACGGCAGCGATGACCAGGACGAGACCGGCCGCCGCCTTCCGGACGACAGCGGGCGTACGAGAGTGATGGGCCTCGACTTGAGTTTGCATACCCAAAGCGTACTCCTGCCGACCGGCGGCTCAGTGAAGGACTCGCGAAGAACGCCGGTCAGTCGTAAACGCGCTTGAGGTACTCGTAGCGCGACTCGCCGGCGGCGGAGCGCGGGTCCAGGCGCAGTCGGGCGAGGCGGTAGCGCCGGACCGGCGTGTCGCGGCGGCTCGCCGGCGCGGATCGGCGGTCGGCGACCAGGAGGACCTTGGAGGCTGTCAGTGGACGGGTCATGGCGAGAATGATCGGTGTTTGCGGGCGGGTTGCCATTGGCCCTGGGGACAAACTTCGCGCGCGCCGATCCGCCGCGGGGAGCTCAGCGTGCGCGGCTCTGAGGCGCCGCCACATCCAGCGCCAGGCGGGCCGGTGGCCGCAGCCTCCGCCGCACGCGCCAGCGCGCGCCCGAGAAGGCCAGATTCGCCACGGTGGCGAAGCCAGGTTCGTCGGTCCGCAGGGCGAGCAGGAGGTGGGCGAGCCGGTCACTGGGCGGTAGCCCGGGGCCGGTCGCCCGCACGCAGTAGCAGTGCACCCGCCGCCCACCGGGCCTGACCAGGAGCGCCCCGGCCTCGCCGACCAGCCAGACGCCGAGCCGCCCGGACTCGAGCATCAGCCCGCTGCGCCCGTGGAGCTCGCGGGCTCCGTGGTCGACGAGATCACCGAGCAGGCCGAGCGCCACGCGCTCCGATCCGCCGCGCTCACCGTCGACCGGCTTGAGGACCCGCGCCCCGCGCGCGGCGTACAGCTCGGGAATGGCCCAGGCATGGACCAGGCACAGGACCGCGAACGGGAGCAGGATCGGGGCGGCCAATCCCAGCACCAGCGCCGCCGCCACGAACGGGACGGTGTGAGCCACGGTCGAGAGCGTCCAGAGCCGGCCGGCCCGGCGCAGGGAGTCCTCATCGGCCCGCCGGCGCCAGTGGACCGCCGCAAGCTCCGGGAGCGCGCCCGGGGCTGCCGCCTCGCCGCCGGCCACTAGCTCTAGCCTCCGGCGATCGGGCGGCGCAGGATGACCAGATCGGCGTCGAGGGGCAGCTCGTGGACCTGTTCGGCGCTGCCGGCACCGCTGCTCACCAGCGCGAAGTAGCCCTGGTCGAGCTCGGCGCGGAACGCCACCGCTGCGGCCTCGGCGCTCGTCGGGTCGCCGGCCGTCCATTCCGCGACGGTCGTGTGGCCGCTCCGGTCCATTCTGATGAGTCGCGACATGTCAGGCCTCCTCGGAGTTTGCCCTGGAAATCCTACGCTCCCGAGTCCCCTCGCCATGCCGCAAATTGACAGAACACCACCCCGGGAAACGTTGTTATGACGGCGTGAATTTCGGTTTTTTGCCTGGTATGATGCGGTCTTAGTAGGGATTGGTAACGGACTGCTAAGTAGCTGAACGGCCTTCCACAAGGGGAAAGCGACAAGGAAGTGGCCCGAATAAAGGACGAAACGGCCGGGTGCTCGTGGATGCGCGCCGGTGGTCGAGAGCGATGACGCCTCCGGTCGCGTCACACGCTCACGCCGCCGACTCGCTTCACCTTCCGCTCGCGCGCTCGGAGCTGATCGCCGCCGGCATCGGCCGGCTGCTCGACGATCGAGTGTGGTCGCAGGTCCGCCTGCTGGTCGACGCGATCATGCTCTGCCTGGCCTCCACTGCGGCCTTCTACGCGGCGCCCATGCCGCGCTGGGGCGGCGCCGGATGGCTGGCCGCCGTCTTCCCCGCGCTGACGCTGAGCATCCTGCGGGCCCGCCAGGATCCCGACGAGCGCCTGCGCGTCTCGTTCCTCGACACCGCGGCCCATGTGCTCGGCGCCGCGTCGCTCTCGGCCATGCTCATGGTCGCCGCCGGCTCGATCATCGGCGGCGCTCATCCAGTCGGTCTCGCCCTGCGCCTGTGGCTGTTCGCCGCGGTCTACCTGAGCGTGGCCCGCCTGGTCCTGGCCTCGGTCCGCCTGCAGGCGCGGCGCAACCATGCTCTGGCCTCCCCCACGCTGATCGTCGGCGCCGGAGTGGTCGGAGAGCGGCTGGTCAAGCGCCTGACCAGCGACCGCGGCTACGGCCTGCGCCCCGTGGGCTTCCTCGACTCCGATCCGATGCCGGCGGCGAGCTATTGGAGCGCAACCTCATCCGTCCCGGTCCTGGGCGGCCCCGACGATCTGGCCGAGGCGATCGCCCAGACCGGCGCCCGGCGGGTGATCCTCGCCTTCTCCTCAGAGCCCGACCATGTGCTCGTCGAGAAGGTCAGGGAGTGCGAGAAGCTGGGCGTCGAGGTCTCGCTCGTGCCCCGCCTTTTCGAGGCGATCAACGACCGGGCGATCCTCGACCACCTGGGCGGGCTCCCGCTCATCTCGTTGCGCCCCACCAACCCCCGCGGGGGCGAGTTCGCCGTCAAGCACGCGCTCGACCGCTGCCTGGCGCTGATCGCACTGGTCTTGCTGGCCCCCCTGATGGCGGCGATCGCACTCGCCGTGCGGCTCTCCTCGCCCGGGCCTTCCCTGTTTCGCCAGCGCCGGGTCGGGCGCGACGGCCAGGTGTTCGACGTGCTCAAGTTCCGCACGATGCGCGAGCCCGGTCCGGGTGTCGACGCCGACTTCGTCCCGCCGGAGGGCTGCGCTCCCGGCGGCATCGAGGGCGAGGATCGCACCACCTCACTCGGCCGCTGGCTCCGCGGCACCTCGCTCGACGAGGTCCCCCAGCTGATCAACGTCCTGCGCGGCGAGATGAGCATCGTCGGCCCGCGCCCCGAGCGCCCGCAGTTCGCGGCGCTGTTCGGCGCCGAAGTCAGCCACTACGACGATCGCCTCCGCGTGCGCTCGGGGATCACCGGCTGGGCCCAGGTCAACGGCCTGCGCGGCCAGACCTCGATCGCCGACCGCGTGGAGTGGGACAACTTCTACATCCGCAACTGGTCGCTCGGTCTCGACCTCAAGATCATGATGCTCACCTTTGCCGAGGTCCTGCGCCTGCGCGACAGCCAGCGGGCTCGCCAGCGCGCGGCCGACACGGCGCTCCGGTAGCCGGGCCTCAGAGCAGCCGGAGCAGCGCGCCCAACCGACTCAGCAGCTCGCCGAGCGACGCGATCGGCGGGGCGGCGCTCCGCACCGCGTAGCGCCGCGCCGCGTGGTGCCGGGCCGGCGTGATGATCCGCAGCGACGAGTTGAACGTGTGCTTGGCGCCGGCTGAGTCGAGCAGGATCGACTGCAGGCGGTAGGTCCCCGGGAGCAGCTTACGGAGCGTCACGAAGGCGCCGAGCCGCAGACGGTTGGCTCCGGCCTGGCCACGGTGGGTGAAGCTCTTGACCGTGACGTAGCGGATGCACGCCAGTCGTGAGCGGTTTCGGCTGGTCGTGGGGTCGCAGGCGCCGTGGGCGCCTCGACGGCCGACCACCGCGAGTTGAAGGACGAAGTGGCTCACCCCGGCCCGCTTGGCCGTGTAGGTGATGAAAACGGCCCCCAGGTGCGCGGTGCTCACCACGCCGGGCACCAGCTTCGGCGCGCCCGGGAGCGACGCCCTGCCGGCCGAGGGCCCCCCAGAGCCTGCGCCCGGTGAGCCGCTGGAGGGCGGCACCCCGACGCCGGTGAACTGCACCAGATGGTCGCCGGTCCCGTCGTTGCCGGTGATCGGCCAGCTGCCGCTGGCCGCACCGGTCGCAGTGGGCGAGAAGGTCACGGTCTCGGTGAGCGTCTGCCCCGGCGCGACCGAAGTGCCCTCGGGCAGGCTGCTCGCCGGCGCGAACTCGCCTCCGAACGGCGACTTTGACTTCTCGATCGTGACCGCGGTGCCGCCGGTGTTGGTGAGCGTGAAGCTCTTGGTCGCGGTGGTGCCGACCGGGACCGAGCCGAAGTCGAGCGCCTGGGTCGAGAACTCGAGGTTTCCGGGTGTGCCCGCGGAGGCCGACAGCCCGACGCTTACGGGCCCGCCGTTGCTCCCGAGGCCGATCGTGTACTTGTCCGGCGTGTACTGGCCAGGCGCAGTGGGATCGAATGAGACGTCGACGGAGATGCTGGCGCCCGGAGCGATCTGGGTGCCGTTGGCCGCTGCTAGGTCGTCAGAGGAGAACGGCGCCGGAGGCTGCTGAACGCTCTGGATCGTGACCGGCTGGCTGCCCACGTCGCTGAGCACGACCGAGCCGGTCAGATGGCCTCCCACCGTCGTCCCCCCTAGGGAGAGGACAGGCGTGTTCGCGGCGAGGCTCGGCCCGTTGACCTGCCCGGTGCCGGAAAGCGAGAACGACACGTCGCCGGCGTTCGTGCTCGCGGTCACCTGGCCGCCGATCAGCCCCGTGTGGTTGGGCGCGAACGTGATCGGGACCGTAAGCGTCTGTCCGGTGTTGAGCGTAGTCGGCAGCGACGGGGAGGGCGACCCGACAGAGAACTCGCTCGGGTCAGATGAAGTTGGAGGGCTGCTTATCGTCACGGTGCGGTTGGCCGTGATCGTGAGCGTCTTTTGAGCGGTCGAGTTGATGGTCGTCCTCCCGAAGGACACCCCCGCTCCGCCTACCGGTGCCGAGACCGGTGAGCCGAAGGCCAGGACCTGCCCGTCGCGAGTCCCGACGTAGAGCCGCCCAGCGCCGACGCCAGGCGTGCTGTAGTTGGTCGCGTTGCCGATCGCCGCTTCCCAGCGCAGGACGGGCTGGCCGTTGACCGGGATCGGGTCGTAGGCCCGCAGCTGGCCCCCGTTGCCCATCCGGTTGGCGGCCCAGATGATCCACACGAGCGCGCTGCCCGACGTCGTCCCACTCGAGGTGATGACCGGCGACCCGCTGCCGAAACCGAACACGTCCGATGAGGTCGCCACCTCCGAGAGCGACGGGGCACCCGACGGGGTCACCCCGTACTGGTAGACGTCGAGATTTCCCCCGCCGTTCTGGCAGCACGAGGTCGGGATGTACAGGTAGCCGCCGTCGCCCGGCCATACCCCCGGCCGGCCGAACACCGCGCCGAACGGTCCCTGGCGGTCGACCACGGCGTCCCCGCCCCCGGCTCCCTGCTCGTAGCCGCCGAGGTCGTCGCGGTTGAGCAGATAGACGTATCCCTCCTTGCCCGCCGAGACCGCGAGATGAGGCACGGACTGGGTGCCGAAATACTGGTCGGGCAGCGCCACCACGCCGCCCGAGCCGAAATCGCTGTCGGAGTCGTCGAGCTGCTCAGCGTCAAACGGGGCGAAGAAGTCGACGGGTCTGAGGGTCCCGTCGGGTTGCACATCGAGGCGGATCACGCATTCCCCGCATGAGGACGGAGGGGTGTTGCCCGGTGCGGCAACGCTCGGCGCACCGCCATTGCCGGTGGCCAGCAGAATCGAGCCCGAGCTGTCCGAGGTGAGCCCGACTCCGGATTGCCACACACCGCCCCCGTCGCCGTTGGTCACCGTCGCCCAGCGCGCCGTGATCTGATGGGTGGAGGTTGATACGCCGAACACCCATCCCTCGAACGGGGACGTGTCGCAGATCGAGCCGAAGCCGGCGTATACGACGCCGTTCATCAACAGCAGGCCCGGTCGCTGGTCCTCGTCCTGGGCGTCGAAGGCCAGCGAGGAATCGTTGTCGGCGGTTCCGCTCAGCTGAACCGGGCTGCTCCACACCGGCTGGCCGGTTGCGATGTTCAACGCCTCCATGTACCACACCGCGTCGTGGCTGGCGTCGTAGGTCTTGTACGTGTAATAGACCGTGTTCGTCGAGGTATCGATGACCGGCGTGGCCGTGCTGCCCCGATCCGGAATGAGATCCGAGCAGCCGATGTCGGACGGCTGCCATGGCCCGTTGGGGGCCAGGTTCTGGCTCCACTCGACGCTCCCCGAGGACGGGTTGAGCCCGTACACGTCGTCTCGCTCGGTGGTGACGATCAGCGGCCCGTTCGGCACCAGCAGCGGCTGCGCGTAGACCTGCCCGTCGACCGGAGTGGACCACAGCTGGCCCCACGTCGGCCCTCTGAGCAGGCTGGGGGTGATCGAGCTCTCGTCCGGATACCACCCGGTGCGCAGCGAGTCGTTGGCGTTCGTCACGACGTCCGCCGGCGCCACGGCAACCACCATGAGACTGGCCGCCCCCACCAGCGCAACCACGAGCCCGGTCCGGAGCTTTTTCATCGCACCCCTTCCGTTTCCCTTACCTGGGAGGTGCATCTTAGCGCGTCTCTCAGCTTTCTTATGAAGCCCTCACCAGCGCTCACGGTTCCTTCCACGACGCACCCGGTGCTTGCACACATTTACGCCTGGAATGCGGGACATCTTTCGTACCCCGCTAACAGGTCTTTCGTGGGCAGGGCAGGTTAGGCCACGTATCAGCAGCGTCGTTAGCGCCGGGGCGCTGCCGTCGGGAGAGAGTCGGCCGGCGCGGTAGGGATCAAACACAGCACCGAGCCCGCGCGAATGGGCCGGCGCTGGCACCTGCCCGCGCCCGTGATCCGCCTCGAGCCGAACCAGAACCGCCGGCGCACACACCCCATCGTGCGCCGAGACCCCCCCACCGGACAGTCAGCACCCGCCTCGCGCGATGTGTCCAGCTCCGGCGTCGGACGTTCGTCCAGTCCGAGCTCTGACATCAAGAACCGGCTTTCCCGGTCGAGCACCTGGGACGTGACCCGCCGTATCGCCTCAATCCTCATCACCGCTCTCGCGCTGGCCGCCTTGCTGGGCGGCGCCGCGTCCGCCTCGGCAAAGCCAAAGTCAAGTAAGCACCACTCCTGTCCGACCGCGAAGGCTCGTCGCGCCCACCATGCCCGCTCGCGGCGGTGCCGGGCCAATCGCCACATCCGCCACTCGGCGCGCAACAGCATCGACTCGTCGACCGGCTTGGTGGTCGGTTTGAACGCGTCGGTAGCGGGTTGGAGCACGATGTCGGCACGGCTCGACCAGGTCCTCTCGGCGAGCGGGACGAAGTGGCTCCGCGAGCAGTTCGAGTGGAGCCAGATCGAGCCTGCGCCCGGAACGTTCGACTTCTCCCGTTACGACCAGTACATGCTGCTAACCGCGCAGCGCGGCGTGCACGTGCTGCCGCTGCTGTTCGACGCGCCATCGTGGGCGGGGGCGGCCTGGAACGCGATTCCCGCCGATCCGTCCGCGTATGCGGCGTTCGTCGCCGCGGTGGTCGGCCGCTACGGGCCGAACGGCACCTTCTGGGCAGCGCATCCGGCGCTCGCCGGCTACGCGATCCAGACCTTCGAGCTTTGGAACGAGCCCTACTACGACAACGGCGACAACGGCGACTACGACCCCGGCCGCTACGCGAGGCTGGTCAAGGCCGCCGCGATCGCCGGACGTCAGGCCGACCCGGCCGCGCGTTTCCTGCTCGCCGCCGAGAACCAGTCCCAACTCGTCGGTTCCGACTGGACGTGGTGGATCGGAGCCATGTACCAGGCTGTCCCAGATCTGAACAACTACTTCGACGGCATCGCCGTGCACCCCTACGGCACCAACCTCACCAACCTGAGCTTCCCCCGCGCCGGCCAGGCCTACGACGGCTACGACCAGATCCGCCGCGTCCAGGCGATCCATCAGGAATTCGCCGTCCACAATGCCGCGAACAAGCCTCTGTGGGTCACCGAAATCGGCTGGCCGACGTGCACCAGCGGGAGCCCTCGCTGCACCACCACCGCCGGCCAGGCCGCCAAGCTCACCACGGTGTTCAACTACGCCCACACCAGCTGGAAGAACTTCGTCCACGCGGTGTTCGTCTACACCTACGACGACGCCAGCCCGGACTCGAGCAACCCTGAGAACGACTACGGGCTGACCTATAACAACGGCAGCCCCAAGCCCGCCCTCGCCGTGTTCAAGGCGCAGGCGACGGGCTGACCGCCGGCGGTTGAGTCCGGCCGGCGCGAGCGGCGCCTGAACGTCAGGACCCCTCCGCGCTCCAACGCGCGTCCAGCACGGGGGTTCCAACCTTCGACGAACGTCCCGAGCGGCCGAGGACCAAAATATGGTCCGTCGGATTGCGTACCACCTGCTCGCGGCGTTCGTGGTCGCTAGCCTCGCCGTCCCGGCCGCCCTGGCCTCGCCGCGCCATCAGCGCGCGAAACCTCATTTGGTGAGACCCGTCTGTCGACGCCGCAAGGCGAAACGGCGATGTGTGCAGACAAGGCGGAACACGACGCTTCAGAGCGCCCACGGCCACGCAGGTAAAGGCAAGCGCAAACCCTCTCCTCGGCCGCGATCGCCGGCCGGAGGGACCAGCGCGACGCAGCCGGCGCCCGGGCCCAGCGTCTCGGCCCCCGTCGTGCCAGGATCTCCGTCCGTGCCGGCGACCTCGACGACAGCCGATGCGGCAATGTCGGGCGGGTTGATCGTCGGTCTGGATGCGTCGGTGGAAGGCTGGGCGGACATGTCGGCACGAATGGCCCAGGTTGCCTCCCAGGCCGGCCCCAAATGGATCCGGCAGGAGTTCGACTGGAGCCGCATCGAGCCTCAGCCGGGAGTGTTCGACTTCTCGCACTACGACCAGTTCATGCTGCTCACAGCGCAATACGGCGTGCACGTTCTCCCGCTCATGTTCGTTACGCCGGGGTGGGCTGGAGCAACCCCGACCACGATCCCGGCCGATCCCTCGTCCTACGCCGCGTACGTCGCCGCCGTGGTCGCGCGCTACGGGCCGCACGGCAGCTTCTGGACGCAACATCCGGCATTTGCCGGCTACGCGATCCAGACCTTCGAGCTTTGGAACGAGCCCTACTACGACAACGGGAACAACGGCGACTACGACCCCGGCCGCTACGCGAGGCTGGTCAAGGCCGCCGCGATCGCCGGGCGCCAGGCCGACCCGGCCGCGCGTTTCCTGCTCGCCGCCGAGAACCAGTCCCAGCTCGTCGGCTCGAGCTGGGTGTGGTGGATCGACGCCCTCTACGAGGCCGTCCCCGACCTCAACAACTACTTCGATGGCGTCGCCGTGCACCCCTACGGCACCGACTTCACGGACCTCTCCTTCCCCACCCCTGGACAGGCCTACGACGGCTACGACCAGATCCGCCGAGTTGAGGCGATCCATCAGGAGTTCGCGGCGCATGGCGCCGCCAACAAGCCGCTCTGGATCACCGAGATCGGCTGGCCAACCTGCACCACCGGCAGCGACCGCTGCACCACCCCGGCCGGACAAGCCGCCGACCTCGCAACGGTCTTCAACTTCGCCCGCACCACCTGGCAGAACTTCGTCCAGGCGGTGTTCGTCTACTGCTACGACGACGACTCCCCGGACTCCACCGATCCCGAGCACGACTACGGGCTGGTCTACAACGACGGGACCCCCAAGCCCGCGTTGGCCGTGTTCAAGGCCCAGGCCGCGACGAGCTGATCGGCACGGCGAGAGTCTCGACGCCCGTCACGGCCAGGGGCTCGTCGTCGGCGAGAGCCTCGCGAATGCCTCGAACGCCGGAAGCACCAGCTTGGGCTTGTGGTTGTAGTAGATCAGGCCGTAGTCGTTGTTCGGATTCGCCGAGTTGCGTCCCAAGTCGTCGTAGTAGTACACGAACACCGCCCGGACGTAGCTCTTCCAGGTGGTCTCTGCGTACCGCATCAAGGTGACGAAGCTCTTGCGCTGGCCAGCCGGGCTGACGCATCGAACCGTTCCACGCTTGCACGTCGGCCATCCGACCTCGGTCGCCCAGAAGGGCTTGGCCGCCGCTCCATGCGCGACGAACTGCTGTCGGATGATTTCGATCCGGCGCATCTGGTCAGATCCGTAGTACGGCTGGTCGGGGATCGCCGGCGAGCGGTGGGTGATGTCGTGGCCGTAGGGATGCACGGACACGCCATCGAAGTAGTTGTTGAGGTCGGGAACGGCCTTGTACAAGGCGTCAACCCACCACACCCAAGCTCGCCGCGGTCCCGACCCGACGAACTGGCCCTGCATCTCGGCGCCCATGAGGAACCTGGCATTGGGGTTGGCCGCCCGGCCGGCCGTCACGGCCGCCTGTACGAGGCGCGCATAGCGACCCGGGTCGTAATGACCGTCGTTCCCATTCGAGTAGTACGCCTCGTGCCAGATCTCGAACGTCTGAACTGTGGAGCTGTCGAGATTGGGATGGGATGCCCAGAATGTCCCGCCCGGCGCGTAGCGGGCGACCACGGCGGCAACGAAGGCCGCGTAGGCAGTCGGATCGGCCGGCACGGACGTCGGGGTCGGGGCCGCCCACCGAGGAGCCGTGTACAGCTCCACGAACACGTGCACTCCGCGCTCAGCTGCGAGCGTCACGAACTGGTCGTAGTGGGCGAAGTTGAACACCCCGGGCTTCGGCTCGATCTGGCTCCAGTAGAAGCCCTCGCGCACCCACTTGGCGTCGCTGGTGGCGAGGACCTGGTTCATGCGGTGCGTCATGCCCGTGTCCTGCCGCCATTGCGCGGCGCCGTCGATCAGTCCCACGATCGGGCTCGGGCCCACTGTCCCTGCCGCACTTCGCGCGCGGCTCGGCCGCTGCGCCGCACTCAGCGGCGCGAACGCGACCATCGCGCCGCCGGCGGCGATCAGACCGGCAAACAGCGCAAGAATTCGGCGAAAGCGTTTCGGCATATTCGTCTTCTCCTCGAAGGCTCGACGGCCGGCCTCCCCACCCGCGGGCGGCAGCGTACCAACTTGAGGTGCGACGCTGCCTGCCCGGGGGTCACGTTCGGGGCGCCCGATCGGCATCAGAAGCGTGGCGGACGGCCCGGACAGCTTCATCAGGCAAGCAGACGGGCAAGTACCTGGGTCGAGTAGCTCGCCTCGACCAGCTCGCGGCCGGCCGCGGCGAGTACCGCGCCGAGTCGCGGCTCGTTCAGCAGCCGTTCGATCGCTTCGGCGAACTCTTGCGGCCCGCCGGCGCTGAGGAAGTGCGTGCCGGGTTCGCCGTCCTCGATCAGACGGGCAGCGTGCTCGGTGGCAACGACCGGCAGCCCATACGCGAGCGCCTCGATGAACTTCAGCGGCGAACCCCCGCCGTGCAGCAGCGGAACCACGGCGAGGTCAGCGCTCGCGTACGCCGAGCGCAGCTCCTCAACGAATCCGGGGGCCTCCACCCGGTTATCACCGGGCGGCTCCGCGAGTCCGCGACCGACAACCGAGAGGCGAAGATCCGGGCGGCGTTGCCACACGAGCGGTAGCACCTCCTCGACGAGGTATGCCAACGCTTCGCGGTTGGGCCGATACGTGAAGTCCGCGACGAACAGGGCCCGTCCCTCTCCGGGGGGCTGCACCGGCGCGATCAAGGACACATCGACGACGTTCGGGACGTACCGCGTCCTCAGCTCGCGACCCGCCAGCGCACGCGCTGCCCGCTCGTCGGATCGCGTGGCCATCCAGCACTCGGCGTAGGTCCGGAGCACGGTGCGCTCAAAGCGCGGCAAATTGCCACGTCCCAATGTCTGGTGGAAACCCGACTCGACGTTGTGCGCCAGGTAGACGAGCTCGCGCCGGCGCGCGAGCGGCAGCAGCGCCGCGGCCGTGACCGGGCCGTCGGCGATGATGCGCGTCTCGGCCGGGACGTCCTCGGCCGCAGCGATCAGCTCCGGCGTCACGCCGCGAGCGAGGTCGCTCGGCACGCCGCGCGCCCGCGAGCGGCCGTAGGCCAGCGCGCGTCGCCAGCCGCGCGACGCCGTCAATCTGCGGATCTCCAGGCGCTCGAGCGCCGCATATTCGGGAGCCGGCTCTCGCGCGCCGAATTCCTTGTAGACGAGGTCGACTGGGCGCTCGCTCGCCAGCGCTGCGACCACGCCGTAGGTCCGCAGCGCGGCGCCACCGGCGAGCGTCGGCGTGGCGGAGGTCAGGAACAGGTCCCTCGTCGCGGTTGACACTCCGGCGGTCACCGCGGGCGAGTCTATGAGGACGGGTGGCGGGTGACGCCGCGTCAGCCCGCGCGTCCGACGCGGCGCCGCAGTCCGGCGGCGACCGAGCGCCGCCAGTTGACGCGCACCCAGTGGTCGTGCTCGCGGGCCAGGCGCTCGAGCCGCGCGCGTTCAGCCGATGCCGCGGCCCCACGCACCCGCCGGCGACGGGCC
>JAFAWR010000389.1 GCA_019241635.1 Solirubrobacterales bacterium
GACTACGCGCTGAACACGTCCGGGGGCTCGACCACCAACACGGTGACCGTGACGAATCCGGGCGGACAGGTCGGGACGGTCGGAACGGCCGTGTCGCTGCAGATCGCGGCGTCGGACTCGGCGTCGGGCCAGACTCTGACCTACAGCGCGACCGGACTCCCGCCCGGCCTCTCGATCAACAGCTCGACGGGCCTGATCTCGGGCACGCCGACCACCGCCGGTACCTCGTCGGTCACGGTGACGGTCAAGGACTCGACCGGCGCGACCGGCACGACGACGTTCAGCTGGACGGTGAACGCGGCGACCGGCAACACGATCACGGTGACGAATCCCGGCAACCAGTCCGGCACCGTCGGCGCCGCCGTGAGCCTGCAGATCCATGCCACGGACAGCGCCTCGGGCCAGGCGCTCACGTATACGGCCACCGGTCTGCCGGCAGGGCTGTCGATCAACGGCTCGACGGGCCTGATCTCGGGCACGCCGACGACCGCGGGCACCAGCTCGGTGTCGGTGTTCGTCACGGATCCGACCCGGGCGAAGGGCTCGGCGACGTTCACATGGACGATCAACGCAGCAGCGAACACTGTGACGGTCACCAACCCCGGTAGCCAGACCAGCACCGCCGGGACGGCGATCAGCGCGCTGCAAATCCAAGCGACCGACTCCGCTTCGGGTCAGACCCTGACGTACGGCGCGACCGGCCTGCCGGCCGGGCTCACGATCTCCTCGAGCGGCCAGATCACCGGCACACCGACCACGGCAGGTACCAGTTCGGTCACGGTCACCGCGACCGACGGCACCGGCGCCAAGGGGACGGCGACGTTCAGCTGGACCGTCAACCCGGCGGCCGGTGGGTGCACGGCAGCCCAGCTGCTGAAGGACCCCGGGTTCGAGAGCGGGACGAGCCAGACCGCCTGGAGCTGGACGAGCACGTTGGGAACCGCGGCCGACATCTTCAACAGCGCATCCTCGGAGCCGCCGCACAGCGGCACCTACGACGCGTGGTTGAACGGCTGGGGTCAGACGGACACCGACACGCTCGCGCAGGCTGTGTCGATCCCGTCAACGTGCAAGAGCGCGACGCTAGCGTTCTGGCTGCACATCGACACGGCGGAGACGTCCACTACGACCAACTACGACACGCTGAAGGTGCAGATCCTCAACGGCTCCGGCACGGTCCTGAGCACGCTGCACACCTACGGCAACCTCGATCACAACACCGGGTACGCGCAGCACAGCTTCGACCTGAGCCCATACATTGGGAAGACGATCACACTGAAGTTCATCGGTTCGGAGGACTACACGCTGCAGACGTCGTTCGTGCTCGACGACACGGCGATCAACGTCAGCTGAATTCGTCACAGAACCGAGCCGTCCGCCGGGACCTCCCGGCGGACGGCAGGTTTGGTCGTGACCGCTAACGATCGTACCGTCTGAGGTTGATGTGCCAACGGAGCATCGGGACGCAGTCCCTATTCGAGCTGCTTCGGCTCGTCCTCGGCGCCGTCCAGTGCCCGCTTGAACCCCCGCATGCCGCTCCCCAGCGAACGTCCGAACTCGGGAAGGCGCTTGGCCCCGAACAGCATCAGCACGACCACGAGCAGCAGCGCCACGTGGACAGGGCTCAGGAATCCGCTCGCCACGACTCAGCCGATCTCTCGGGTCGCGGCGTCCGCCTCTCGCGCCAGCCGCTCGATGAAATCGAAGAAGTCATCGGACTGGCCGTCGAACAACCCGTCGTTGGTGAGTCCCTTTACCGCCGCCCGAGCGCCCGCGAGCGCGTCGATCGTCGGACGCACTACCGAGCAAGCCGGCAAACCCGGGATGAACTCGCAGGGCTCAGGCAAGATCAGATTGGTCTGAGTCGCCTCGCTGCCGGTGTTGAGATTCGGGAAGGTCGTCCCGGTCTTCGGATCCGTGACCCCGGCCAGCGGGGCGGCGACTGCGTTGCCCGCCTTGTCGTGCCAGAGCGAGAAGTGATTGGTCTCGACTCCGCCGATCGCCACGACGATCCGCAGCACCTCCAGGCTCGATGCCTTCAGTGCCATGGTGGTGTAGAGGCTCGAGCCACCCTGCTCGATCATCCCGAAGTGGAAACCGGCCGTGTTCGCGATGGCCTGCATCCGCTGCTGTACAGGGTCGTTCGGGACCGGCACCGCGGTGATCGTGTCCCCGGGAGGAGTCTCGGTGTCCGAGACAGGTATCGCCGGCTGATTCTTGATCGTCACGGCCTGTCCGAACGTGGCACCGAAATCCGGGTTGGTCTCGGCCCGGTAACGCAGGTAGTAACTGGTGTCCACGTTCAGCCTCTTCAGGTTGGTCAGCACCTTCTTGCTGCCGCCACCCGTCGCCGGACTCGGCAGTAACCTCCGGAACGGCTCCAGGCTCACCGGCCGCTGGCCCTTCGACATCAGGTACGCATTGATGAACGCCTGGTGGCTCTCCTCGTCGTCGGTGTTGTCCGATATGTACTGGGGCATGTCACTGTCGAGGTTCTGGAGCGCCGAGACGTAGAAGCCGTTCTGACCGTCGTTCGGTCGCTCCGTACTCGCCTGGCCCCCGAACCCGGCGTACTGCGACCAGAGGTCGCTTTCGATGATCTCCGCGGCGCACAGGAACCGCAGAATCGCGAAGTCGCCCTCGGTGGGCTCATCCCCAGCGCGCCGAAGGCGCTTTGCGCTCGCCCCCGATGCCACGATCGCCGAAGCCGGCACCGCCACCGCGCTCGCCAGTCCCGCTTGCCGCAGGAAGGCGCGCCGCCCCACGACGCGATCCCAAATCCTCTGGAGGTGCTCGTCACGTGATTCGGGCGCAGCGGTAGTCTCGACCGCGTTCGCGCGCTCGTCATGCACAGTCATGTGACCGTCCTTTTACTTGGTGTTCACGTCTAAGTAACTGGTAATAGTTTTCTCCAGCTACCAGTTAGGTGCCGCGCCAGATCCCAGCCATGAGCAGGCGGGACCGACCGAGCCTTCGTTTCGAACAGGAGAAATCCACCGTTTGACTCACCGACTCACATTGCGAGTGAAACCCGTACCCGGGCCAGACGCATGGTGGGGTCGGATCCTTCCCCTGCCGGTGAATATCTGCGGGGCCTACGCGCGCCGGCTGATCACGCTCGGCGGCGCCGAAGCACCGACCAAGCCGCGATCAGCCGGCAGCGCGGCCCCCAAAGGCAACCGCCTGACCAGCCCCCGGTGAGTGGCGGTTGATGACCTGCGACCCGGCCGGCGGTCAGTGCTCCGCGGGCCGGATGTTCTGGTTGACGCGGAAGACGTTGTCGGGGTCGTAGGCGCGCTTGATCCGGGCCAGCCGGTCGTAGTTGTCGCGGTAGCTGGCCCGCACGCGATCCTGCCCCTCGTCCATCATCATGTTGACGTAAGCGCCGCCGGCCGAGTACGGGTGCAGCGACTCGTGGTAGTCGATGGCCCAGTCGCGAATGATCTCGGCGTTGGCCGGGTCGGGGTCGACGCCGACGAACACCGATGCCCAGTTGGCATCACGGAAGCTCCAGGCGGTGTCGGTCGGCGAATGGTCGTGGGCGGCGCCGTCGATCGGGTACATATGCATCCCGGACTTCATCGTCGGCAGAGCCGCGCCAAGGCGCGCGTGTACCTCAACCGCTTCATCCGGGATCTCGTTGACGAAGTCCGCGCGCCAGTACCACTGGTCGCCGGCCGGGTATATCCCGTCGAACGCGCCCTGGAGCATGGCGTGGGGCAGTGGGTGAATTCCCTGAAGGAGCGGCTCCGGCACTGACGACATGAGCGGCGCGATGGCCTTGGCCGCGCCCTCCTCGGACCCGAGGTAGCACCACACGACCCCGCAGACGTTCCGCAGGTGGATCGCCTCCGGAAACGGGGGCGCAGGTGGCACCACGTGGAACGCGAAGAAGCCGTTCAGCTCACGCGGGGCGGAGCCGATGAACTCGCGATAGACCGAGAGCACCTCGGCCGCATCCTCTGCCGCCCAGAACGTCGGGCCGCCGATGACCGTCCCGGCGTCGTGCAGGCGGAACGTGAATGAGGTCACGACGCCGAAGTTGCCACCGCCGCCGCGAATCGCCCAGAACAGATCAGGGTGCTCGGCGGCATCTGTACGAACCGTCTGCCCGTCGGCGAGCACGATCTCGGCCTCGAGCAGATTGTCGATGGTGAGCCCGTACTTGCGGGTCAGATGACCGACGCCGCCGCCGAGTGTGAGGCCGCCCACCCCGGTGGTCGAGATGATCCCACTCGGGGTGGCCAGGCCGTGCTCGCCGGTGGCCCTGTCCACCTCAGCCCATGTGCATCCGCCCCCGACGCGGACGGTGCGAGCGTCCGGATCTACCTCGACCTCACGCAACAGCGAGAGGTCGATGACGACGCCACCTTCGCAGGTCCCGAGGCCGGCACCGTTGTGCGCGCCGCCCCGCACCGCGAGCAACAGCTCGTGCCGGCGCGCGAAGCCGATCGCTGCGCAGACATCGGCGGCGCCCGCGCAGCGCGCGATCAACGCGGGGCGCCGCTCGATCATCGCGTTGTACACCGTCCGGGCGCCCGCGTAATCCGGGTCGTCCGGTCCGATCAGCTGTCCCTGGAAATCATTCAGCTCGCTTCGCGCCGCATCGGCAGGACTGTCGATCGTGGTCATGGTCCCCTTCTCTTTCGTGGTGGTCCCGTTTGCCGGGGACGACACTAGGCGGCCCCTGCACCCCTGTCATGACGGGCCCTGACCCACTTTTCTTCCTGCCGCCGAGCGCTCGGGCAAACGCACGGTTGCACCGATGATCAGATCTGACTATCGTGGCGCCGGGGCCTCTTTCGTGGACGATCTTCCGGTCTCTCTCCGGATTTCAACGCCGTTCCCGTTCGTCGGGCGGCTTGCGGAGCTGGGCATTCTCCGGACCTTGCTGCCGAGAGCCGAGGGCGAGGGCCATCGCGTCGTTCTCCTGGGTGGAGAGTCGGGCGCCGGTAAGAGCCGGCTTGCTCGTGAGTTCGCCGCCGAGGCGGCGAGCGCCGGTGCGCTCGTGCTCTTCGGTGAGTGCGATGCCGTGGTCCGGGCGCCCTACGGGCCATTCGTCCCCGCGCTCGACGAGCTCGTGCGGGGCATCGATCCCGATGGGCTCAGATCGATCCTCGGGAACGGGGCCGGGGAGCTGACCCGCCTGCTCCCCCATCTGAGCGAGCACCTCGGAGAGCTCCGGCAAGCCGTCAAGGCCGACCCGGACACCGAACGCCACCGCCTGCATCTCGCGGTCACCGACCTGCTCGCCGGAGCCAGCGAGCAACGACCGGTGCTCCTCGTGCTCGAGGATGTCCATTGGGCCGACGCTCCAACGCTCCTGCTACTCCGACACCTGGCGCGCACGGCGTGGACGGGCCGGGTACTCGTGTTCGCCAGCTTCCGCGACACCGAGGCCGACCTTCCCGAGCTGCTCTCCCAGACCCTGGCCGACCTGCGCCGCAGCGACGACGTCGTGCGCCTGCGTTTGGGCGCCCTTTCACCGGGCGAGATCAGCGAGCTGGTCACGAGAGCCGTGGAGGCTCCACTCGGCGATGAGCCACCCGAGGTGGCACGGATGATCAGCGAGATCACCGGCGGAAACGCGTTCCTGGTCTGCGAGCTGTGGCGGGACCTGCTCGAAACCGGCGCGGTTGAGGTCGTCGACGGTGCCGTGAGGCTGACCCGCCCGCTGGCCGGCCTGGGCACACCCGAGAGCGTCCGCGAGGTCGCGGGGGAGCGGCTCGCGCGGCTCGCCCCGTCAACCACCGCCCTGCTCGAGCTCGCGGCGACGGCCGGCGCCGAGTTCGAGCTCGAGGTGATCAGACGTGGCTCAGGGCTCGACGAGGACGACTTCGTGGCCGCGCTGGATGAATCGCTTCGCGGCGCGGTGGTCGAGGAGCTTCCGGGCCGCGGCCTGACGTACCGGTTCACCCATGAGCTGGTCCGCAGAGCGGTCTACGACCGCCTGACCGCGGCTCGGAAGGCCCAGCTGCACCTCCGCGTCGGCGAGGCTCGCGAAGCCCTCCCGGCACGGTCGTCGCGGACGCTCGCCGACCTCGCCCATCACTTCGGGGCCGCCGCGCCTCTCGGCGGGACCGAGCGCGCCGTGGAATACAACGTGCTCGCCGCGCGCGTCGCGATCAATGCGCTGGCCTTCGACGAGGCAGCTGAGCGGCTGCGCGCCGCGCTCGAACTTGGCGTCGACAGCGACGCCCAGCGGGCAGGTGCGCTGCTGGAGCTCGGTGCGGCCAAGCACCTCGGCGGCAAGGCGATCGAGGCAATGGAAGCCTTCGGCGCGGCCGGGGAGATTGCCCGGTCGATCGGCGACCCCGTGCTGCTCGCGAGGGCCGCCATCGGCTACGAGGATGCGTCGTGGCGCCCGGCGATCTTCGGCGACGGCGTCGAGCGACTCGAGGAGGCGATCACCGCGCTCCGCGATGACCATCCGCAGCTTCGCCTCGCGCTGCTCAGCGGCTTGGCCCGCGCCCTCGACCACTCCGGTCAGTACCGGCGTGGCGCGGTCGTGCGCGAGTCCGCGATCGAGCTCGCTCGCCGGATCGACGACGCCCTCGGTCTGGCCACCGTGCTCACCCGGTCCTACTGGGCGCGCGGAGCCACCCCGGACGGGGAGATCCTGGCGATGCTCACCGAGGCCAAGCAGATCGGTGAACAGCTCGGCAACACCGAGATCCAGGCCGAGGCGGGCGTGTGGCTCGTGCCGACGTTCGTGGCGCTGGCCGACATGCCATCCGCGCGCCGTGAGGTTTCAATCCTGCGAGAGATCGCTCAGGTGACGAGGCAACCTTTCATGCTTCACGTCGCCGAGCACTATGGCGCGGCGATCGCCCTCGGCGACGGGCATCTCGAGGCGTCCGAAGCGATGATGCATGACTCCGAGGAGGTCGGCCGCCTGCTCACCGGCCGCGACGCCACCGGCACCTTCGGGATTCAGATGTTCAGTCTGCGCCGCGAGCAGGGCCGGCTGGCCGAGCTCGCGCCGGTCATCCGCATTCTCGCCGCCGGCAACCGCGGCGAGGGCCCTTGGCGGCCCGGCCTGGCCGCTCTGCTCGTCGAGCTCGGAATGGAGGCCGAGGCGCAGCGTGAGCTCCTCCACATCGCCGCCGAGGGCCTCGACCCACTGCGCGAGTCGCTATGGCTCGCGTCACTGACCTACCTGACCGACGCGTGTACCGCGCTGCGAGACGAGGCCGTCGCCGCCCTCGTGTATCCCGAGCTCGCCTCGCTCGCCGGCGCGAACGTGATGGTCGGACATCTGGTCGCGTGGTACGGATCAGCCGACCGCTACCTGGGCATGCTGGCGGCGACGCTCGGAGAGTGGGACCGCGCCGAAGAGCATTTCGAGCGGGCGATCGAGCTGAACCGGAGCATGGAAGCGCGCACCTGGCTCGCCCGCACCGATTACGAGTACGCGCGGATGTTGCTGGCCGGCGGTCGCGACAAGCGCGCCCGAGCGACCGTGCTCCTGGAGGAGGCGGCACGATTGGCTACGAGCGCCGGAATGCGCGCGTTGAGCGCGCGGATCAGAGCCATCGGCACCACTGCCGCGCCGACGGCGCCACCGGATCAGCTCTCGGCCAGAGAAGTACAGATCCTCCAGCTCGTTGCGCGCGGCCTCAGCAACCGCCAGATCGGGCTCGAGCTGTTCATCAGCGAGCACACCGCCGCCAACCACATCCGGAGCATCCTTCGCAAGACCGGATGTGCCAACCGCACCGAGGCCGCGTCCTACGCCCACCGACACGCCCTTGTCGGCGCCCACGCGCGCGGATAGGATCGGACGGTATGCCCGTGTACGTGATCGAGCGAGCCTTCGCGGAGCAGCTCGAGCTCACCGATGATGCGGTCAAGCTCATCGAGGAGGTCAACGCCGACGAGGGAGTCCGCTGGCTGTTCTCGTTCCTCAGCGCCGATCGCCGGCGTACCTATTGCCTCTACGAGGCGCCGTCGGCCGAGGCGATCATGACCGCCGCCCGGCGCGCGGAGATCCCGGCCGACGCGATCGTCGAGGTAAACCAGGACCCGATCGGGGTGCCGGGCCGATTGTCCGAGTGGGCCGCCGCCCGGTCCGGCTGAATAGCACTCCTCTCACCCGTGAGCGGCGCCTCGACGACCGAGGAGGCGACAGTAAATGCCGCCTCCTCAGATCGCCACGACGTATTGGTGATCGACACCCGCGCGTGTCGATCCTCAGTTCGGTAGCGCGACCCGCAGGTCACTCGCCGCCCCACCGGCCTGGGCTCGCGCCGGCACGGTGCGGATGGCCACCAGGATCACCGCAACCGCGGTCGCGACGATCGAGGCGACCACGGCCCACGCGGGCACCCTTCCCCAGTCTCCGAGCAGGAGAAGGAATCCGGGGATGGTGCACGTGGTCAGCGAGAGAATCAGGGTCAGCCATCCGGCCGTCGCGGTCAGACGCTCGAACCCGAGCGCGAGCACGACCCAGAAGAGCCCCCACAGCACGGCCCATTGCAGCCACAGTAGACCCGTGGGGGTGTCATGGAAGCGCAGGATCGTGGTGAGCCCGAACCCGGTGGCCAGCGCCGCGACCCACAGCGAATACCAACCGATCCCGTCCGCCTTGAAGCCCGCCAGGTTCACGATCCCGACGTAGAGGTAGGTGAATCCGAATAGGAAGATCCCCGCCGCACTCAGGATGTCGTTGGGAGTGTGTGCGGTGGCGATCAGGTAGAACGGAATCGCGGTCTGCAGGCCACCCACGAACAGGTTGAACACCGCAACGCCCTTGACATCGGCCTTGCCGAGGAACAGCAGCCCGTTCATGAACAGCACAGAGCCGACGAATAGCAATCCAACGGAAGACATCGTTTGAGTTCCTTTCTCGCAGTCCGCGCGGTCAGAAGTAAGCGTTGGCCGGGAATGACGCGCCGTTGACCACGTGGTCGCCGATCGCGGATGCCTTCAGGAATGTCGGATTGTGGGTGGAGATCGTCCGCACGTTTCGCCAGTGCCGGTCGAGGTTGTAGGCCGCCTGCGTGGCCGAGGCGCCGCCGACGTCGAACAGCTTCGTCGCGATGGCGTAGGAGAAGCCGTCGACCGCGACCTTGGCCTCGGCGGCGGCCAGCTGCGCCGCCTCGGCGGCGTGGGCCGTGGGCACCCCGTCGGCGACGGAATCGAACGCGTCCTGGATCCGCTCGGCGGCAATCACGGTAATCGCCTCCGCCGCGAACGCGTGCGCGGCGATCTCTCCGACCACCTGGAGCACCTGCCGGTCGCTCGACGGTGTCTGTGGCGTTCCGGCGTGACTGAAGTTGCGCTTGCGGCGTCTGGTCAGCGCCACCGCATCGTTGCGTACGCTTCGTAGGACACCCGCCGTGACCGCCTGCAGGTAGAGCTGGAGGAACGCGCCGTAGTAACTCGGGGGCAGCGGTCCATCCGGTTCGCCGATGTCGTAGTACTCCTCCTCGGCGACGTGGACGTTGTCAAGCCGTGTGGTACCCGTGGCGGTCAGGCGCTGACCGAACCCATCCCAGTCATCCTCGATCGTGACGCCATCCCGATCGATCGGGATTACCGCGCCGGCGATCCGTCCATCCGGCGCGGCCGCCCAGATCTGCGTGTAGTCGGAGTAGAGCGTGCCCGTCGAGTAGTACTTGGCTCCGTTGAGGCGGTAACCGCCTTCTGGGTCGGAGGTGAACGCGGTGTCGAAATACAGGCCGACCGGCCGCTTGCTCTGCTCGCTGAAGCCGTTGCCGACGAGGGCGCCCGAGTTCAGGAGAGCAATCGCGCGTCGCCGAGCGTCCGGATCCGGGGCGATGAGCTGTTGCTCGACGAACCAGTAGTGAGTCCGCAGGATGTGGGCGACGTTCGAATCGGCTTCGGCCAGGGCGATGACGGTCTCGAACAACTCGCGGACGCTGGCGCCACCGCCGCCTTCCTCGACCGGGATCCGCAACCGGCCCAGGCCGGCCTCCTTGATCCAGCCGATCGCCTCGAAGGGAGGTTTGAGCTCGCGTTCCCGCTCCTCGGCGCCGACCGCGATGCGAGCCAGCAGCGCCTTCAGCTCAGGTGAGCCAGGGCGTATTGCCGGTGTGCTTGCTGTGAGTGACATCAGGTCTCCTTGTCGTTTAAGTCGAATCCGCTTAGCTGGTGGGGCTTGCTGCTCCTGCGTCGATCGAACATCGGGCCCCCGGCGCGAGGATCAGTGGCGCGTGCGCCCGGGCCCACCGCTCGGCGATGTGACCGAACTGCGGAACGTCCGCCTCGAGCACGAAGAGCCCTCGGCCCGGCACCTGAGCTCCGAGCTCGAACAGCAGCGGAACGAAGTGGACATCGATCGCGAGCTGATGGTTCGATGCGCCGCCGAGCAAGACCGGGACGGCCGCGGCGCCGGCCAACGCGCCCGTGCCGAGACGGTCCAAAAACGCCTTGAGCAGGCCGGAGTACGTCGCCTTGTACGTAGGACTGGCGATCACCAGCACCTCGCCCGCGAGGACATCATCGATCGCCGCGTTCGCGCGTTCGTCGTCGGGGTCGAGCACGGCCGGACCCAGAGTCGCGAGGTCGACCTCGACGGGCGCGTCGCTGTCAAGCTCGCGCGCGAGCGCACCAGCGAGCGTGCGCGCGAGCCCATGCGTGCGGGAGTCGCGGCGCGGATTGCCCACCACGGTGACGATCGGCGAGCTCATCCCGCCACCGTGAGTCCGCAGCCGCGAAGCTCGTCCCGCAACCGCCTGTCGCGCCCACCGTCCAGGAGGCGGCACTCGTCGATGCCGCAGGCGCGGAGCAGCCCAGCGACCAGCGCCGCATCGATCGGCTCATCGCGTACGCAGGCGATCGGCTTCGCCTGCGGCGGCATGGCGTAGATGATCACCCCGGCGCCGTCATCGGTGATCGCGCCCGCGGCAGCGTCGAGATCACGGCGGCAGTCGCAGAGCAGCGAGCCGAACGCATCCCCGAACAGGCACGCGACGTGGACGTGGACGAGCGGGAGACTGCGCGTGGCCGGATCCCCGTGGACCAGCGCGACCGTGGCGGGATCCTGGTCGGCGCGCGCATAGCCGACCGCGCGGAACCTCCCGGCCTTGGTGGGCAGCGCACAGCTGACCGAGAGCTCTGCGACGTGCGCCGCGACCCAAGCGCTGTGCAGAGCCGCTGGGGAGACAGCGTGGACGCGCCTGAGCTTCTCGTCAGCGCGGGCCTCGCGCAGCGAGGCCGCCCGACCGTGACGATCGACGACCGCGCACAGGGCGACCGCAGGCGCGCGTCCGCTGAGCCGCGCGAGCTCGAGCGCGGCCGACGCGCCGCCCGGCCGCTCGCCCACCAGCGCCGGATAGACATGTCCCGGGATGGTCAGATCGCTCGACCGGCTGCCGGGGTCCGCGGCCACGCGCATGGTCAACGCCCGGTCGCGCAGCGACCAGCCGGTCTCGATGCCGATCGCGGCATCGATCGGGGCGGTGAGCGCGATCTCGCGCCGGGCGCCGGTGTCCCGCCGCGGGTCCGGCAGAGCCAGCCGTCGCGCGGCAGGCTCCGGCAGTCCGAGGAAGACCATCCCGCGGCCGAGCTCGTGCAACCTGTCCAGACGCGGCGCATCGATGCCGTCGGCCGGGCAGGCCAGGAACACGGTTTCATCGCGCTCGTCGCCGACCAGAACGAGCTCACCGTCGGCAAACCGCGCAGATGCCTGCTCTATCGCGCTCATGCGGCTCGGACCGACGCGTAGCTTCCCTGGTAATGGAGCAGCGGCCGTCGGGCCGCGCCGGCGCACGCCACCGCGTGGAGACGACCGACGACGATCTCGTGATCGCCGCCGTCGAGGCAATGCTCGAGCCGGCAGTCCAGTACCGCCAGCGCTCCGTCGAGATGTGGATTCCCCGTGGCTCCGAGCCGGTGGCTCACGTCATCCCAGCTCGCCCCGGAGCCGCGCTGGGCGAAGTTTGCCGACAGCGCCTCCTGCCCCTCCGCGAGCACGTTGATCGCGAACGCTTCGCTGTCCCGGATCGCGGCCAGCGTCTGGCTCGACCGCTCCAGGCACACCAGCAGCAACGGCGGCGCGAGGGACAGCGAGCTTACCGCGCTGGCCGTCGTCCCAACCGGCACCCCACCGGCAGTCAGGGAGGTCACGACGGTAACGCCGGTGGCGAAATGACCGAGCGCGTGGCGCACGATCGCCGGTGACACCGCGTCGGTCTGGAACGCCGTGATTCCCATCGCTCGCCTAGAGCTGACCGTGGTTCGGCGGGAGTGCGTCGTTCAGCAGGAAGTTCCCGATGTGGTGGTACTTCCAGTCGACCGGATCGTGACTGGCATGCGTACGGGCATTGCGCCAGTGGCGGCTGAGGTCGTAACGCTCATCGGCAGCGCTCGCGCCGGTCAGCGCAAACAGATCGCTCGCCACCTCGACCGCCACCTCGCTACCGAACGCCTTGGCTTGCGCGACCGCCACCGACCCCCGCGCCGCCGCGTCCGCATCGGCCGGGCGGCGGCCGATCGCATCCTGCGTCGTCGCCGCGTCGCTCAGTAGCGTCTCGGCCGCTCTGACCCGGGCGGCCAGCCGGCCGTAGCGACCGATCGTGTGCACGTCCTCGGCCGCGGTGTCCGCCCACCCGGCGCGGGCCGCCTCGAAGAATGGCCGCGCCCGGGTGCGCACGAACTCGCCAGCGTCCCGCAACGCGCCACCCGCGATTCCGACCTGGATCGCCGCGTGGACGAGCTGCGCCCGGGCACCGAGCTGTTGCGGGACGTTGAACGCCTCGTGGTAGGGGATGACCAGCTCCGGGTCGACCTCGACGTCCGAGAAGGACGCGCTCCCGCTGACCGTGGCGCGCTGACCCATCGTGTTCCAGTCCTCATCGAGCGTGACGCCGTCGGCGTCACGCCGCACGAACGCGAGCACCACACGGTCCTCGTCGTCGAGCGCGCTGACGGCGAGCCAGCGCGCGGTGAGCCCGCCGGTGCAGTAGTACTTGCGGCCGTCCAAACGCCGGCCTCCCTGCAGCCGGGTGCGGAGGTCCTGCGCGTGCCGTCCGCCTCGCTCGGCGAGCGCGTTGCCGAGCCGCCCGCCGGCCACGACCTCCTCGAACAGGATCCGGCGCTGGCGCTCAGTTCCCCAAACCGCCAGAACGTCGACCATCAGGAAGTGCCCTTGTGGGACCTGGGCGATGGCGGGATCGACGGCCGCGATCGTCCGGATCACCTCGGCGAGCGTGACCATCGAGACGTCCGCGCCCCCATACGCACGCGGCGCGGTGATCGCCAGCAGGCCGCTGGCATCGAACTCCGCCAGCTCGGCGGCCGGCACCGTCCCGGAGCGGTCGCGATCGATGACGCCGGGCGCGATTACCTGCGCGAACCTCCGCGCCGCGAGAATCGCTTCGGCGTCGGACGCGAGCCCGAGCGGCGCCGTCGAGGTCGCGGTCATCCGGCCACCGACAGCGCCGGGTCGATCTCGGAGAGGCCGGTGCCCGGGTCAGGAACCGCGGCCGGATCGAGCCCGTTCTCGAGCTCGAGCTCGCGCACGATCGGAAGCACCTCGTCCCCGAAGCGCTGCAGTTCCTCGTGATAGTGCAGGAAGCCGGTGAGGATCAGGTCGACGCCGAGCTTGCGGTATTCGATGATCCGCCTCGCCACCTGCTCGGCGGTGCCGATGAGCTGCGTGCGGAAGCCGTCGTTGTACTGGACGAGGTCCTCGAACTTCGAGTCGGCCCACATCCCCTGCTTGTCGGCGGTCGACTGGCCGGCCTGTTTGACTGCCGCGCCGAAGCCCTCGACCGCCTCAACGTGCGCCTTGGCGATGATCTCGCGCAGCGTGTCCTGCGCCTCCTGCTCGGTGTC
>JAFAWR010000102.1 GCA_019241635.1 Solirubrobacterales bacterium
GCCACGCTCGGCGAAAGCGAACGGATCATGACCATGGCCGTCCTGGCAGTTGTCATCGTTCAGCTCTATCTCGGCCGGCCACGTCGGATCGAGGGGAATCTGGCCGCTTCGGCGCCCGCGATCGTCAGCGCGAGCGCCACCGCGCCCCTGCCCGGGGAAAGCCCGCCGTACGGAGGTGATCCTGAGGGTTCGCACGGTTCACCGGCGGTGTGAGCGGGTGTGATCTGGCACCTCGCCGCAGGGAGTTTCTCGTCACTCGCGGACTCGCCCCGCGCGAATGGTGAGAAATGCGCGCTATACGGGACTGATCTCGCCACTCGCGGACCGGCAGCTGCCGAGTGGCGAGTTCGTCCCTGTTGATCGGGCGGCCGGGTCCTTGCGGCGGTGTGGCCGTCGAATCAATCCTCGAGTTTAGTGGCCGCCCCCGCAAATACGGGGACAACCACTAGGCGCTGGGGGTTGCCATCGTTGGCGCGGGCTCCGGATCCGGGATGCGAAGCGCGGCGCGCGTCCACCGTGGCATCCACCAGTTGGCCTCACCGAGCAGGCGCATCAGCGCGGGTACCAGGAGAGCGCGAATCACTGTCGCGTCGAGGATGATCCCGGCCGCGAGGCCGATGGCGAGGAGCTTGACCTCGTAGCCGGGGCTTGTCGAGAGCACGAGGAACGCGAACATCAGGATCAGAGCGCCGCTGGTGACGAGCTTGCCGGTGCGGGCCAGCCCCAATTCGATCGCCTTCTCGGTGGAGCCGGTTTCGTCGTAGGCCTCGCGCATGCGCGTCAGCATGAACACCTCGTAGTCCATGGACAGCCCGAACAGGAAAGCGAAGATCATCACCGGGACCCAGGGGGTGATGGACCCGGTGGCGGCGATGCTCCAGAGCGAGGAGCCGTGTCCCTGCTGGAAGACGAACACGACGACCCCGAACGCGGCGGCCAGCGAGACGAGGTTCAACACAACCGCCTTGATCGCCAGCACGACCGAGCGGAACGCTCGAACCAGGAGGACCAGCGTCAGAGCCATCACGAGTGCAAGCACGTACGGGAAGCCGCCGATGAGCGCGCGCAGAAAGTCGCGGTCCACGGCCGCGGCACCGGTTAGCGTGCCGTGGGTACCGGCGAGAGCGGCGTTTACACGATCAATGGTCGCTTGGATGCCGGGCGCGGCGCCGTCGATGGAGGCGAACGCCTCGACGAGCGAGCTCTCGCCGCGATGCCAGCTCGGTGGCGCGGTTGCCCCGACGATCCCAGGCACCGAGCGAAGGTCGGAGGCGACCTGTCGAGCGTTCCCGCCGTTCTCGACGAGGACGTCAAACGGCTTCATCACGCCTGGGCTGATGTCCGCGTGCGCGAGCATCTGCCGCGCGGCGATCGCGGTGCCGCGGCCCGGGAAGTTTTTCAGCTGCGGCTCGCCGGGGTGCAGCTGCGTCGCCAGAGCGGCGAGGACGGCGACCGCCGTGAGGCCCGCCACCGCGGCAGTGGTCGGTCGCCGGAGCACCAGGCGCGCCCACCGACCCCATGCGCCGTGTTCAGGGCGCCCGCGATCGAGCAGCCGCCGCGGCATCACGCGCACGCTGTTGATCCGGTGCCCCAGGATCGCCAGCAGCGCCGGCAGCAGGGTCAGCGAAGCGAGCACCGAGACGACGGGGATCAGCATCCCGCCGATGCCCATGGAACTGATGAACGGCAGCGGCAGCACGATCATCGACAGCAGACCGACGGCAACCGTCGAGCCCGAGACGATGACCGAGCGTCCGGCGTGAGTCATCGTCTCCACCAGCGCCGCCTCGACATCCCTGCCCTCACGCAGCTCGTCTCGGAAACGGAAGATCATCAGCAGCGAGTAGTCGACCGCGACTCCGAGCCCGACCAGCGCGATCAGGAACTGCACGATGATCGAGACGCTCGTGACGTACGTGAGTGCCCAGACCAGCGTGAACGTGTTGAGGATCGCGGCCGCCGCGACGACCAGTGGCATCAACACGGCCGGCAGCGTCCCGAACACGAACAGCAGGATCACCAGCGCCCCCAGCCCGCCGATTGCCGTCTCCACGACAACTCCCGACCCACCGCTCGACCCTTGAGTGGATGCCTCGTCGAGCGGATCCCGCCCCGTCACATTCACCGCGATGCCCGCCGGGAGGCCCTTGGCTGCCGCGCCACGGAGCATCTCCGCGCCGCTGCGCGCCGTGACATCGGCCGGGCCGGGCGGGTAGACCTCCTCGAACGTCGTATGCCGGTCCTGCGAGACGTACGCGAGGCTGCCGGTCGAGAAGTACGAGCTCGCCAGCGCCCCGGGCATGCTCCCGGCGGCGCGGTCCATCGCCCGGTCGATCGCCTGGCTCCTGGTCGCGTCGCCCTGCGTGTGGAAGACGACCACGTCGGGCGCACGGACGCCGACACCGAAGGCGTCCAACGTCCGCTGGCTCGCCTCGTAGGCGGGTCGACCGGGAGCCGAGAGCGTCTGGTTCCATCGGGTCGACACCTGTCCCGCGGCGAAAACACCGAACAGAGTCAGGACGAGCCATGCGCCGACGGTGGCTCGGCGGTGGCGGATGATGATGTGTGCGAGGCGTGTGAGCATCGGATTCTCCTGTTCGCAGTGGGGCGACTTGGTCACGGGAACAGGATCGGGCGCGACAGCACCGCTGACAATTGGCCGGAGGGCGATCGTGAAGCGACGAAAGTCGAGTCCGGGATCGACTTCAGTTGCCTGTTCAAGCGACGCCGCGCCGCGTAGGCTGGCCGCAATGTCAGGCCGCCAGCTTCTGATCGAATACGTCCTCTCCTCTGACGACGACGACCTCCTCGTGGGGCCGCGCTCGAGGCGGGACTGGGTCGTCGACAGCGCTCTGTTCGTGGTCGCGATCGTGTTCGGCGCCGCGTCGCTGATCACGAGCAAGCGCCACGGGTTGCATGAACCGCTGCTCGCCATCGATGCCACCTGCGGGTTGGCGTTGTGCGTGGCGCTGTGGGGACGGCGGCGCTGGCCGGTCGCGCTGGGCCTCGCGTCGTTGCCGGTCCTCCTGGTTTCCTCCTTCGCGGGGCCGGCCGGCGCGGTCAGCCTCTACACGGTCGCCGCCTACCGCCGGTGGCAGGTGGCGGTTCTCATCGGCGCCGTCCAGGTCGCGCTTCTGCCGGCCGAGCGCTCCATCCATCCCCAGGGCAATGCGCCGGCCACGTACTACCTGGCGGGAATCCTGGGTACCGCCGTGATCATCGCCTGGGGGATGTTCCGTCGCGGCCGCCGTGCCGCGCAACGCGAGCGACAGCTTCGCACGCAGGCGGAGGAGCAATTGCGCGTCGAGCAGATCCGGCACGCCGAGCGCGAGCGCATCGCGCGCGAGATGCACGACGTCCTCGCCCACCGGATCTCGCTGCTGAGCCTCCACGCCGGCGTGCTCGAGTTTCGCCCTGACTCGACCCCCGAGGAGATCGCCCGCGCCGGCGCCGTGGTCCGCGCCAGCGCGCATCAGGCCCTCGAGGACCTCCGCGCGGTGATCGGGCTCCTCAGAGGCGGCGACGACGGTCAGGCCCCGTCGCCGCCCCAGCCCACGCTCGCGGCGCTCCCCCTCATCGTCGAGGAGTCACGCGCGGCCGGAATGCGGCTGAACGTCGACGTGCGCGTCGGAGACCTGAGCGCCGTCCCTGAGACGATCGGGCGCCACGCACTCCGGATGGTTCAGGAGGCTCTGACCAACGCCCGGAAGCACGCCAGCTCGGCCCCGGTCGACCTTCGAATCGAGGGCGCCCCGGGGGAGGGGCTCACGATCGACGTCCACAACCCGGCGCTGGTTCTCACCGCCGCCGCGACGCGCATCCCGGGATCGGGAACCGGCCTGGTCGGCCTGTCCGAGCGCGCCACCCTCTCCGGCGGCCGCCTCGAGTACGGCACGGACCCGGATGGCGGCTTCCGGCTCCACGCCTGGCTGCCGTGGCCTCGATGAGCGAACCGATCCGCGTGCTCATCGTCGATGACGATGCGCTCGTCCGCTCGGCCCTGTCCATGCTGCTCGGGGGGGCGAACGACATCGCGATCGTCGGTGAGGCCGCCGACGGCGCCGACGTCCTCGACGCGATCGACCGGCTCCAGCCCGACCTCGTGCTGATGGACATCCGCATGCCCGTGATGGACGGCCTGACCGCGACCGAGCTGGTACGCGCGCGAGAACACCCGCCCGAGGTCATCGTCCTCACCACCTTCGAGGCCGATGATTACGTCCTCCGCGCGCTGCGCGCCGGCGCGAGCGGGTTCCTGCTCAAGGACACACCGCCCCCCGAGGTCATCCGCGCCGTGCAAGCCGTCGCGGCGGGTGAGCCAATCCTCTCTCCGGCGATCACCCGCCGGCTCATCGGACGCGTAACCGACGGCGAAGTCGATGAACGCAGACGGCGCGCCCGCGAGCGACTGGCCCGCCTCACCGACCGCGAGCGCGAGGTCGCCATCGCCGTCGGGCTCGGCAAGTCCAACGCGGAGATCAGCCGGGAGCTCTACATGAGCGTCGCGACTGTCAAGGCCCACGTCTCCCGAATCCTCGAGAAGCTCGAACTGAACAACCGCGTTCAGATCGCCCTCCTCGCGCACGACGCCGGCGAGGCCTAGCGGTAGCGGGATGACCCGCTGGCGCTCGGGCGGCGTCCATTGCGCTTCGGCTGACCGGCCTCAGCCGGCTGGCAGCTTGACGATGCTCGGATTCCAGCTGCGGCCGCCATCGCTCGTGCGATATACGACCAGGTTGGTGGAGCGTGGGATTTCGTCGCGCGAGATCGGGCCCCGGGTGAGCTGGACCAGCACCGACGCGTCGTCTCGGCTCCGCGCCGACAGGATCGGGCTGAACCCGGCGATCGGCCGTCCGTGCGCGCCGCCTGTGGTCCAGACCGGCTGCCAGCTCGCGCCACCGTCCGCGGTCCGGTAGATGGTTCCGCGGATGTCCTGCGACCAGGCGACCAGGCTGCTGACGGGTTCGAACGCAAATAGTGGGATGAACGGCAACCGCTTGGCGGACCATCGGGCACCGCCATCCGTGGAGCGTTCGACGAAGAATTGCTTGGAGAGGACGCAAACCCGCCATAGCGTGTCTGTGCCTGGCGCGCCCAACCCGAACTCGCTGCTCCCGCCCGAACATTGGCTGGGGATCTGGCGCCAGTGCTGGCCGCTATCACGCGTCGCGTAGATGACGGTGCCGTGTTCGCCGGGCGACGCAACGTAGGCCGTGGTCGCTGAGCTAGCCGAGATCGTCGTTGCGTTCTGATTGGTCGGGGGGAGAGGCTGGACAGCGGTCGCGGGAAGGCGGTCCCCGGACGCGGCGCCGCGCATCACGATCCACCGGCAGCCGCCAGCGGCGCAACTACCGGTTCCTACTGCCCATACGGCGCCGTCGGCGACCGACACCTCCCCGTCTGCCGAGTCGGCGCCGGCGGCGCTCTGCGCCGGCGTCCAGCTCCGGCCGCCGTCGTGGGTGACGTAGAAGCGCAGAATCCGGTTGGAATCGACCCCCTGGGCCCAGCCGTCGCGCGAGCCGTCGAACGCGGCGTTCGCGAACAGCGAGAAACTTCGGCGTGCGACGCTCCACGAACGCCCGCCGTCACTCGTCCTCGCAAGCCACGAGGTCGGGTGTAGCGCGCTCGCCGTCCTGAATTGCATCCATGCGATCACGCCCGTGCCGCCCGGACCGAACCCGACCAGCCCCACGTGCAGCGAGCCCCGCATCGCCTCGCCGGGACCGGGCGTCGCGGTGGCCGCGCCCGTCTGCCGCGTCGGGTGAGCAGCGGGTGTTGCGGCGGGCTGCCTTCGGTGAAGCGAGACGAGCGCGACTGCTGCGACCGCGGCCGTGATCACGATCGCCAAGGATGGCGGCACCCAATGCGGCCAGCGCGGACCGGCAGAGCCTTCGCCGGCGGCGATCCGTCCGAGCACGTCCTCGATCGGGGGCGGGGCCACGGGCGCCGGCGCGGGGTTGCGAGCGCGAAGCTGCTCGAGGAGCTCATCGGTCATGAAGTGCCTCCTGAGGCCTGGTGAACATCGAGCCCTGACGAGCAAGCGCGGCCGCCAGCCGCCGGCGTGCGCGGTGCAGTCGGACCGCGACGGTTCCCGGTCGGACGCCCAGCAGCTCCGCGATCTCGCTCGACTCGAGCCCCTCCCACGCGACCAGCATCAACAGCTCACGATCGGGCTCGGGCAAGGACGCAAGCGCATCCAGCAGCCGATCGCCCGTCTCAGGCGATGCGTCGACGGGACGGCGAACATTCGCGAGCCGGTCGCTCAGCGCCGCCGCACGACGCTCTGAGCGGCGCCGGTTGGCCAGCGCCCGGCGTGCCACCGACAGAAGCCACGGAACCGGCCGATCGGGAACATCATCGAGCCGGCGCCAGACAACGAGAAACACATCCGACACGATGTCGTCGGCCAACGTGTTTGACTGCACGCGGCGGATCGCGTATGCCCGGACGGCCCCGGCGTGCGCGCGGTACAGCTCCTCAAACCGGGCTTGCCTATCCACGGTTCTTTAAATGTCCGCCAGAGTCGCCCGGATTACCAGTCGCCTGTTCGAGCTCTCGCCACGCCCGGCGCACCGGCCCGCCGAAGGCTGCGGGCATGGACCTTTGCCTAGTGAGTTCTCGCGGAGTGGCGCCGCCGCCGGTTAGGCTCGCGCGATGATCGCATCGGTTTCTCAGGTCGATTCGCCCAAGCTTGGCCGGCGGATCGTCCGTTTGTTTCGGCCGCATCGCGGCGCGTTGTCGGTGATTGTGGCGATGATCTTGATCACGTCGGCGTCGAGCGTGATCAGCGCGCTGTTGGTCCGGCGGGTGTTCGACCACGCGCTGTTCGTCCCGGGCGGTCCTGATCTCGGCGCGCTGTATCCGCTGGTGGCGGCGTTGATCGTGATCCCGGTCGTCAACGGGGTCCTGAATGTCGCTCAGACGTATCTGACCGAGGTCGTGGGCAATCGGGTGCTGCAGGAGCTTCGCAATCAGCTGTTCGAGCATCTGGAACGGCTTTCGCTGGCGTTCTATACGGCGACGCGGAGCGGCGAGGTTCAGTCGCGGCTGGCCAACGACGTCGGCGGGGTGCAGACGACGATCACCTCGACGGCGTCGTCGGTGGTCAGCAACGTCGTGACGCTGGTGTCCTCGGTGGTGGCGATGTTGGTGCTCTCACCGCTCTTGACGGCCATCTCCCTCGCGGCGACGCCGGTATTCGTGCTGTTCAGCCGGCGGGTCGGCCGCGCGCGCCGAAGGGCCCGTCGCGACGCCCAGGTCTCGCTGGCGGCGATGGGCTCGATCACGCAGGAAACCCTGTCGGTATCCGGCATCCTGCTGGCCAAGGTGTTCGGGCGCCAGGAGCACGAGGTTGACCGATACCGCGCCGAGAACGCCAACCAGGCCAACCTCCAAATCCGGCAGGCAATAACCGGGCGATCGTTCTTCGCGGTCACCCAGGCGTTCTTCGGGATCAGCCCGGCGCTGGTCTATCTGGTCGCGGGGCTTCAGGGCACCCACGGCGACCTCTCCGCCGGGACGCTGGTGGCGTTCACGACCCTGCAGACCCGACTGCTGATCCCGATCAACCAATTGCTCCAGGTGTCGGTCGACGTTCAGTCTTCGCTGGCACTGTTCGCTCGCATCTTCGAGCTGATCGACCTCCAACCCCGGATCACCGATCGATCCGACGCGCTCAATCTGGAAGCGGGCGACATCCGCGGTGAGGTCGCGCTCGAGCACGTGTGGTTTCGCTACGGCGGCGGCGAGGACGGGGGGCCGCCCGCGCCCGATGACGCGCTCCGCGACGTCTCGCTGCTCGTCAAGCCTGGCCAGCTAGCCGCGTTGGTCGGACCGTCCGGGGCGGGTAAGACGACGATCTCGTATTTGATCCCGCGGCTCTACGACGTCGGGAGCGGTGCGGTCAGGATCGACGGCCACGACGTACGCGGTCTCTCCGCGGCGACGATCGCCCGCGCGGTCGGGGTCGTGACCCAAGAGAGCTATCTGTTCGGAGGCACCGTCCGCGAGAACATCAGCTACGGGAAGCCGGGCGCGAGCGATGAGGAAATCGTGGCCGCCGCGAAGGCCGCGTTCATTCACGACCGCATCATGGCGCTCGAGCGTGGCTACGAAACGGTCGTCGGCGAGCGCGGCTACCGATTCTCCGGCGGGGAGCGCCAGCGCCTCGCGATCGCGCGCGTGATCCTCGAGGACCCGCCGATCCTCGTCCTCGACGAGGCCACCTCGGCGCTCGACACCGAGAGCGAGCGCGTCGTGCAACAGGCGCTCGAGTCGCTCATCCAGCGCAGGACAACGATCGCGATCGCGCACCGGCTCTCGACGATCCGCAACGCCGACGTCATCTTCGCCGTCGA
>JAFAWR010000329.1 GCA_019241635.1 Solirubrobacterales bacterium
TGCGGCTGGACGCGGTGCAGGTGCGGCAACAGGCGCAGGAGCGCGATCTCGCCCCCGGACATCTGAGCGACGTGGTCGACATAGACGACCTTCAAGCGCTGGTCATCGCGCCGGCGGCGATCCGCCCGGCGCCGCGCCGAGCCCGCAGGGGCGCGGGCGCTCAGGGCAGCACGGTGAACGATGGCGCGATGGCGCTGCGCGACCGTGGGCCAATGGAAGCGCTCCGCGTACGCCCTCGTCGCCTCCCGCGACGGCAACTCGGCCGGCGCGCGCAGCAAGCGGTCCCGAAGGGCGTTGCGATCGCCGGCGGGCACGATCAACGATGGGTCGAGGCCGGCGACCGTCTCGGGCAGGCCGCCCACGTCGGTGACGATGCTCGGCGTCCCGCATGCGGCCGCCTCGATCACGACCAGTCCGAACCCCTCGTGCTCGAGGCTGGGAACGACGGCGACGTCGGCGGCCCGGTAACAGTCGACGAGCCGCGCGTCGCTGACCCGGCCGAGGAGACGCACGGAGTCCTGGACGCCGTTGGCGGCGATCGCTTGCTCGACGCTTCGGCGCAGCGCGCCGTCCCCGGCGATCAGCAACGTGCTCGGCTCGGGTAGCCCCTCGATGGCCCGTGCCCACGCCTGCACGAGGAGCTCGAGGCCCATCCGGGCGACGAGCCGGCGCACGGCGACGGCCACGAACCCCTCGGCGGGTAGGGACAGGCGGCGCCGGGCGTCCGCCATGGGTGCCGGCGAGAAGCGCTCAAGGTCCACGCCGGGCGGCTCGACGGTAACGGTCCAGGGCGAGACGCCGTAGCGCTCGACGAGCACCTGGCGGAAGGCCGAGCTCAGGACGATCACTTCCTCGGCGCGGCGGTACGCGGCGCGCTCGACCAGCCAACGTACGGTGCGGCGCAGGCTCGAGGGGTCATCCGACACGTTCTCGGCCGCCCACGGACCGTGGAAGTGCAGGACCGCGGGCTTACCGCGCAGGCGGCCGACCAGCAATGGCGCGAGGGCGTAAAGGGCGAAGTGGGCGTCGACCACGTCGGCGCCGTCCGCCGCTCGTTGCGCGGCTCGCCAAAAGGCGAGGAGCCGCTGCGCCAGCGGCTGCTCGTGCTCGGAGACGCCGGTGACGCGGCCGGGAACCGACGCGGCAGCGCCAATCAGAACGCCGTTGGCCTCGGGAAGATGCTCGAGGAGGTCGCGGTAGTAGCGATCGAGCCCCCCGGGCTGATCGGGAAACCATCCCATGCCGAGCATCAGGGGGCGCGGGGCCGCGGTGCTCGTGTCAGGGCCGGCGACCGTCGGCTCGCCGGCGGGTCGCCGCGAGCCCACGCGTGCCGTTTGCTCCCGGTGGGCGCGCACCCCTTCGTGTAACGCGGCCAGCAGCCCGGCCTCGAACGCGCGGGGGGAGAAGCGCCGCGCCGCTGCGGCGAGTTCTTCGGGTTGCGCGTCGATCGCGTCGCAGCGGCGGATCGCCGCGAGGATCTCGTCTGCCTCGTGGCGGGGAAAGAACGAACCGGTGACGCCGTCGACGACCGTCTCGAGGGCTCCGCCGGCGCCGAAGGCCACCACCGGCTTGCCGGCGGCATTCGCCTCGACCGGGGTGATCCCGAAGTCCTCCTTGGCGAGTACGCAAAGGGCACGGCAGGCTTCCATGAGCTCGGTCACCTCGTCGTCACCGAGCCGCCCGTGGAAAGCCACCGTCGAACCGGCGCGCCGGCGCAGGTCGTCGAGCGCGGGGCCGGTCCCGACCACGTCTAACCCGATCCCGGCGCGAGTCGCGACGTCGACGATCGCATCGACTCGCTTGTAGGGGAGCAGGCGGGAGACGACCAGCAGCCGCTCACCGCGCGGGCGCGGACGGAAGCGGTCGACGTCGACCGGCGGATAGACGACGGGCGCGTCGACGCCGTACTGACGAGCGATCCTGCGCCTGACCTCCTGGCTGATCGCGATGTACAGGTGTGCTCGGCCGGCGGCGTGCCGATCCCAGCGCTGCATCCGGCCCACGACCGGCCGCAACAGCGCCTTGCGCCGGTCGGCCCCGAGATACTCGCCGCCGTAGAGCCATCGCGCGGGCGTGTAACAGTAGACGGCGTGAAAAGTGTCCGGCCCGGTGCGCACGCTGTGGGCCCACCCACTCGAGCTAGAGATCACCACATCGTGCTCGAGCGGCCCAAACGAGCGGAACGCCGCGGGGTAGAGCGGGAACAGGTTGCGAAAGCCGCGATCGACCGGCAGCCAATGCAGACCGGTGACCTGGACGTTGGCGGCGCCGAAGCCGGGGAAGGTCGAGCCGGCTCGGTAGAGCGACGTGTAGATCGGAGCGTCCGGCCAGATCGCCGCCATCGCGAGTACCACTCGCTCCGCGCCGCCAGGCTGGTTCAAGTAATCGTGGACGATCGCGATCGATCCGAGCGCCTCGGGCGCGTCGACCGGCGCGGACAGCGGGAGCGAGATCGACACGCGAAGAACCTACGGGTCCCGGGGTGGCCCGGCGGTTACCGCGTCGGGGCCGGCAAGTTAAAGAAAGGTGACCAAAGCTCCGACGGTGAGCAACGCGGCGCCGCACGACGCGAACAGCGCGATCAGGGTGACCGTGTGGCGCTCATCGCGCTCGGCCACGGCGGCGAGGCGGTCCAGCACCTTGCGGCGCCACGCCGCGCTCGGCACCGGCCGGTTCGCCCGCAGGCGGTCGGCGAGCGACGCGAGGTCGGCCGCCAGACCGTCTTCGTCGCCGTCGGAGCCGCGGGGGTCGGTCTCGTGCGAGCTCACGGGCCGCCGGCGAACAGGCTCGATCGCGGGTTCAGCCGGCGCGCCCGGGCGAGCTCGGAGATCGCGGCGCCGATCGCGCCGCGCCGGGCGTCGATCCGGGCCAGGGTGAGCCATGTCGTCCAGTCGGTCGGGGCGTCGATGCTGGCTTTCCGCGCGGCCGCCGACGCGGCATCGAGCCGACCGGCCTCCTCGAGCACCAGTGCTTCCTGGAGATGCGCGCCGGCGGCGTAGGGCTCGATGCGCTCGGCGGCGCGGCTCGCGGCGAGCGCGGCCGAAAGGTGACCGGCGGCGGCGTCGGCCTGGCTGTTACGGATGGCCAGCTGACCGGCGAGCGGGACGAGGATGGCCCCGAGGGCGGCCACCGCGAGCAGGGCGAGGAGCGTCCGAGGTAGGCGCCGTGCCGGCTCGGGCTCGCTCGCGCCGCCACGCCCGGCCACGAGAACCGCGCCGAGCACCAATGCGGAGGCGGCGATCGCCGCCAGTTGCCAGACCCACTCCACGGCGGCCGAGAACAGGAACACGGCCAGTCCGGCGGACGCACCGGCGAGCCACAGGCGCACTCCGGGTGGCTCGCTGACGGCACGCTTGATCGCCACCCCGACGAACCACACCAGCAGCCCCCCGAGAAGCAAGGTCCCGACGATCCCGGTCTCGGCGAGCGTCTCGAAGTACAGCGAGTGGGCATTGCGGATGAAGCCGGGCGCCGTGGCGTGCTCGGCCCACCAGAACTGGAAGGTTCCGGGTCCGATCCCTCGCCACGGATCGGTCTCGGCGGCATGCAGGGCGGACTGCCAGAACTGGTAGCGGCTGTTGCCGTTGGCGGCCTGGAGCCGGGAGAAGACGCTGTTCTCGTTGCCCGGCAGCACGACTCCGCTGGGTTGCTTGAAGTCGTGCCACGCGTGCGCGACCTTTCCCGGGCCGCCGGCGGCGAGGGCGACGAGGGCCAGGGTGCCCGCCAGGGCCAGCGCCCACCTCGTCGTGGCGCGGCGATCCGGGGCAAGCCACGCGGGCCGTTCGAACCGAGCGGCGCCGAGTGCGACGGCGACCTGGAGCATCGCGGCCCCCAGGCAGACGATGAGCGCGATCCACGCCAGGCGAGTCCCCTCGGCGATCGCGGCGTGCGTGGGTAGGCCGCTGGTCAGAGCCGAGCGCTCAGCGGTGGCGCGCAGGAGGATCGCGGCGGCTAGCGCGGTCACGAACAGGGTCAGGAGCGTCTCGAGGCGGCGGGGCACGAGGGCCAGGAACACGGCGATACCGACCCCGAGCGCGATCACGCCGCCGCGCGAGACGGTCAGGTACACGCAAACCGGCACCAGGGGCAGCACCGCTGCCGCGAGCGCGCGGCCCGCGAGCGTCCGGCCGCCCACCGCCACCGCCAGGAGCAGCGGGAACCCGATCGAGCAGTAGTCGGCCAGCGCGTTCCAATAGCCCAGCGGGTAGCTGAGCTTGCGCCCGCTCGGCGCACCCAAGAACTGGAAGTCGGGATTGGCCGGGAACGCCTGTGGGTGAAGCCTGGAGAGCAGGGCCAGGACGGTGACCAAGCCGATCGCCGCGGCCAGCCCGTTGATCGTGTGCCGGGCCGCGGCGCGGCCCTGCAGGGAGATGGCGAGCACGAGGACTCCGAGGTAGGCAGCGATCCGGCCGAGCTCGATCACGGTTTGCTCGGCGCTCTGCGACCAGCCGGTGGCGAGCCCGGTCCAGGTGGCGAATCCGGCCAGCAGCGCCACCGCGACCCAGCCGCGAGGGCCGAACCGGGTGGGCAGCAGGCCGGCCAGGCTGCCCACCAGCACGATCCACCACACCGCCATGCCGGCTTCGCTGCGCACGACGATGTCGTAGCCGCCACCGCGCAGAGACAGATAGCTCACAAGGACGAAGGCCAACGCCCACGCGGACAGCGCCGGGATGTCGATCCGGCGCGCCACCCTGGGCACGGGGGGCGACGCGGGCGCCGGAAGCCGGACAGCGAGTTCCACCACGTACCGGAGTACGGATCGTCCAGGCCGGACCTGACAGATTCCGCCGCTCCGCGGAGACGACGACCAAGAAAATAACAACGCCCGACACAGGTCAGTGACATGTGTCAGTCGGCAACCACCGTAGGATGCCCGGCGCGGCAGTCACCGCGCGTGTGGCGATGAGACACCCGACCCGCATCATCGCGCTCGCGATCGTCGCCCTCGTGCTACCCGCGGGCGCATCGGCGAGCCCCCGCGCTACCGTGGCGCCGCCCGGTGCGTCGGGCATCACGCAGTACCTCGAGGTGGTGCCGAGCGCGACTGGGGCGAGGCCGCCCGGCGCCGGGGGCGGATCCGGGGGCGTCCTGACCGAGGCGGCGCGTGGGCGGCTCGGCCGCTATGGCCCGGCTGGCCGAACGCTCGCCGCCGTCGTCGACGCGACCGCGCCACCATCGGTGGGGGACGCCGCGGGGGTGCCGCGGTCCCTGTCCGGACCGCCCGCCGGCTCAGCTCGCGCGGGCGGCTCGGGCGTGGACGCCTCGCGACCGCTGCCGTCGCGGTCGGTCGGGTCGCCGGCGTCGCTGATGCTCGATGCAGCGGGCGGCGGCGGGAGCGGCGGGCTCGGTCTCCTGCTCCCGACGTTCATGCTGACCAGCGCGCTCGGCGCCGGCGTCTACGCGGTCCGGCGGCGGATGCACTCGTGAGCGTCGCCGTCGTCCGGGTACGACGCGCCGCCCTGATCTGCCTGGCGCTTGCCCTGCTCGTGCCGTCCGGCGCGTGGGCGGCTCGCCCGTTGATGCTCGGGTTTACCGACACGACGTTCGCGACGCCCGGTGGCGGCGTCTGGCTCCAGCGCAGCGCCGCGGCCGAAGCTGACCTGGTCCGGATCGACGTCGGCTGGCCGGTCACCGACAGCCCCGGGCGCCCGGCTGACTTCGCGCCTCGCAATCCCGCCGATCCCCACTATGACTTCACATCCGACGACATCGCGATCAAGCAGGCCACGGCTGCCGGGCTCCGCGTGCTGGTGGTCTTCAACGGTGCGCCGCGGTGGGCCGAGGGCCCCCACCGCCCCGCGGGCAGCCCGGTGGGAAGCTGGCGGCCCGATCCGCAGGCGATCGAGGACTACGGAATCGCCCTGGCCACCCGTTACTCAGGTCACTTTCCCGATCCAGCGCAGCCCGGCCATGCGCTGCCCAGGGTCTTCGCCTTTCAAGTGTGGAACGAGCCGAACCTGAGCCTGTACCTGAGCCCTCAGTGGTCGGGCGGACGGGCCGTGGCGCCCGTGCTCTACCGGGCGATGTTGAACGCCTTCTATCGGGGGGTCAAGTCGATCGATCCCCACGCGCTTGTGGTGGCGGCCGGCACCGCGCCGTTCGGCGATCCTCCGGGGGGACAGCGAATCCCGCCCGTCGTGTTCTGGCGCGATGTCCTGTGCCTCACCCCGGCCGGCGGCGGGGTGCGAGCGGCGAGTTGCCCCGATCCGGCCCACTTCGATGTGCTCGCCCACCACCCGTACTCGGTCGGCGATCCGACGGCGACGGCGCTCGAGCCCGACGACGTCTCGATTCCGGACCTGGGCAAGCTGACCACGCTGCTGGACGCGGCCGAGCGCTTCGGAACCGTACTGCCGCGGGCGTCGCACCCCGTGTGGGTCACCGAGGTGTCCTATGACTCCGACCCTCCCGACCCACAGGGCGTCCCAATCGACGAGCAGGCGCGCTGGCTCGAGCAGGTGCTGGCCGAGCTCTGGCGTCAGGGGGTCCAGGCCGTGTTCTGGAATCAGGTCGGCGACCAGCCGCCGGTGCCCAGCTACGGGGCGACGGCGCAGTCCGGCGTGTACTACCTGGACGGGCGTCCCAAGCCGGCGCTCACCGCCTTTCGCTTCCCGCTGGTGGCATGGCGCAGGGGCAAGGCGAGCCTCGAGGTTTGGGGACGCGCGCCCACGGCCGGCCACGTGGTCGTGCAGGAGCGTGCCGGCGGGACGTGGCGGCCTGTGAAGACGCTCTCGGTGCGCGCGCGCGCCACCTTTGTGTTCGAGATCGCGGCTGCGCATCCGGTCGACCTGCGGGCTCTCATCGGCGGCCAGACCAGCCTGGTCTGGCGTGCGCGCTGACCGCCTGAGGGCGGTCGCCGGACCTGAAGGGCGAGCCGCTCGCGCGTCAGCGCCGAAGTGACATTTCGTATACACCGGTGTCACATCTCCCGAGCGCGGTTCAAACTGGCATATGCGGCCGTCGCCGCTGCCGGGCCAATGGCGGTTGACGATCGTTTCACACGTGGCGAACCGTCCGACGACGAAGCATTCACAGGACCTCGCGAGGAAAGTGCACAGAGCGTTTACACAGCGACAATGATTTCAGCCCAACGCTTTCACGACTCCAAGAAAGTAACAGCAACAGATACAGGTCGGTGACATCGGGGATCATCGGGCGCCCGTAAGCTCGCCCCCGGAAAGAGCACGAGGGCGCAAACGTGGGGACATACATGCCTGATTCACCCGCCGGTGTGAAGCCGAATCACGCGGGGATGATCTATCCGCCGGCAGTGGAGTTTGACCGTCTTGCCCCCCAGGACCGCAGCCGCCCGGTGAGCCAGTCCGGACTGGAAGCCCCCCAGGGGCGTGCGACGGAGAGCACCGAGCGTCGTCGCTGGCGCCGCCCCCGCCTGGCCATCCCGTTCGCCGGGCTCGCCGGCGGCTTCGGTCTCACCCACGGCGAGCTCGAGCGTCCCATTCGCGAGCCCAACCAGCGCGTCGATGTGAAAAGGCGCGACGCTGCCTTCCGGCGATCGCTTGCCGTCGCCGATCTGGTGGCGACCGGTCTCGCCGCCCTCGCCGTGACGATGCTGGCGCATCGCGCGCTCGAGCCCGTAGCGCTGCTGGGTCTCCCGCTGGTCGTGCTGAGCGGAAAGCTCGTCGGAAGCTATGACCGGGACGAGCTGATCGTCAACAAGGCGACGATCGATGAGGCGCCTAGGCTGTTCCAGCTCGCCACGCTCTACACGCTCCTGTTCTCGTTGCTGGAGGGGGAGTTCGTGTCCGCACCGCTCGGAGCGCTGGCGCTGACTCTTCTTTGGGCGACGATGTTCGTGTTCGCGCTGCTGGCGCGCGGCGCGGGCCGGCGAATCGCCCAGGCGGTCACGCCGGCCGAGCGGTGCCTGTTCGTGGGGACCGAGGGATCCGGAGAGCGACTGCGCTCCAAGCTCGGCGCGCTCGGTGGGCGCGCCGAGCTTGTCGGTCGCATGTCGATCCCCGACGGTGGAGACCGAAGCGACGTCGCCGAGGCGGCGGGCGTGCTTCACCGGGTGGTGCAGGAGCTTCGCGTGCACCGGGTCGTGATCGAGCCGAGTGAACCGCAGCCGCAGACGACGCTCGACTTCGTGCGCGAGGCCAAGAGCACCGGCGCGCGCGTGAGTCTGCTGCCACGGATCCTCGAGGTCGTCGGTTCTTCGATCGAGGTCGACGACGTGGATGGTCTCACGCTGCTCGGCGTACGGCAGTTCGGCCTTTCGCGCTCTTCGGCGATCGTCAAGCGCTGCTTCGACGTGGCGGGCGCGAGCGTCCTGTTGGCCCTGCTCGCCCCGTTGCTGGGCGCGCTCATCCTCCTCATCCGCCTGGACAGCCGCGGCTCGGCCATCTACCGCCAGACCCGGATCGGACGAGGCGGACGACCCTTCACGATGCTCAAGCTCCGCACGATGGTCGAGAACGCGGATGCGCTGAAGTCGCAACTGCGTGCCCGCAACGAGGCACTCGGCCTGTTCAAGATCGCGGATGACCCGCGTCTGACGAGAGTGGGGCGGATGCTGCGGCGCTTCTCGGTGGACGAGCTGCCTCAGCTGGTCAATGTGCTTCGCGGCGAGATGAGCCTCGTCGGCCCGCGCCCGCTGGTCAGCGATGACGACGCGCAAATCACCGGGCTCGATCGTCGGCGGTTGTACCTGACACCCGGAATGACCGGTCGGTGGCAGATCCTCGGTTCGGCCCGGGTGCCGTTGGCGGAAATGATCAAACTCGACTACCTGTATGTGACTGGGTGGTCGCTCTGGTCCGACGTGAAGATCCTGCTTCGGACCGTGCCGTACGTCCTCGCGCGCCGGGGGATGTGACGCATTGCCATGTCGACTATGTCGTCTATCAAACGAAAGGACCAGGCATGAAGAGGCTGTTCGGATCGCATCGCCGGCGGATGGGCGGTGCGGGGCTGGTGGTTGCCATGCTCGTGCTCGCGGCCAGCGTCGGAACCGCCCTGGCGGCGACACTCACCGGTGGCAACACCAACAACACGATCATCGGGACTCCCAACGCCCCAGACACGATCACTGACGGCAATGGGAACGACATCATCTTTGGGCTCGGCGGTAGCACGACGCAGGGTGACACGATCACGGCCGGTAACGGGAACAACGTGATCGACGCCGACGGGAAGTGCTCGCAGGGGTATGACACGGTAACGCCTGGCTACGGCGCGGCGGCATATTGCGAGCTCAGCCAGGGCAACCCCAAGGAAGGGCGGAGCACCATCACCGTGGGGAGCGGCGACAACGTGATCGTCGGGGGCGCTGGCCCCAATACGATCACGGCGGGGGTCGGCAGCAAGGGCAGCGACCTCATCGTCGGCGGCCAGGTTGGCGACACCATCACCTCGGGCAACGGCGGCAACCTGATCTTCCTCGGCTCGGGCTCGCTCTACAAGGGCAGCACGGTGACCGACGGCAGCGGTAGCAGCGTGATCGTCGCGCAGAACGGCGTCAAGGACACCATCACATGCGCGCCGGGAAACAACACAACCGTCTTCGCAGACAAGATCGACGTCATCCATGGCTGCGCGCACGTCACGTACAGCCACAACAACGCCCCTTCGTACAGCCTCGCCACGGTGCGGATGCCGAGCGCCAGGGGCGCTACGCACAAGGCCAAGAAGGCCGCGCACAAGCACAAGGGCCGACGCCATACCTCACGCTGAGGGCCGGCGGCACCACGTGCATGCAAATGAGGGCTCGCGTGAGCGATGCGACCGCGAAACACGATTCACCCCAACAAATCACTCGAATCGGAGGTGCAGCAGAGGATGAGACGGCGTATGTGTAAATCGCTGTCGGCGCGGGGCGTCGCGCTGGGGCTGGCCGTCGCGGCGGTCGCTTCCCTGGCCATGGCGCCTGCGAGTTTCGCCGCCGCGCCGCAGCCACCCGCAGTCGGTACCAACTGTCAGCCGGACGGCAAGATCAGCGGCGCCGGCTCGACGTTCCAGGCCAATGCCATCAACAACTCCTTCACCTACGGCTTCCAGCAGGATGTCTGCGGCCCGCAGCCGAACGTGGCCAACCTGACCTCGGCCTGGGGAACCACCGCCCCATCGGTCTTCAGCTTCACCGATGCGGCGGGTACTCACAGCGTCCAGGGAATGGTCGCCTACAACTACAGCCTGAACGGCACCGCGGCCAGCAGTGGCTCCGGCGCCGGGCTGAACCGCCTCAGCTGTCGGACGGATTTCTTCTCCGGCACCGACCTTCCCTACAACTCCTCTCAGTTCACGTCTTTGAAGGGCGCTCCCGGCGCTCTGCCAACCGCCAATGGCACCACCTGTGCCGCGGCGATCAACACGGGCACGGTTCCGGCTCCGTTCGGGCCGCAGCCGACCTCCAGCCCTCCGGCCACGGGTGACACGGCGAGCACGCCGATCAACTTCCCGGTCGCCGGCGGCGCGGTCGCGTACGCGGTCAACCTCAACGGCATGTGCGCCTCGGGGCCGCCGACCTCGATCAGCCTCACCGCGGATGAGTTCAACAAGATCTGGATGGGCACGATCAACCAGTGGAACGATTCTGAGCTGGTGGCCACGAACCCGTCGCTGAGCAACGACGGGTGCGCGGGGAACATCCAGCGCGTCGTGCGGTTCGACAACTCGGGCACCACGGCGATCACGATGTTCACGCTGAACGGCATCGATCCGCAGCCGAACACGCTCTGCGGCACCGATGCGAGCACGACCTGGCTGGGGATCGCCACCAGCTCGAACAACTCGGGCAAGTGGCCGCAGGCGAACGGGACGGCCCCGGATTGCGTCGACTCCACCAGCCATGCCGCTCCCAACCCGGTGACCGCCGGCGCCAACGGCTCTCCGGCGCTGATCAGCAAGCTGCTGAACACCGATGGGGGCATCGGGTACGCCGAGCTCGGCCTGTGGCCTAACCCGCTGCCCACCGGCGTGTCGTTCGCGACGGTCCAGACCCACGATGACCTGAACACGTCGGGCAACGGGCTGTCGAATCCGAACCCGGGCCCGGACAGCAACGGCAACCCGGCGTTCCAGGGTCCCGGCAACCCGGGCGCGGCCTCGAACTGCAAGTTCCCGGCTGCGGTTCCGACGGGCAACAGCGCAACCCTGGCGGTCGGACTCGGCACCCCGAACTGGGAGAACGACGCGTCCGGTCCGCTCAAGCCGGAGAGCGTCGCCTTCACCGGCGCCGGTTACCCGGCGTGCGGGCTGACGTTCGACATGGTGCAGAGCAAGATCCACTCCGGTGAGACCGGTGAGGTTGCGGCGCCGTCGGGCGGTCCGTTCACGGCGGGATGCCAGATCCCGGCCGAGTCGACCACGACCAACGGCGATCAGACCCTCCCCGAGGCGACGGTCACGGTCGCTTCGACGGCGGGCTTCCCGACCGCCGGGACGCTGAACGTGGGCGGTCAGACCGTGACCTACACGGGGGTGACGGCCACGACGTTCACCGGCGCGGCCGGCGGGTCGGGTGCGATCCCGTCCGGGTCTGCGGTCACCCTGGTCTCGACCACGGCTCCGTCGACCAGCGCGCGGCCGGGCGTGAACGGCGCCTGCCAGACGGTGCCGGGAACGACCTCGCCGATCGTCGGGGCGACCGATGACCAGCTGCGGACCGAGTACTCGTACTTCACGTACGTGCTCTCCCCGCTCGGCCAGAGCTACCTGGCCGGACAGACCCTCGACCAGCTGCCCGCCCAGTGGTTGACGGCTGAGCAGGCAGGGTTCCAGCAGAACTTCTAGGAACCCAAGGCGAATAACCGGCAGTCCGCCCCGCCGCGGCGGGGCGGAGTCGCCGAGAACAGCACCGGAACAGACGTAACACGATCAAACAACGTCCACGAGTAGAGCTCTCGAAAGGAACAGGTTGATGAGAAAGTCACCCCCCGCGCGGTGGCGGCCGCTGAAGGCGGCGGTCGGGATCGGCGCGGCCGCCCTGGCATCGCTCGCGTTCGCGGGCGCGGCCAGCGCGGCGGTGATCGTTGTCCCGGCCGATAGCAGCGGTTCGGACAACTTCACCGCGGCAGTCAACCAGGCGAATACCAACTCGTCCTCGGTCAACACGATTGTGCTGGAGCCCGGTCAGTACCAGCCGAAGTCCCAGCCGATCACGATCACCAAGAACCTGAACATCGTCGCCGACCATTCGTTCCAGGCGCCGGAGGGCCTGGGGACGGCGATCGAGATCAACGGAGCCCTGGCGAACCAGAACGTCAGCAACCAGAACTTCCTGGTGGTCAACCACGGCGTCAACGTGAGGATGGACGGATTCAACCTCGACGGCGCTGGCAACGGGCCGGGCAACGCGTCAGTGCTGGTCAACGGCAGCCTGACTACCTACGGCGTGACGATGGACGGTCCGCCCAGCTACGCCATCTCGGTGAGCGCCACCGGAACCGCGACGCTGAACGGCTCGACGATCAACGGCGGCACGGCACAGTCGCTTCGCAACGCCGGGTTGCTGAATCTCAACAACGTCACGGTCTGGGCAGGATCCAGCGACGGGCTCGACAACCTCGGCGGGACGTTCAACATGACCAACACGATCATGGCGAACAACGGCTCTCCAGGTCAGGAGTGCATCGGTGGTCATGCCGCTAACGGCGGTCCCGGGAGCATCTCTGACGACTCGAGCTGCGGTGTGCAGATCCAGAACGACACGACGCTCGACAGCCAGGCTCCGCTGGGCGACGACGGCAACGGCGGACCGGAGACCACGGTCGAGTTCTCCTCGCCGGGCGTCCAGACGAACGTCGGGGTCAACTGCCCGACCACCGACGGACGGTTCTTCGTGAACCCGGGATCGGCTAGCTCGAGGACGTGCGATGCCGGCGCGGTCACGAGCAGTGCGACCCGGCAGACCTCAGCGCCGGGGTGCTCGGTCTCGAGCACGGCACCCGATCACTCGAGCCAGCAGGTCACGCTGCAGGACGCAGCGAGTGGCGAGGGTCCTCAGCCCGGACCGGCGACGGACAACCCGTCGAACACCGTGGCCACGGCGTATCCGCCGCCCGCCCCGGCTCCGGTCCCCGGGTATGCGGTGACGAATGAGCAGATCAACAACGGAACGATCGCGGCGTTCACTCCGTTCACGGCGCCGTCGAACAGCGGGCTGGTGCTGACGGCAACGAAGACGACGGCGGGCACGCCGACGCAGTGGAGCTTTACCGGCATCAACTGGGCCGGCATCGCCAAGAACTGCTTCTGATCGCGCGGCGTCAACCAACCAGCACATACACGGAGACCGATTGATGAAACGGAAATACAGAAAGCCAGTGCTGCGCCGGTTGGGCCTGCTCCGGCGCCTCACCAGGTTCACGTTCTAACCCTGCTGATGCAGTAGCGCACGCCGTCGCGCCCGCCCGAATGGGTGGGCGCGGCGGCGTGTTGACATCTGCGTGACAACGTGGCGCGGTCCCGGCGATAGGTTGCCTTTCGTGCGCATCATGAGCTCGCCTGGCCGCCTCGCATGGCTCGCGGCTCTGCTCGTCCTCATGGCCGGGGTGACGCTTGCCGGTGCCCCCGCGGCCCATGCCGCGGGGCTGACCTGCGCGCAGACGAGCTCCCCATCGACCCCGGCCGCCCCGAGCAGCGGCCGGCCGTGCTGGACCGACGTGCTGCCGTATCCGTTCGGGTCCGATGGCAACCCGGTCGATCCGACCTCGGCGTTCTGCGATGGCTCGACCGACTACGGTCCCCATTGGACCGGCGATTTCGGTCCGGCGTTCGGCTCCAGTCAGACCCCGCCTCCTGAGCCGCCGTGCTACCTCCAAGTCAGCTCACTCGCATTCCGGGCCTGGAATCGCGGGCTCGCCGCGACGACCCAGCCGACCACCAACTCCAGCCTCCGATCCAACGCGCCCGTCGCCTTCGGCGTGTGGCTGTACAACGGGAACGACTGGTCGCCCGACCCTACGTTCCCGGGAAGCGCGGTGTGCCCGGGGAGCACGATCCTATGGGCAGGAAAGCTGGACTACTGGTTGATCGGCTCCTCGTCGACTCCCCAGACGACCGTGTGCCGGTTCGACGGAGTCAATCTCCAGTGGGAGCCGCTGACCCTGCCGGCGGCGACAGTTGCGCGGCTTCCGACCAACTTGTCGCCGACGGGAGCCGTGATTCCCGTCGGCGGTGTCACATCGGGCGGCTGCTACAGCTGGGACAACTGCTGGTTCTTCGGTACCGACGGCATCGAAGTCCACTGGGACGGCCAGGAGCTGAGCGACGTCTCACAGAGTCCAGCCGTCAGCCCGTGGCTCGAAGGCGATTTCACCAGCGCGGTCGCCGGCACCGATCCGTCGGGCCGGCCGTTCGGCCTTGCGGTCACGAGAAGCAGCATGTCGAACGCGAGCGGCACGGCACCAACGCCTCTGCCCGCCGCGCCGGACGGCTCCCCTCCGGCCCAGATGTTCGGTTCGCAGGGCGGCTCGTTCGAACCACTTGAATACTCTCCTCCTGCCGCAGGTCTATCAGGTGATCCGTTCACGACGGATCTGACCCAGGTGAGCGCAGACTCGCAGGGTGACGTGTGGATCGCCGGTACGCCGGCCGGCCGTCTGGGTGATCCTCCCGACAACGTCACGCAGGGCGAGCCCGCGCCGCTCCTCCGGCTGACGGCGACTGGAGCGCCGGCGTCGTGCCCGGGCTACGGCGCGAATACGTTCACCGTCGTGCCTCGGGGGAGTATCGGGGACGTTTGGACCGGGCTGTCGACGTTCCCCGACGGAAGCGCGCTCGCGGGCGCGGCCTCGCAGAGCATGACGCAGTTCCCGCCGGGCTCAGATCACGAACCGGCGCTCGTCAACGCGGTGTGCGGCCAGCTACCTGTGGTGACGGAGTTTCGCCGACCGGATCCCCTGGGCGCCGACCCCTCGCCGGTCCCGGTCGACTTCAACGGGCAAACCACGGCGGTGGCGGCAAACGCATCCAACGACGCCTGGGCGGCCACGAGCGACGGCAACTGGATACTGAATCCCAGCACGTCCCCGCAAGGCGGGCCCCTGGCGCCCCATCTGTATCTGTTCACGGACGGTCAGCCACCGGACGCGCCCGCTGGCGACGACAACGAGACGCGGCCTTCGCTGTTCACGCTCGGACCCCCGGTGTTCCAAATCGGCACGGCGACGATCGTGGTCACGCCCGGAACGACGACCACCACGACGAGGAGGCACAAGCCAAGGAAGATCAAGCTCCCGGCGCCGATCTATTCGATCCACACCAAGCTCGTCTCGACGGGGAATGGTACGTACACCCTTTACCTCACCTTCAAGGTGCGACGCAAGGTGAAGATCGGGGTGCAGGCGCTCAAGGGCAAGAAGGTGGTCGCCTCGAGTGGCGTCAGGCGGTTCAGCGGTCACAGCGGACAGCTTGCGCTCAAGCTGAACCGAAGCGACTGGCCGAGCGGACTGCGGTGGGTCACCCCGAAGCGCTGAGCTCAGACGTCGGCGTGACGACCGTATGGCCGAGGCGTGTCCATCCAGTGAAACCGCCTTGCACGAGGTTGACAGGCCGATAATCGTCTGGAAGGGTGAGTTGTCACGGGCTCGGAACCCGCTTGGGCATTTACCTCTTGGAATATGGCCGCTGTTCACTTCGACAAACGTCGCGGCTGGCGCCGCTCGCGCTTGCTTGCCACCAGTAGCCTCGTCGTGGCCGCCGCGGCGATCGGCCTAGGCGCCTGCGGTGGCTCCGGCAAGACGACCGCGTCGACCGGTGCGACCCTGGCGAGCTCACCCGCGTACTCTCCGGCCGCGGGCGGCCAGACGTCCACGGGCAGAGATCGAACCGGTACGACACGCGGGGGGTCGGGTGGCAAGACCGATCCTCCGGGCTCGAGCACGGCTGGCGCGGATCCGAGTCCGGCCACCGCGACCTCCTCGACGACCGTCCACCAGCCCGCCGGCGGCAGCGCGGCATCGGGCAGGAAGACACCGACGCACAAATCGGGGCGTCCGACGCGCGCACCGGTGGTCACGAGCACCAACCCAAACTGGGTGACCACGACGGGCAACTCCCAGACCACGACGATTCCCGCCACCGCCGCGTCGCCGGCCTACGCGGGTCGCTCACCGATCGGCTGCCTGCAGACCGCCGGGCTGAACCGGGCCCGCCCGGCCACCGAGCCGTTCGTCTGGGAGGCCAACAGCGGCCTGACCTCCGAAGACGACCGCCTCGCGATCGTGTTCCTCTCAGGCCCGTATCAGGACACGACGACCGCGGCGAGCTACGCGCAGTCGCTCACTTCGGTGGAGCTCGCCGCGAGCGGCGGGCGGTGGGTGGCCTCGGCCGCGCAGACGAGTGGGCTGGGCCAGGCGGTTAGCCAGGTGGCGGCGTGCATGGCCGCGGGATAGCGCCCCGGTTCCTGCGGGTCGATGCGCCGGTGATCGCCGGGCTCATCGCACTGGCGCTGAGCTCCGCGGGGTGCGGAGCGAGCGCAGCGCATAGGACCAATCCGGCTCGGACGCTCGCCCTGGCCAGCGCAGCGGGAACGGTTCAGCCGGGCTCGGGCCCAGGGGGCAGCGGCGGCGCTTCGCTCGCGCCCGATGCGGCGATATCCACGGCCAAGGCGCCGACCAAGGCGCCCGCCGGTCATGCCCGCACACCGGGCACGACCGACTCGACCACCGCCGGGGTCCTGACCAATCCACCGGCGACGAGCACACCGGTCAGAACGGCCCCGGTAGCCGCGCGGACGGTTCGCAAGAAGAAGCCCTCGCGGCACGTATCGCCACCGCCCGCGAGCCCCGGGCAATCGGGGCAGGTCCTGTCATGCCTGACCAGCGCCGGCCTCGGAGAAGTGAGCGCCGACCGGGGAATACTGTGGACGGGCTGGGACTCGCGGACCGGGACATTCGTCTATGTGCAGGCCTATCCCACGGCGTCGGTGGCCGCGGCCCAGTCGGGACAGTTGGCGCCTCTCGAGACCGCGGCCGCCGGCCGGTACGTGGTCCACCAGCCGATTGCTCGCTACAGCGCCTCACCCGTGCCCGTGGTGGCCGGCTGTCTGACCGGCCATCCCGTTCACAAGGGAAAGCCAAGTAAGAAGCCGGGCTCGTTCACATTCTGATCACCGTGTGCCGTCATGCTCGCGGGTGCCCTCGACTAACCCGTTAGTCAGTCGTGAATGTCTGGTTACCGAAGCCGCTTCGGCGTTGACACTGTCTGCCCCGTCTGAAAGCGTGGACCGGCGCCGGTTTGGGGCGAGGCGTTCGCTGCGCTGGCGCACATAGGATGCCGACCTCCGATCCAGACAAGCGAGGACGCCTCGCATGGGTGCTGCTGCTCGCCATCGGGTTGTGCGTGGCGATGGTCTCGCCCCCGGCGGCGACCGGTCGCGCCACCGGGAACGCGGAGATTGGGTCGACGGGCCGGGTCCTCGCGGCCTTCGGGGCCACGCGGAAAGCGACCGGCAATGCCGCGCGAGAGGCGCCCGGCCACCCCACGCCCGCGCTGCACCGGCGCGCGCTGGCGGCCGCCGGGACCGCGCCGATGGTCACTTTCGCCCCGCTCAGCAATCCGCTGCGCGGCAACCCGGTGACCATCAACGTCACCGCCACGGCGGTTGCCGGCCAGACGATCACCTCGGTTCAGTTCCAGGACTCGCCGGCCGGCGCCAACCGGTGGACGACGTTCGACTGCTGGCAGGCATCGTTCAATGCGACCTGCCAAGCCACCCAGAGCACGAACACCTACACGAGCAACTTCGACTCGACGACCCTTCCGAACGGGGTCTACGACTTCCGGGCGCTGGCCACCGACAGTGCCGGAAACAGCGGGACTTCGGCGATCGACTCCGACCTGGTCGTCGCGAACAACGCCACCTATGTCGGGCTCGGCAGCCCCGGGACCCCCCTCAGCGGCAGCGTGGATCTCACCGCCACACCCGAGGTGGGTGGCACCACCCCGGGCGCGGTCACGTTTCTGATCTGCCCGACGTCCGAGGATTGCCCGGCCAACCCGTCTCGCTGGAAGACGTTCTCCACCGTCACCACGGCCCAGCTCGACAACAACGGAAACCCGTACTTCACGACAACGCTGGATACGACCACGCTCTCGGACGGCACGTATGACCTCGGTGTGAATGCACAGGACCTCCCGGCTCAGGACGCATTCCAAGGGGGCGCGGTCAGCGACCTGGTCATCGACAACACGCCTCCCACCGTCACGCTCGACAATCCGGGAGGCTCGCTCACCGGCACCGCCACGCTGAGCGCTTCGGCCAGCGGCTCGCTCTCGGGCGTGGCAAGCGTCAAGTTCGAGGTCTCGCCGGCAGGGACGGGTAACTGGACGACGGTCGGCGTCGCCGCCAACCCGCCCTACTCCGCGAGCTTCGACACCCGGCAGTTCGGGGACGGCAGCTATGACCTGCGCGCCGAGGCGCAGTCGGGATCGGGCGTCGGCGCCACATCGAGCGCGGTTTCGGGTGTCACGATCTCCAACCCCGGCGCGCAACGATTCGGCGGCCTTACCCTGACCAACTTCGCCGCCCCGGCCTCGAACATCAAGCTGCTGGGAGAGCTACCCGGCGCCAGCCACGAGACCTGGGCGATCGGCCAGACGAACGCGCCCCCGCCACCCCCCTTGCGCAACGCCTATACCGCGCAGGGCAACGGCCAGGTCGTGCTGCTGAACTACACCGACGCCAGCGGCTGGCAGATCGTCGACGTCCTGCGCAACGGCGACGGCAGTCCCTACCCGCTGATCCCGGGTGCCAGCCTCCAGGTGAGCGGGGCGATGACCAGCTCGGGGGAAGCCTGGGTGACGCTCAGCGAAACGCTCAACAGCGGCGGGCATAGCCAAGCGGAGAGCGGCGTATTCCATCGCCTCCCGGGCGGCCAGTTCACGCTCGACCCGGCCGCGACGGACACCTTGAAGGCGCTGTTGGGCAGCCCGACGATGGTTCTCCACGAGACATCGAACGGGACCACGTACGGAATGCTGATGGCCTCGACGCCTCCTGCGCCCAGCCCCCTGCCGACGGTCCCGTCCCCGAATGGCCCGGTCCCGGTCGGAGTTCACCTCGAGTACGGGCAGCTGTCGGGCGGTACGTGGACGGTTCAGGGCAACACGCTTCCGGCGAGCTACACCGCGCCCGACTCGACCACCACGATCACGCTTCCCGCCGGAGCCGCGGACATGACCGGGCCGGGCACGGGGTGGGCCGAGCTGGATCAGTCCTCACAGGCGGGGAGCGTCGATTCGCTGATCCTGGCCCGCTTCGACCAGACCGGATGGACCTTCCTCCCCGCCACCGGGCTCGACGCGCTCGATCAGACCGGTCCGTTCGCGGTAAATTCACAGCAGTCAGTCGCCGCTGGGAACACCGTCTCGGTGAAGCCGGTTGCCCTCCACGCCGACGGCAGCGGGCTCTGGCTCAGCGGGACCGTGAGCACGACCAGTACCACGGGTTCCGTCGTCGCCCGCTATGACTTCGCTCGCAGCCGGGTCGTGCAAGCGTGGTGTGCCACGCTACCGCGAGCCAGCTTCCAGTGCACCAGCCCGCTCGACCTCGACCATCCCGCGGCCATTCCGGACGCGGTTTTCGACACCGCGCAGGGACAGGTGGCCGAGGCGCTCTCGCGAACCTCCAACTTCATCAACGTGTACTCCGACGGCGCGTGGACGTCGACGCCCACACCAGGGATCAGCGGCGGCCGGACTGGCGCGTCGGCGTTCGCCGACCCGACCGACGGATGGATCGTCGGCCCGAACACTCTCGCTCAGGTCTCGAGCGCGGCGCCGGCAAGCCCACTGGCGAAATGGCCCGAGCCGAACCGAAATCCTCTGCTGAGCGTGGCGCTGCCTCCCGGTCAGAGCACCACGGACACGGCCGGGGCGCTCGCGGTGGGGGTGCTGGGCACAGCCATGCACTACGACCCCGTGGCCGGCTGGCTGGTCGACACCACTCCGGCTCGCGTTCAGCACATCGAGCTCACCGGCGTCGCCTTCGCGAACCCGTCGCTCGCGTTCGCGGTCGGGCAGGCGGGTGCGATCCTGCGCTGGAATGGGAGCAGCTGGAGCGAGGACCCGCAGTCGGTTCAGGTCACGACTTCCACGCTCAACGCTGTCGCGTTCGGATCGGACGGCCAGGGCTGGGCGGTCGGGGGCTTCGGAACCATCCTGCACTTTGACGGCAGCGCTTGGTCCCGAGAACCGCTGGACAGCCAGGACGCCGGCGCGAACGTCACGTCGGTCACGGTGGCCGGCGCAGACGTGTACGCGATCGCCAGTGGCAACCTGGTGATGCGGCAAGCCGACGGGACCTGGCAGCGAGTCCAGTCGAGCTCGCTACCGACGCCCGCGCCGCCGACCGGCTCGTTGAAGCTCGTCTCCGGGCTGCCGGACGGAGGTCTCGCGGTCGCCGGAAAGTCAGTGCTGATGGTGAGGCAATCGGCATCCGACCCCTTGGCCTACGCGCCGCAGAGCTTCAACGGAATTCCGGTCGCGCTCGCCGCCTTCCGAGACGGGGCAGGCACGCTGCGGGCGTTCGTCTCAATCGCCCCGCCGATCGCGACGGCCACGGGGCTAAGCACCGACGACGGTGGCTATCCGCCCGGCGACGGCGACCTGCTGCTCCAGAGCAGCGGCGGCTGGCAGGACCTGAGCCGGGTCCTGCCGGCGGGCTCCACATACTTCGCCGCCGGCGACGGCGTGGTTCAGCCGGACCCGGTGCTGGCGGTCGCGGCATCGCCGGACGGCTCCCACGCCTGGGCGGTGGGCGGCTTCGCCGGGACCCACACCGCCGACGGCGTCGGGACCGATCAGATCCTCGCCTCTCGATCCGCCGACTGGTTCACCTCGGCGGTCTGGCGCTACGACGCCGGCGGCAGCGTGGGCTCGAGTGCAATCACGGAGGGAAACGTCGATCTTCCGGCCAACCCGGGCACGGTCAGCTTCGCCTACTTCTCGAGCCCGCTGTGCAAGCTCCAGTGCGCCGCGGTGCAAGACGCCCAACCCGACGTCAACCTGACCAACGCGGCGGCCGAGATCAGCGCGTTCGCGCAGCAGCCCGGCGGACCCGCGTTCGCGCTCCTCGGCGGCAATGCCCGCGGCCCGATGGACGACAGCGCCTGGGGGACCGGTGGCGGACAGCTCGATCTCGGTCGCCTTCCGAGCCTGCTCGCGGGGTTATCGGGCGTGCCCACCTACGCCGCCTACGGTCCTCGGGACGCCGTGCCGACCAGCTCTGATCCGCCGCTTGCCTGGGCGCAGGCGTTTGCGAACGCGCCGGCGCCGTTCGGTCCAGGGTCACGCCCGCCGGGCGTCACCCCTCAGGGGTCGGGCGATGCGACGGCGGCGGTCAACAAGTACTACGCGTTCGACGTGAGCCAGAACGGGGGCACGCTGCGCGCGATCGTGCTCGACAACTCAGCCGGCTCACTCGACGCCAGCGCGCCGGGACAGGAGGCCTGGCTGACGGCGCAGCTCAGCCAGGCGCAGTCGGAGGGCGTGCCAGTCGTCGTGTTCGCAGCCGAGCCACTCAACGTCAACGACGTGGGGGCGGCCGACGACGCGGATGCGGTCGCCGCCCAACTCGCCGCGGCGGGCGTGCTGGGGGTCTTCACAACCAGCGGGGGTGGGACGAACGCGTGGCAGAACCAGCAGGACCAGGTCGTCCAGGTGCCGGCGGACGCGCCGATCGGCGCCGCCCAGGTCCCCGAGTACGAGGGGGCAACGCTCACCTACCAACAGCCCAAGAACAACGGAGTGCTGTGGTACGACGTGTCGGTCGACACGACGACTGACAAGCTCACCGTCAACGCGGTCCCGGTCATCTCCTCGCTGGCGCTCGAGCCGAAGGACGGACTGAGCGTTGCCCGCAGCCGGACGCTCAGGTTCGTGGCCATCGCCCGGCGCCCGTCCGGCACGATCGCCACCACGCCGGTCGACCCGACCTTCCCGGGCTACGACCAATACGTCAACATCCCGGCGAGCACATGCTCGAGCTGCGTGGGGCCGTCCTACTCGTTCACGAGCTCGAACCCGGTCGTGGGCAACTTCGTCGCTCCGAGCGCCCCGGGGTCGACATTTCCGGCGCACGACCCGAACGGCAAGACGATCCCGTCCTCGAAGTCGGGGTTGTTCTGCGCGTTCAACGGCGGCACCACGACCGTCTCGATCACCACCGGCTTGTTGACCACGTCGCTTCCCGTGACCGTGCAATCCGGCGGCTACGGTCAGCCATGTGGGACCGTCCCCGGTGGCCCCAGCACGAACGTCATCACCGTCCCGGGTCGCGTGATCAACCGGACGGCGCCAAACCCGAACGAGGGGACACCGCTCCCGCCGGGCCAGGGCCAGGTCCAAGCCGGGCTTCCGAGTACCGTCCCGCCGCCGCCTCTGCCGGCAGCAGCCCCGGTCGGCCACATCGCCGCCAAGGCACCCAAGCCGTCGCCGCCGCATCGGCCGAGCCCCGTCGTGCCGCCGATCCCCACGCCCGTGCCGGTGCAGCAAGGCCAGCTCGGGGTCCCGCCGGTCGTCCCGCCACTGATCCCGCCGGCGCTCACTCCGGTCCCACCCGGCGGCGCCACGGTATCCGCTCAGGCCACGGCCCGGCGGGAGGAAAAGGCTCGCAAGCACGCACAGCAGTCGGCCTTCCTCATCCGTCCGGCGGGCACGAGCGCGACGGAGTGGTTCTATCCGGCGGCCGGCCTGATCACCGTCCTCGCCCTGTTGCTGGCGGCGGGCGGGCTCCGGCCCGGACCGCGCCCCCGGCCGGCGCTGGCCGAGCTGTGGGAGCCGGTCGAGCGGACGCGGCCCCGGCGCTGAGCGGCGAGGGAGCGCGGCTCAGGCGGGGCGCGAGGTCAGACGACGGCTCGGACGAGCGCCACGGCCCGCTCGAGATCGCGCCCCGAGCTCAGCCTGTAGCAGCGCACCTGCCTGAGCAGCGCGGCGATCGCCCGTAGGTGCGAATGCGTCGCCGCCGGATGGGTGAGCAGCACGTCGGGCACGAGCCGGAGCATCGCCGCGCCCTGATCGAGTGCAGCGATCCGGCTGGGCGCCCCGGGGGCGATCGTGGGGAAGACCAGCGCGCGGGGCTCGCAGTCCGAGAGGGCGGGCACCCCGAACAGGTCCTCGCTGCGGTGCAGGCGTTTCGGAAAGCCGTCGGGGAGAGGCTCCTCGGTTGCGGGCCGAAGCTCGGGAAAGTGGGCGGCGGCATGTTCAGTGAGGCCCACGGTGTCGGCGAAGCCAAGCACCCGAACTTCGCCCGGGTCGGTGCCGGACCCGGGGCGCGGGGCGAGAAACACGATGTCGTCCGAGAGAAAGCGCATGCCCGAATGCGCGAGCGCCACCGCAAGCGTGGACTTACCGGCGCCGCTGGCGCCCGCGAGCAGTACGCCCTCTCCGGTCGCGGAGGCCAGGCACGCGGCATGCAGGGCGAACCGGCCGCGGCGCTCGAGCAGCTCCATCAAGCTGATCGTGGCCAGCGGGTGAGTCGCCAGGTACAGGTCGCGGCCGACGAACGCCGGGCTGCGCAGGCGGGCCACGCCGCGGCCGGCCTCGGCGCGGAGCTCCACCGCGCCCAGGCGGCCGAGGAGCAGGTCGGCATCGGGGAGGTAATGGAGCGTTCCGTGGGGGGTGTCGTACACCGGGCGGGCCGCTCTCGGGGGCGCATGCGCTTCGGGCGCGTCGGCGGTGACGAACTCGAGGCGAAGCTCCGGGTCCGGCGCCTCCTCGCTGGCGAAGTCGCGCAGGCGAAGCTCCATCGCATCGATCACCGCGCCGTCTTCCGCGTAGACCCCGAGCTCGACTCCGTGCAGCTCGAAGCTCCGCGGTGCGACGGTCGCCGCGCTGCTCATGCGTTCGCGAGCGGCAGCCGGTAGAGCTCGGCGAACCGCGGTCGAGGATCACGGCGCTCGAGGAACGGCTCGCCGTCGAGCGAGAGCCAACAGTGGCCATCGGTGCCGTGCTCCTCCCGTGGATCGAGTCCGAAGCGCAGCTCCACGTCGAGTCCGGCCCGGCGCAGGAACCAGAACAGCGTCACCCCCCGGGTCAGGCAACCGGGGCGGACGAGTGGCCGGGCGACGCGCGGCGCGAGGGTGGCCAGACGGTCCAGCCGTTCGATCTGGGCCGCGCACGGAGCGGGCCGAGGCCGCCGCGGGGCGCGACTGAGCAGCGCCGCCGCGCGGGGCAGCGGGAGGTGCATCATCAGGGGCACGGCGGCCGCGAACGCGCTGACGCGGACCAGGAGGACTAGCTCGCCGGGCCCGCGCAGCTCCCGCAACGCGCCCAGCCGGCTAGCCAGCGGCGAGAACAAGCAGCCGCTCGCGGCGCAGATCGTCGATGAACTCGAGCACGTCGGCCTGAACGATCCGCTCGGGCACGTCGAACTCCTCGCAGAGAAGCGCGACGATCTCCGCGACTGCCCGTTGGCCGTCGCACAGCTCCCAGATCATCGCCCCGACCTCGTCGAGCGCGTAATAGCCGCCGTCCTCGAGGCGGAGGAGGACCGTCTGGCCGTGCGCCTCCTGGGCGAGGATCCCCTCCTCGCGGCGTACCCGCTCCGCCAGGACGGTGTCCGAGCCGCCGCTCACGTCCGCTCCTCGAGCGCCTGGATCTGATCGCCGAGTCGCTGGTCCTGCACGAGCAGCCATGGGCGCCGGAGCGCCGCGCGGGCGAGCGGAACGTTGGCCCGCGCCCGTCGCATGTAGGCGCGGGCGAGCGACATGGTGGCGGTTGGATCCGCGTTCCATCCATGACTGAGCACCTCGCGACTGGGGGCGAACATCCAGCGCAGGGTGCGAACCGGCAGCTGATCGCCGCTGCGCAGGACCCGGAGCGCGATCAGCCGCCGGCCGAGCGCGGGATCGAAGCCGGGCGGCTGGAGCTCGGCGAGAAGGCTCCCCGGAATCGCCACACCGAGCTCGCGGGCGGCGAACAACCCGAGAAAGATCCGCGTCTCGAGGCGATAGCGACGCGTCATCTCCGCCAGGCCGACCCAATCGACGCTCTGGTGCTCGACGATCCGGGCGATGTCGCAGATCTGGCCGAGCGCGCCGCCGGTGTGGCGCCGGCGATAGCTCCCGCCAAGGCGATTGCGCGTGAAGTGCAGGCACACGTGGAGCAGGAGATCCTCGGGCGCCGGAAGCAGATGCACGCCGCGCCCACTGGGGCGGCCGCGTTGCCAGACCTCGTCGATGTCGAATCGCCTGCCCTCGCCGGCGATCAGGATGTGGCGGTGAAGCTCCACCGCGAGCAGCCGCTCGTCGCCGATCAGGGCCGGCGCGTGATGGTCGTCCGGGCCGAGATGGATCGCCATGGTCGTGCTGGGGCTCTCCCCGTCGCGCGGAGCCGCGCGGTAACCGAGCTCTGCCAGCGTCGCGCTCGCGGCGTCCACCCGGTCGGCCGGGACCAGGACATCGAGGTCGAGCATCTCCCGCTGGGCCGGGTCGGGATAGGCGGTCTCGGCCAGGGCTGCGCCCTTCAGGAGCAGCGCGGGGATGCCGGCGCCGGACAGGGCATCGACCACGCGGCGCAGCGACGAGGCCATGAACATGTTGCGTGCCGCGTTGGCCAGGTACACGCGCTCGAGCGCACTCTGGACAGCGGCCGGCGCATCGTGGCGCGGCTTCAGATGGCAGAACAGCACGGGCGAGAGCCGGTGCCAATCGGCGATCTGGAGCGTCCGCCCCCAGCCCGGCTCGTCCCAGCCCTGGTAGTCGACGCGCGGCTGCGCGAGCGGCACGATCGCGTCGAGCAACAGGGCGTATTCGGCGGTCAGCGGCATTGCCCCTCGGTGACGGGTGGAGTGTCCACCGGTTCTCCTTCCGGGGTGATCGTCGCGGCTGGCGCCCGCCCGGTAGTGACCGCTGCGTAAACGTCGTGTGGGCAAGCGGTGAACGGTGCCGTCGGGCGCGAACGCACGACCTGTGAAGGGTCCATCGGCCTCAGTCTGAGCCTAGACCTGACGGTTACTCCCGGGGCAGTTTTGACCAGGACGTCAGCGTCTGGTGTCCGTGCTGTGAACCGGGGCCCGTCGGGATTGACACCGCTCTGAGGGTCTGTGACGGTTGGGCCCGCTTGGGGCGTTGGGGGCGGCCGTGGTCGTTCCGTGACCGGCCGAGTGATCCTTCATGCGTGGGACCAAGTTCACAATCGTCGTGACGCTGGCCGGGCTGCTCGCCGCCGCCTCCCCGGCGCTCGCCGCGACCCGCATCGGGGCGCGTCATCATGCGTCGCTCCAGACGCAGATCACGACCACGATCGTGGTCAGCGCCGCCGCGCCCGCGACCCGGTCCAATCCGGCGCCGGCGCCGGCGCCGGGATCGGAGAAATGTCCGCCGGGCGTCACCCAGCGGAGCCTCTGCGAGGTGGTGCCGGCGGGCTCGGCGCTGAGCTCAGCCGGCCACAAGACGCCCGCGCCGACCCCACCGCCGGCGCCGCCGCGCTCCGTCAGCGCACCGGCCGCGACCCCCGCGATCAGCACGCCCGCAATGCCCAGCGGCGCGCTGGCCAACCTCCCGCCGCTCATCTCTCCGCTGCAGCGCTCAGCGCTCGACCTGCTCCTCGGGGTGTTCCCCGTCCCCCCGTTCCTGCTGCCGATCTACCACGCGGCGGCCGCCGACTACGGGGTGCCGTGGCAGGTGCTGGCCGCCATCAACGAGATCGAAACCGATTACGGACGCAACCTGTCCACGAGCTCGGCCGGGGCCGTGGGGTGGATGCAGTTCCTTCCGTCGACGTGGGCCAGGTTCGGCGTCGACGCCGATGGTGACGGTGTCGCCAACCCTTACGACCCGGTTGACGCGATCTTCTCGGCGGCTCGCTACCTACGCGCGGCGGGCGCCTGGCACGACCTGCCGAGCGCGATTTTCGCCTACAACCACGCGGCCTGGTACGTCAACTCGGTCGAGCTCCGTGCGCAGCTGCTCGGCCTCCTGCCGGGCCAGCTGGTCGACGTGCTGACCGGGCTGATGCAGGCGCGGTTCCCGATCGGGGGCCATCTGGGGCGCTACGCGAAGCAGTCGCCGGCGGCGAGCCGCCTCGCGGGCCAGCCCGCTGTCGTCCTGAGCGCCCCTCCGGGCGCACCGGTGATCGCCTCGGCCGATGGGCGGGTCATCTCCGTCGGGAGCGATCAACGGCGCGGGCGCTACGTGACGATCGAGGACTCTTACGGAGACAGGTTCACCTACGGTCAGCTCGGACGGGTCGAGCCTCTGTACCCAGTGGTGCGGCCGCGGGTCGCGTCGGCCCTGAGCGTCGCGGCGGCGCTGGCCGTCGGGCTCGTGACGAAGCCCAGGATTCCCGCCGCCACCAGGCTGCTCAGCTCGGCGGCGTCCGGGCATTCGCTCCCGGCGCGCGGCGCGGCTCGGACGGCGGCACGCCCCCGGGCGACTCCGTTCGTCCCGCTGGCCAAGGAACGCCTGTTTGCCGACCCATCCCGCCCCGCCTCCTACGCGGCGGGGGGCATCATCCAGCTCCGCTCCGAGCTCGGCGCGTACCTGGGATTGGACGGGCTGTCGGCCTCCGGAGCACAGCCCGACTACTACTCGGAAACGGTTCACCTGAGGCCCGGCGGGTTCGCGCTCGCGCCTCTGTCGCCCGGGTCGGTGGTCCTCGCCGGGACGATCCTCGGCCGCGTGGCCCGGCCCGCGCACGGGCCGGGGAGGATCACGCTTCAGATCCGGCCCGCCGGGGCAAGCGCCCCGGTCGATCCCGGTCCGATCGTGTCCAGTTGGGAGGTGCTCGGCAAGCTGTCCGCGGGGCGGCCGTCGGCGGCCGGCGCGGCCCAGGCCGGGGCATACGGTTCGCCGAACCCGTGGGTCGGGCAGCTGCTCATGGCGCCCAGGGCGGATCTGGAGCGATCGGTCCTGGTCGATTCGCGGGTGACGCTCGACGACTGCGGCCGTAGCGCGGTGAAGGCCGGAGCGGTTGATCGACGCGTCCTCGCGGTGATCGAGTACCTCGCCTACGCCGGACTGAGCCCCGGAGTGTCGGGCCTGCCATGCCCGCGGGGACGGGCGCCCGGTCAGGCCCGCGACACCCGGTTCTTCATCAACGAGATCGACCGGATTCCCGTGGCGGGACGGGGGCGGGCACGCGGGCTCGTCGACGTCACGGTCCGCCAACTCCTGGTCCTGCAGGGCGCCCTGCGGCCATCCCAAATCGTCAGCGCGCTCAGCTACCCCGGGAACCTCGAGACGATGGCCTGGCCCGGCCGGGCCACGCAGATCGAGGTCGACTTCGACCCGGTGGCGTCGGGGTCGCTCGCCTCGCTCGGCTCGCTCCCGAGTCTCTCGGGGGTGCTGGACACCACTCAGTGGAGGCTCCTGGTCCGCCGGCTGGTCCGGCTCGGCGGGGCCATCCCGACGCGGACCGTGCGATGAGACCCCCGATGGGCAAGCTCGCCGGGGCCGTCCTGATCGCGGCCCTGACCGGCGCCTCGCCGGCCGCCGCGGCGCTCACTCCGCCCCAGATGCACACGGTGGCGGGTGGTGGCAGCTGCTCCGCGGCCGCGCCGGCAGCCCTCTCCGGGGGCTCGTGCGACGGCGTCGCGGCGACTTCCGTGGCGATCGGGGAGCCCGGCGACGTCGCTGCGCTCCCCGGCGGAGGGTTCCTGTACGTCGACTCGGCCGGGCCGACCCCGGGGTACGAGTTCGTGCGCGAGGTCTCGAAGAGCGGGAAGGTCTTCACCGTCGCCGGCGACGGCACCGACACTGACGCCCCGGATGGCACGCTCGCGGTGGAGTCCGGGCTCGACGGACCCGTGGCGGTCGCGCCGCTGGCCGACGGCGGGTTCCTAATCACCGAGAAATACGGCTCGGTGATCCGGATGGTCTCGCCCGGGACGCCGGCCACGGCGACGATCACCACGATCGCCGGCACCGGCACCCCCGGCTTCAACGGCGACGGGCCCGCGACATCGGCGAAACTGAACGCGCCGACCGACGCCCAGCCGCTAGCCGACGGCCGTGTGTTGATCGCCGACGCCGGCAACGGCCTGATCCGGGTGCTCTCCGCCGCTGCCCCCGGAGCCACGATCGCCACGATCGGCGGCGGCGGCTCGTGCGACGACGTCACCGGCCCGTGCGACGGGATGGCGGCCGACGCGGTGAAGCTGTCCGATCCGGTCTCCGTCTCGCCGATCCAAGGCGGCGCCGGCGGCTACCTGATCGCCGAGGACGCGGCTCACGGAGCCAACGCGATACGCGAGGTATCGCAGCCCTCAGCCGCGGGGACCTTCGCGACGGTGGCCGGAGTGCCCGGCGCTGGGCCCGGCTACGGCGGCGACGGCGGACCCGCCGTGTTCGCCCAGCTCGACAACCCGCAGCGGGTGATGAGCACGCCGGGCGGCGGCTTCCTGATCGCCGACAAGGACAACAACCGAGTGCGGGCGGTCTCCCCGGCGGGGATCATCACGACGATCGCCGGCGACGGCACGCCCACGTATGCGGGCGACGGTGGACCCGCCACCGGGGCGTCGCTCTTCGGGCCGGTCGGCGTATCGCCGACCAGCGACGGGGGACTGCTGATCGCCGACGCCTCCGATCCGGCCATTCGCGAGGTGACCAACCCGCCGACCACGATAATCACCACGACGCCTTCGAGCCCCAACGGCACCAACCAGTGGTTCATCGGAACCGTGCAGGCCAAGGTCTCGGCCGGCTCCGGCACCTCGACCAGCTGCGACCTCGACCTCACCACCGCGCCCACCGTCTACGACGAGCTGGACTCGCCGTGTGCATTCTCGGGCTCCGGCGCGACGATCAGCGGCAACGGGGTGCACGTGCTGTGGGCGGCCAGCATCAACTCGTTCGGCGACAAGGAGACACCGGTGAGCTTCACGATCGGCATCGACTCGACCCCGCCGGCGATGCGCTGCGAGAGACCGCTGAAGTTCGCCGCGGGGTCCCAGCATGAGCGAGTGAGGGCGACGGTCAGCGACGCTGTCTCGGGGCCACGGCGGCCCGTCGTGTCCGCCGCCGCGGACACCAGGAACATCGGTCGTCACACGGTCACCCTGGTGGGCGCGAACAACGCCGGCATCTCGACACTCGTGCACTGCCAGTATGCCGTGGTGGCGGCGGCGCTCCGACCGACCCCCGCGATGGGCTGGGCGTTCACGCCGGTCGGGGCGGCCACGGACGTGAGGCGGCTCCTGGTGCGCGACGTGCCGGCCCGGGCCAGCGTCGAGGTGAGCTGTGCCGGCACGGGCTGTCCGTTCTCGTCGCTCACGAAAGACTCGCGCCGTCGCCACGGGAGATACTCGATCGACCTCGCGGCAGCGTTCTCGGGCGCGCGCCTCGCGGCCGGGGCCCAGCTCACCGTGCGCGTGTCGGAGCGGAACACGGTGAGCCGAGTCTGGATGTTCACGATCCGGGGCGGACATCCGCCGGCGCAGCGAGTCGGGTGCGTGTCGCCCGGATCAACCGGCCCACCCCAGCGTTGCTGAGAGCTACAGCGCGGAGTCGAGCAGCTCGGCGCGCTGGTGCTCGGCCGGCGCACCGCAGGCGAACACGATCAGGTCTGCGCTCAAGCCTCGGGCGGATCTGGTCGATAACCCAGTTGAAACGACCTTCCGAGCGCCAACGGCGCTCCGTCACCGCCGCTATGGAGGCCCCGCCGCAATGAGCGTCACCGACCAGCTGAACGAGTCCCTGAACGGGAGCAACAACGAGCCGCGGCTCGTCCTCGACCTCGACCTGATCGAGGCGCAGGCGCTGCGCGCGTGGTTGCTCGAGACCGAGCTCAACGGCCTGAGCGCGCAGGACACCCCGGTGGTGAGCACGGCCCTGGCCAAGCTCGGCCGTGCGGTCGACACCGCGCAGGCCACGGTCAACATCCGTCGCGAGTTCCAGCAGGCCGGCGTCAACCTGGCGCATTGGTCCGACGAGCAGGTGCTCGAGCTGGGCCGCCGCATCGCCGAGGCAGCTCGGCCCATCCTCCAGGGCTGAGCCGCACCGTCCACGGGTAGCCCGGGGTCGGTCCCCATGCCACTGCTGATCGGGTTCATCAGCGGCGCGATCATCGGCGCCGTGGTCATGCTGCTGATCCTCGGCCGCTCGTCTGGGGCGGCCGGCGAGGCGCCGGTAAGCGCCGAGACGGTTCTCGATCCGGTCACCGGCCTGGCCACCCACGACCGGCTCCTGGCTGACATCGGCCGCGAGCTGGCCGGCGGCCGCGAGGTGACGCTGTACCTGTTTGCGCTCGACGGCTTCAAGGACTACAACGACGCCTACGGCGATCAGTGCGGGGACGCGCTACTCGGCTGGCTGGGCCGCAAGCTGCGCGACGCGGTCGGCTCCTACGGCACCGCCTACCGCATGCGCGGCGGCAGCTTCGCGCTGCTCGCGGTGGGGTCCGAGCGGTTCACCAACGCCCTGTGTGCGTCGGCGGCCAGCGCGCTGGGCGAGAGTGGGGACGGGTTCCAGATCTCCTGCGACGTGGGCAGCGCCAGTCTCCCGGGCGAGACCGTGCTTGCGCGCGAGGCGCTTGAGCTGGCCGCCCGCCGGGCCAGCAAGGCGGCCGGCGAGCGCCACGTGAAGTCCGGGCGCCGGGCTCCGGCCGACGCCATCGAGGCGCTGCGGCTGGTGCGGTCTCGCCAGGACGTCGGGGCGCTGGCCGTGGCCATCGCGCGGAAGCTGGACCTCCCCGAGGACGAAATCGCGCATGTTCTGAACGCCATGCACTTCTGCGACGTTGGCAACGTCGCGGTGCCGCGGACGGTGCTCGGCTACCCGGGCGAGATCACCGGGCCGGAGTGGCAGTTCATCCACCTTCACACGCTCGTCGGCGAACGGCTCCTGGCGGGTCCCCTCGGGATGGAGCCCGTGGCCAGTCTGGTTCGTCACAGCCACGAGCGCTGGGACGGCTCCGGCTATCCCGACGGACTCGCGGGTCAGGCGATCCCACTGGGGTCGCGCATCGTGTTCGCGTGCAGTGCCTTCCACGACATGACCTCGGACCGCCCGCATCGTGCCGGTCTCGAGCCGGCTGACGCGTTGGCCCAGCTCGAGCGCGGCGCCGGCAGCCAGTTCGACCCGGACGTCGTGCGAGTGTTCGGCCAGGAGTTCCTCGGCGCGGCGGACGAGCCGGTGCTCGAGGAAGCTGCCGAGCAGCTCTAGCCAACCAGACCGCGGTCACACGCGGGTCACTCGGGCGCGGCCGGGCGTGGCTAGGCTCGCGGCCGTGCCCATCCGTCGTGCGCTGATAACCGGCATCACCGGCCAGGACGGTTCCTATCTCGCCGAGCTCCTGCTCGAGCGCGGTTACGAGGTGCACGGGCTCGTGCGCCGCTCGTCCTCGGAGCACTTCGAACGCATCGAGCATCTCCGCCACCGCATCCGTCTGCACCAGGCCGACCTGCTCGATCAGCGCTCGCTGTTCGATGCGCTCCGCGAGGCGCGGCCAACCGAGATCTACAACCTCGCCGCGATGTCGTTCGTCGCGGTGTCGTGGATCCAACCGACGTTGACCGCGGAGTTCACCGGCGTGGGGGTGACCCGGATGCTCGAGGCCGTGCGCGACGCCTGTCCCGAGGCACGCTTCTATCAGGCCTCCTCGAGTGAGATGTTCGGCAACGTCCGTGAGGTGCCTCAGAACGAGCTGACCGCGTTCTACCCCCGCTCGCCCTACGGGGTCGCGAAGGCGTACGGCCACTTCATCACCGTGAACTATCGCGAGTCCTACGATCTGCACGCGACGAGTGGGATCCTGTTCAACCACGAGAGTCCCCGGCGCGGACTCGAGTTCGTGACCCGCAAGATCACCTCGCACGCCGCGGCCATCCGGCTCGGCCTGGTCGACCAGCTGGAGCTCGGCAACCTCGACGCCGAACGCGACTGGGGATACGCGCGGGACTACGTCCAGGCGATGTGGATGATGCTCCAGCAACCCGAGCCGCAGGACTACGTGATCGCCACCGGCGTCGCCCACTCGGTCCGGGACTGCCTCGAGATCGCCTTCGACCACGCCGGCGTCGAGATCGACGGACACGTGGTGATCAACGACGCCCTCAAGCGCCCGGCCGAGGTCGACCACCTGATCGGCGACGCCTCCAAGGCCAAGCGGGACCTCGGATGGGAGCCGGCGACGAGTTTTGAGGAACTGATTCGGCTGATGGTGGACGCCGACTACGAGCTGCTCAGCCGGGAGCCATCCGCCGCGGGGCTGCGCGGCGGCGCCCGCGCGCTCGCGCTGCCACGCTTCTAGGCGTGGCCGCCCGCCCTACTCACCCGCCTCGAGCGCTCGTCACCGGATTGAGCGGACAGGACGGCTCGTTCCTCGCCGAGCTGCTGCTCGACCGCGGTTACCAGGTGATCGGCCTGGCCCGCTCAGAAGCGCTTGGATGGGCGCAGCACCTGGCGGGACGAGTCGAGATCGTGCCGGGCGATCTCCTCGATCCGGGCAGCCTCGAGGCCGCGGTTCTGAGCACGCGACCCGACGAGCTCTACCACCTCGCCGGACCGTCGTACGTCCCGGAATCCTGGATCGATCCGGGCCGTACGTTCGCCGCCATCGCGGTCGCTTCGGCCACGCTCCTGGCCGCGGTGCGTGATCACACGCCCGGCACGCGGGTGTGTGTGGCGGGCTCGGCGGCGATGTTCGGGGACACGCCGACCATCCCCCAGCGCGAGGACACCCCGTGCCGGCCGCGGACGCCTTACGGCACCGCCAAGCTGGCCGCTCACCAGCTCACGGGCCAGATCCGCGCCCACTCGGGCGTGTTCGCCTGCTCGGCCATCCTGTGCAACCACGAGTCCGAGCGGCGCCCCGAAGCCTTCGTATCCCGCAAGCTCACGCGCGCGGCGGCCGCGATCAAACGCGGGCTGGCCGACCACGTCGAGGTCGGCGATCTGTCGAGCGTTCGCGACTGGTCCTTCGCGGGCGACATCGTGCGCGGAATGTGGCTCATGCTCCAGCAGGACGAGCCCGACGATTACATCCTGGCCAGTGGCGAGGGACACAAGGTGGCCGAGCTGGCCAAGCTGGCGTTCGGCGCGGTAGGGCTGGTGGCCGACGACTACGTGCGGGTTAACGCGGACGGGTTGAGCCGTCCGCCCGAGGGCACGCCGCCGGTCGGCGATCCGAGCAAGGCGCGCGCGCGCCTGGGGTGGCGGCCGGAGGTGTCCTTCGAGGCGCTCATCGAGCGCATGGTCCAGGCCGACCTGAGAGAGCTACGGGAGCGGCGCGACCTGCGCCATCTGTCGGCTGTCGACGGCGGACTCACGGCTCGTGACCCGGCTCGATCCGCTTGGCCCGGCGGAAGGTGAGCGGGTCTTCCGATTGGTGGGTCTCGCCCTCGATCGGCTCGAGCAGGAACCCGGTGTGATCGCCGAACGGGATGCGCTCGAGCACGCCGCCGGCGAACCAGTCGGTCAGTTCGGCGAGCACGGGGGCTCCGCCGGGACCAGGCCGCCACTCGCAGCGGGCGAACTTGTCGATCTCATCCCCGGTCTCGCCGCCGAACAGCTCCGCCAGATCCTCGGCCTGCTCGGGAACGAAGTGGACGACGAGCACCTCGGCGCCTGAGCAGGCCACCCGATAGGTCCGGTTCTTGACCGACAGGCCGACCAGGAACCGCGGCGGGTGGATCGAGACCTGCGAGGCGAAGCCGACCAGGCAGCCGGCGCGCTCCCCCTTGGAGGCGACGGTGACGATCAGCAGCGAGTAGTCGAGCCGGCCCATCAGGCGCTGGAAGTCGTCGGGCATCGGGTTGGTGCTACCCGGGAGCGGCCGGGTTACCGGTCGCGATCACCGGGTAAGCCGCGGAACGTGACCGGTTCCGACGCCCCTCGCCGCCAGCTCACCCCGCTCGAGCCGCTCGTCCGGGCGGTCGAGTCCGCCGAATTCCTCGATCCGGCGGCGGAGTGGGTCGGCAAGAATGTGCGCGGCCTCATCTCGGGCGGAGCCCTCAAGGATGCGCTCAGCGGCACCTGGCTCGGCCATGCCCTGCATCCGATGCTGACCGACGTGGTGATCGGCGCGTTCACCGGCGCCTCGCTGCTCGACCTGCTCGCGCCGGACGCCGACGGGGTGGCCAGCGAGCGGCTGATCGCGCTCGGGCTGGTCGCCTACGCCCCCACCGCGGCGGCCGGGATCAACGACTGGGCCGACTCGGAGGCCGTCGACGACACCGTCCGGCGGGCCGGCCTGGTCCATGCCGCCTGCAACGGAGTCGGCGCGACGCTCTACGCGGCATCGCTGAGCGCCCGCCGGCGCGGCGCCCGGGGGCGCGGCGCGGTGCTCGGCCTCGCCGGGATGGCGGTGATGAGCGCGGGCGGCTACCTCGGCGGCCACCTCTCGCTGAGCAAGGGCGTTGGCCCTAACCAGACCGTTTTCGATCCCGGCCCGACCGACTGGACCCCGGCCGCCGATGCCACGGTGCTCCCCGACGGCCGCCCGACGCGGGTGGTGGTCGATGACACGCCCGTTTTGCTCGTGCGCGACGGCGAGTTGATCTTCGCCATCCACGACCGCTGCTCGCACCGGGGCTGCTCGCTCAGCGAGGGCGAGCTCAAGGGCTCGGAGATCGTGTGCGGGTGCCACGGCTCACGGTTCGATCTGCGCAACGGCGCGCTGCTCGGTGGCCCGGCCACCTCGGCGCAGCCGGCCTTCCAGGTTCGGGTCGAGAACGGCGTCGTGCAGGTGCGCCGGCTTCAGCCGGCCTGATCCGGCCGTCAGGCGACGGTCAGGACCAAAGGGTCGCCGGCTTCGGAGACCATGATCGTGTGCTCCTCATGGGCCGACGGGGCGCGGTCCGCGGTCCGGATCGTCCAGCCATCCCGCTCGAGCACGATGCGCGGCCGCCCGGCGGTCAGCATCGGCTCGATCGTGAACACCAAACCCGGGGTGAGCCGCGTCTTCGCTTCCGGCGCGGCCCAGTTGAACACGATCGGGTCCTCGTGCATGGCGTATCCGATCCCGTGGCCGGTCAGCTCGCGCAGCACCGTGAACCCGCGCCGGCGCGCCTCCCGCTCGATCGCGGCCCCGACGTCGCGGAGCGAGGCCCCCGGTTGCGCCGCCCGGATGCCCTCGGCGAGCGCGGCCCGGGTGGCCTTGATCAGGCGCCGGCGCGGAGCGTTGACGTTCCCGACCGGCACGGTGACCGCGGCGTCGGCGTGGTAGCCGCCGAGCTCGGCCGCGACGTCGAGCGTGACGAGCTCCCCGGGGCGGAGGATCCGGTCCCCGGGCACGCCGTGGACCACCTCCTCGTCGACCGAGATGCAGACCGATCCGGGATAGGCGTAGGTCAGGATCGGCCCCGAGCGAGCCCCGTGGCGGGCAAACGTCTCGGCGGCCAGCCGGTCCAGTTCGAGCGTGCTCACGCCCGGCGCCACCGCGCCGCGCAGGACGCGCAGCGTCTGCGCCACGAGTTCTCCGGCCCGTTTCAAGCCGCGCAGCTGCTCGGGCGAGTCGACGGACATGGAGACAGCTTACGCGCGGTCACGAGAGGCGATTCGGCAGTCCGGCGGCGGCCGTGGCGGGCCGCCGCCGCTTGCCGGGCACGAGGGGGGCTTCGCGCCTGTGCGACTAAAGACGCAGCCGGGGCTGATTTCTTCCCGGCGCTCGCGGTAGGATTCCCGCGCCCGTCCAGCCCGTCGGAAACCGAAACCGTCTGCACTATTGGCACTAACCGGGCCGTCATTCGAGATACGGGAAACCGCCGATGATGATGGGGCGGCGCGCGTGACGCTGATCGGCGAGCTTGACATCGCCGTGGCCGACGGGGTCGAGGAGCGGCTGAGGCGCCTGCGCGAAGCGGGCCGGCGGGTGCGGCTGGACCTCTCCCAGCTCGACTTCATCGACAGCTCGGGGGTGCGAGCGATCGTGCTTGGCCTCAAGCACGCCCGGCAGGGCGGCCACGAGCTCGATGTCGACCGGCAGATCAGTCCGACCGTGCAGCGGATGATCGACATCATGGGGATCGCGCCCCAGCTGTGGCCCGAGCACCGGGCGACCGGCTGATCGCTCGCGCACGGGAGATTGCAAGCGCGCCGGCGGCGGAGGGATCGCCCCCGCGCCGTGGAAGCACGCGCATGACCGTGAGACGCGCAGAGGAGTTATGGATGAGCGACTTCGAGAGAAGCGGCATGGCCTACGACGAGCCGGTCAAGCGCCGCTCGCCCGGGAATTGGTTCGCCGACATCGGCGATCGGCTGTCGAGGGGCTTCACCGCCATCGACCGGCCCCAGGAGGACGAGGGCCAGTGGGACGAATATGAGTCCTACGAGGAGACCGATCAGCCCACGGCGGCCGTGGAGGCGATGCCGTGGGAGCCGGAGCGCAAGCGCTTCCCGACCGTTCTGCACGGCTATGACCGCGACGCGGTCGACGCCCACCTGGCCGCGCTCGAGCGCGAGATGACCGAACTGCGGGCCCACCGCTCGCCGGCGCCCGCGGTGGAGGAGGAGCTCGAGCGCCTCGGCGAGGAGACCAGCGCGATCCTCCGTGTGGCCCACGAGCAGGCGGCCGAGATCACCCGCCGGGCGCAGACCCAGGCCGATCGCTGCGTGTCCGACGCGGCGGCCAACGCGGTCGCGATGACCGAGGACGCCAAGCGCAAGCTGCGCCAACTCGACACCGAGACTGACGCGGTGTGGGCCGAGCGCGGGCGCCTGATCGAGGACGTCCGGAACGTCGCCACCGCGCTGTTCTCGCTGGCCGAGGATGCCGCCGATCGCTTCCCGGAGGATGGTGAGCGGGGTGGCGCCACGGTGGCCGTGTCCCCGGCCCCTGCAACTGCGTCGCCTGCCGGTGTGCCGGCCGCGAGTGCGCCGTCGCCGGCCCCCGCCGCGGCGGCTGTGCCGGCGGCCCCCGCAGCGGCCCCGGCCCCCGCGCCCACGGCCCCCGCGCCCATGGCCCCCGCCCCGGTGGCCGCGCCGCCCGGGACTGCGGACTCAGCCCGCCGGCCGCACTGACTCGAACCGCTCGGCCCCGAGCTTGGCCTCGGGGTGTAGCTGCGGCGGGATGCCGTCGCCGAGCGCGGCATCGGCCAGCACCCGTCCGAGCTCGGGTGCGTGCTTGAACAGGTTGTTGCCGGCCGCGATGAGCAGGCCGCCGAGCTCCCACGCCGCGAATCCGTCCTCGTGCCAGGTCAGCTCGGTGACCCAGCAGTGGCGGACGTCGACCGGCTCGGGCTCGAGGCCGGGTAGGGCGCGAGCCGCGTACGCCGTGGTCCGCTCGGCGATGGTCTCCAGCGCGCCGGCCTCGATCAGGCTCCCGTCCTCGTGCACCGGGGTGTCGGCCAGCCCGATCGCGTAGGCGGCGTTGCCCGGGATCGGATCCGCGTAGGCGCCGGCCTCGCCGAAGGCGCCGCTCGAGTCGAGCAGGCAGGCGAGCCGGTCGGGGGCCTCGCCGCGGACGCGGTAAGTCAGGCGGACATGGGCGGCCTGGCGCAGGGGAAGCGGCAGCCCCGCCCCGCGGGCCAGCGCGGCCGTGCCGCGACCGGCGCAGACGATCACCCGGCCGTGCTCCACGCGCGCGCCGCCGGTACGCACCTCGACCGCGTCTCCGGGCAGCGGCCGCACGGACAGGACCTCGTCGAACACCAGGTGCGGGCGCAGCGCGGTGGTCAAGGCGTCGATGCTCGCGCGGGTGCGGATCGCGCCGCCGTCCTCGTCGAGCACAGCACGTTCGGAGGAGGCCGCGAGCAGCGGCAGGTGTCCGGCCAGCTCCTCGGCGGCGATCAGGTGCGCGCGTACGCCGGCGCTCCGCATCGCCTCCAGGCGCCGGTGCGCGGCCGGGCCGAGGGCGATGACGCCGTCGCGCGAGAGCAGCTCGGCGCCGAAGCGCTCCTCCCAGTCACGCCAGGCGCGTCGGGCCCGGACGGCGAACTCGACCAGTCGCCGATCGTCATGAGCGTGGCGGAAGATCCGCGACTCGCCCCCGGACTGCGCATTACCGGGCACGCCGCGCTCGTAGACGGTCACCGAGGCGCCGCGCTCGCTCAGGGCATGGGCGGTGGCGAGCCCGACGATCCCGGCCCCGATCACCGCGACGTCCGCACCGGTGTGCATTGCGAGGGACAGTAGCTCGCGACCCCCCACCGAGGGGGTCGGGCGGCTCCGGGTTCTGTGTGGGCTTCGATCGATGGGGTAGGCTCGAATCACGTAACAGCGAAGGAGGAATAGGCGAATGGCAGACCGGCGCAACGGTGCACAATCGCCCGAGGAGCAGGTGCGCGCGCTGTTCGAGGAGGCCGAGTCGAGCGCGGCCAAGGCGTTCGAGGAGCTGGTGGGCAAGCCGAGCTTCGGCCGGCTGCTTGCGCTCAGCGCCGAGAACACCGCGGCGCTGACCCGGATCGCCTTCGACGCGGTCGATCTCCTCTGGCGCAATCTTCGGCTGGCCGGCCGAGCCGACATCGTGCGGCTCTCGCGCCAGCTGCACCGCAACGAGGACAAGCTCGAGCGGGTGCTGCAAGAGGTGGAGAGCTTGCGCGAGGAGGTGGCGCGCGATGCGCGCGAGGCGCGCGATCGGGAGCGCGAGGAGGCGCGATCGTGAGCGTCGCCGAGCGCGTGATGCGCTTTCCGGTCAACGCCCTCGAGTACGCGAACATCCTCCTGACCACCGACGACGCGGCGGTCGGCGTCACCCCCAAGGAGGTGGTCTGGACCCACCGGGAGACCACGCTCTACCGCTACCGCTCCTCGAACCGGCGCTACGCGGTGCCGCTGCTGTTGGTGTTCGCGCTGATCAACCGTCCCGACATATTCGACCTGCGCCCCGGGTCGTCGCTGGTGGAGTTCCTGCTGGAGGAGGGCTTCGACGTGTTCCTCGTCGACTGGGGCTATCCCGACGAGGAGGACGCGGACATGGGGCTCGACGAGTTCGTGTGCGACGAGCTCGATTGGGCGGTGCGCGAGACGCTACGGGCATCCGGGGCCGAGGAGCTGACGCTGGTCGGCTGGTGCATCGGGGCCACGCTGTGCGCGATGTACTGCGGGCTCGACCGCGGCTCGCGCGGGCGAGTTCCCGTGCGCAACCTGGTCGAACTGACCATGCCGATCGACGGCCGCCAGTCGCGCTACGCGAAGTGGGTGGGCGATCCTGAGCTCGACGTGGAGCGGGTGGCGGAGCTCTACGGATCGCTGCCGGGCGGGGCGATCGATTTCGCCAACAAGATGCTCAAGCCGGTGACGAACTTCTGGACCACCTACCGGCGGCTGTGGGACGGGGTCCAGGACGGCAACGCGCGCCGCGAGTCTTACCAGCCGATGGCCAAGTGGGTGGGCGACAACCCGCCGTTTCCCGGCCGGGCGTGGGCCGAGTGGATCGAGTTGATGTACCGGGACGCCGGCCTGCTCCGCGGGCGGGTGCGCCTGCGCGACCGGTTGGTCGATCTACGGCGGATCGATCAGAGCGTGCTGGTGATCACCGCCGGGGCTGACCACATCGCCTCGCGGCCCGGGACGATGCCGTTCTTCGATCTGATCTCGAGCGAGGACGTCGAGCACATGGACCGTCCGGGTGGCCACATCGGTCTGGTCGCTGGCTCCGCCGCACGCAAGGAGCTGTGGCCCGAGATGTCGGCCTGGCTGGCCGAGCGATCGGAACCCAAGAGTTGACCAACGTCAAGGAGGCGAGGGATTTCATGAGCACCGAAACGACAGGCACCGAGACACGCGCCCAGGACACGATCATCCCGACGGACGAGTCATTCCCCGCCGGGGTGCGGCGTCCGCGGATGACCGGCCGGGTCGTGTTCGTCACCGGCGGTACGCGCGGGATCGGGGCCGCGATCAGCCGGAGCTTCGCCGAGCAGGGCGCCGTGGTCGCCGCCGGCTACGGCCGCGACAAGGACACCGCCGAGGGGCTGCTGCGCCAGTTCGAGGAGAACGGGATGACCGGCAGCATCCACCAGGGGAACGTGGGATCGGCCGAGGACTGCCGCCGGACCGTCGGCGAGGTCTGCGAGCGCCACGGCCGGATCGACGTGCTGGTCAACAACGCCGGCATCACGATCGACAAGACCGCGCTGAAGATGACCGACGAGGACTGGTACAAGGTGCTCGCGGTCAACCTGTCCGGCGCGTTCTTCATGAGCCAGGCTGTGCTGCCGCACATGCTCGAGCGCGGGACGGGGCGGATCATCAACATATCCTCGATCATCGGCTCGACCGGGAACATCGGCCAGGCCAACTACTCGGCGTCGAAATCGGGCTTGTTCGGGCTGACCAAGTCGCTCGCTCGGGAGACCTGCTTCCAGCTCGCGCGCGCGGGGAAGCTGAGCGAGGACTCGATCGGGCTGACCGTGAACGCGGTCGCGCCGGGCTTCATCGCCACCGAGATGCTCCAGGCGATGCCCGAGAAGGCCCAGGAGCGGGTCAAGTCCCAGATCCCGGTGGGCCGGTTTGGCCGGCCCGACGACGTGGCCCGGGTCGTGCACTTCCTGGCCTCGGACTACTCGTCGTTCATCACGGGCGCCGTGTACGACGTCAACGGCGGGCAGGACATGTCGTAGCGGGTAAGCCGGTCACATAGGCCCGTCTACATCTCTTTCACAACTCCTTCACAATTCACTCACAAGTCTGTGTAAGGCTCGCGGCATGGCCGTTGGAGGTGCCGCGTGAAGGAGACCCTGCTCGTCGTGGTGATCATCACCGCGCTGGCTTTCGACTTCACCAACGGCTTCCACGACACCGCTAACGCGGTCGCCGCCTCGATCTCCACCCGGGCCATGCCGCCTCGGATCGCGGTGACGTTCTCGGCGATCCTCAACTTCGTCGGCGCCTTCATCTCGCTCAAGGTGGCGACGACGATCGCCAGCGGGATCGTGGCCACCTCGGCCACGACGACCACGGTCGTGTTCGCCGCGCTGCTCGGAGCGATCGCGTGGAACCTGGTCACGTGGTGGCTGGGGCTGCCGTCGAGTTCCTCGCACGCGCTGATCGGGGGTCTGGTCGGGGCGGCCTGGGCCGCTTCGGGGGCAGGGGCGATCCAGGGCACGGGGATCCTCGACAAGGTGATCGTCCCGGCGGTGCTGTCGCCCACCTTGGCCTTCGTTGTCGCCTGGGCCTCGATCATCCTGGCCTACCGGGTGATCGGTCGGCGCCGGCCGGGCGTGGTCACGCGCGGCTTCAAGCTCGGGCAGGTGCTCTCGAGCGGGGTACTGTCGCTCTCGCATGGCACCAACGACGGCCAGAAGACGATGGGCGTGATCACGCTGGCGCTGGTCGCCGAGGGGTCGATCTCGCGCTCGCACGTGCACGTGCCGACCTGGGTGATCATCGCGTCGGCGAGCGCGATCGCCTTCGGCACCTACGCAGGCGGCTGGCGGATCATCAAGACGACCGGCATGCGGATCATCAAGATGGACCCGAGCCAGGGCTTCGCGGCCCAGAGCGCGGGGGCGGCGGCGATTCTGGCCGCCTCGCACTACGGCTTCCCGATCTCGACCACGCACGTGATCAACGGTGGCGTGATGGGCGCGGGCGCCGCCAAGCGGCTCTCCGCCGTGCGCTGGGGCGTCGCCGGCAACATCATCGTCGCCTGGATGCTCACGCTCCCGGCCGCCGCGGCCATGTCCGCGGGCGCGTGGGCGCTCACCCGGGCCCTCGGCGGGGGCATGACCGGATCGCTCGTGCTATTCGTGGTCGGGCTGCTCGGGCTGCTGGCCGTGGCGCTGACCCGCCGGATGCGCTCGGGGCCCGTCCCGGTGGCGCAGTCATGAGCCTGCTGGCCGCGGCCACGCTGACCGTCGGCACGCTGGTCAACGTGGTGATATCGGCCCTGGCCGCCGGGATCGGCGTCACCGTGGCCTTCTCGGCGGTGATCTACTGCGCCGACCGGGCCAGCGAGCTGCGCCGGGATGACCGCGGGGGCGCGGCGGCGGCCATGACCGCCGGCGGTGTGATGGCGCTGGCCGCGTGCCTGGCGCTCGTGGTCTACGGGCTCGTGCTCGTCACGTCCAAGAAGTAGCCCGGTACCGCGAGCAATCCGCCATTCGCCGCCCGCGCCGGGGTGAATGGCGGTTCACTCGCGCATCGCGCATACGATCTGCCATTCGGCGCGGAGGAGAGGTCGAGTGTCGGAAAACTCGCGCTCCGGGGGAACGCCCGGGGTCGGGACGCCTACGGCGGGGTGGAGGCCGGCCCGGGGGCGGGATGCACCGAGAGGATCAGGGGCGGCCGGGGCGACTGGGTGAAGTCGAAGTCGGAGGCCAGGTTGCCCAGGATCGGGTTGTTCTCGCGGACGTCGGGGCGGGGGTCGGGGCGGCCGTCGGTGGCTGGGTCCAGGCGCGCGCCGCCGAGGAAGTCATCCTCGATGAACTTGTTGTAGGCGTCGTGGCTGAGCGTCTGGTGGTCGATCATGCCCTGCTTGGCGTACGGGCTGATGACGATGCCCGGCACGCGCAAGCCGTACCCGTCGCGGTCGACCACGGGCGGGACGACGTGGTCGTAGAAGCCGCCCCAGTCATCCCAGGAGAGGAAGATCGCCGTGCTGTCCCAATTGGGGCTCTGCATGATCGCGTTGATCAGGCCGGTGACGTAGGTCTGGCCGGCGCTGACCAGGGCGGGCGGATGCTCGGACACGGTGCCGTTGGGGTCGATCCAGGAGACGGCCGGGAGGGTGCCGTCGTGCGCGGCGGTGAAGAAGCTCGAGAGCGACTGGATGCTCGACAGCTGGTTGTCCTGGCTGACGTCGGTGAACGAGGGCAGGGGGTTCCAGATCCCCGGCGTGGTCGGACCCTGCTGGACCGGGGCGCAGGTCATCGAGGCGTCGTTCTCGCAGTCGGGCTCTGAGCCCTGGAACACGTAGTAGCCCCAGTTCACGTTCTGCTGGTGCAGGAGGTAGGTGATGTCGGTCCAGGCGTAATGGAGCTGGCCGTCGTTGGCGGTGGCGAACGTGGTGGCGTCCAGGTTCGAGTCCGGGTTGGGGTTCTGGAGCGCGTTGGTGCACGACGAGGGGTCCATCGGATTCGAGCAGAAGGCCGACCACTCGGACACCATGTACAGATGCTCGGGCAGGCTCCAGGACGCGTTGGGCTCGAACATGTGGTCCTGGAGCACGTAGTTCTCGGCGTAGGCCCAGTAGTTGGGGATCTCGCGGGCGTCGTGGTAGCCCATAACGTCGATGCAGCGCTGGTTCGGGGTCTGGCCGCCCGTGGTCTCGGTGCAGGGGCTGCAGTTCGGGTCGCCCGAGTTGCAGCCCGAGCCGGCCTCGGCCTGGGCGACGAACCCGTCCATCCGGCCGCTGTCGATGTCGGCGAGCGAGTTGCCCATGCCGTGCGGCCCGCCGTAGTTCAGATCGGCGGGGTCGTGATAGGGCGTCACGCAGCCGCCGTTGTCCGGGTCGGGGACGCAAACGCCGGGGGGGATCCCGTCCGCGCCCGGGTAGGTGCCGAAGTAGCTGTCGAACGAGCGGTTCTCCTGCATGATGATCACCACATGGCGGATCTTGTGGATGCCGGTGGCCGGGGCGATCCGGATCCTGATCACCGGCGAGGCCGAGCCGATGTTGTGGACCGTGGTCGGCACCATCGCGCGCCACTGCTCGGTGCGCCCGGTGGTGAACCGGTGCGAGACAACGAAAGTGGCGCTGCGTCCGAGGCGGGGCCGCGTGACCGTGATCCATCGGGGGCCGACCTGGCGCTGGAGGTAGATCCGCTCGCCGACCGCGCCGGGCGAGAGGGCCCCGCTAAGCATCTCGGTGTCGCCCGCGACGGCGAACGTCGCCGTGCTGGTCAGCGTGATCAGCGGGCGGACGCGCTCGGCGAGGACTCGGCTGCGCACGCCGCGGGTCGTCGTCACCCAGTCGCGATTGGTGCTCACCGACCGCGCGGGGATCATGAAGCTGTAGCTCCCGCCGGTGAGCGTCCGGGTCCGGGCCACCACGCTGTAGGCGCGCTGGCCGGGGAAGCGTCGCCAGAGCGCGACCACAATGCCGCACCGTTTGACCCCCCGGCGGACGCCGACGAGGGCTCCGAACACGCGGACCTGGCGCCCCGCGGTCAGGGGATTGGGCGAGGCGTAGATCGTGATGCCCTGGGCCACGGGCGGCCGGGCAGGCTTACTCGCGGGCTTGCAGGCTGGGGTGCTCGCGACGGGCGACTGGCCCCGGGAGGTCGGTGTGAGTGCCCCCGCGCCCCCGACCAGGACGATGACAACGGCGGATACGAGCAGAGCAAGTGAGCGGCGCAGCGGCATTCCTCCCGCGGGGGCGATCCTGCTTTCTGGTGCTAACCCACGCCGGGCGCGCGAGTTGCGATCGTGCGATTCTCCCAGCGTGACCGGCGGTCCTTCCGGCGATCAGGAGTTCGGACCGCCCGAGCGGGGGGTCGCCGGGCACCCCGTGCTCGCGCTTCGGGCCGCGCTGGATCGCTATGACGACGCCCGGTCAGGGCGGGCGCTCGACGTCGCGTTCGCCGCCGCCGCTGCGGCGGTGGCCGAGCTGCGCGGCGAGCGCGCGCACGTCGCACCCGACGTCGATGAGGTCCGGGCCCTGTTCGAGCAGCTGCCCGACTACGAGCGGCTGGTCGAGGTCGCGGTTTCCGAGACCGAGCGCTCGGTTCAGGCCGCGGGAGTCCGGGTGTGGTCGTGGTTCGGGCTGGAGTCCGAACCGCCGCGCTGGAACCAGGGCGAACGGCAGCGGGCCCGGCTGCTCGTGGCGTGCGCCTGCGCGCCGCTGGATCAGCAGGTCGTCGGCTGGCTCGGCCCGCGGCTGCTCAAGCTGGCCGCCGGGCGGTGGGCCGGGGTGCTGGTCGGCGAGCTGCGCCGGGCCGACGAGGAGCTCTGGCGGCGCGTGCTCGGGGAGCGCTACGAGTCGGTGTGGCGGCGCTTCGCGCCGCGGGGCCGGTGGCGCACCCGCGAGCTGGCGGACCTGATGGCCCGCGACGACGAGGTGGCCGGCGCAATGGAGCGCCAGCTGTCGCGGTGGCTGGCGGCCGGCGGCCAGGTCGAGCGCCTGCCCGGCGAGCTCGAGGCGGCGTTCGTGCACAGCCGCACGCCGGACCGCCTGGCCTGAGCGGCCGGGCGTCTCGCCCGTGTCACATGCGGACGGCCACGAGTGCCACCGCGAGCACCACGAGCGCGAGCCACAGGGTGCGCAGCGCGCCCTCGAGCGGCTCCGACAGGCTTGCCCGGGTCAGCTCGATCACGGTCCCGTCGCGCAGCCGCTGCTGGCCGGTCACCTCGGTCGTCTCCCGGCGCAGGCGGCGCACCGGCGTGGAGAGCTGGCGCTGGGCGGCGCTCAACAGACAGCACGCGGCGGCGACGAGCAGCCCAGCCGGGCGGATGGTCAGGGCGCCGACGAAGTAGCCGGTGAACGCGGGGAATCCGCCCCAGGCGAGCGCGAACCAGGTGTCGTTGTGCAGGCGCCCGCCGGCCAGCTCGAGGTTGTAGGCCGGCACGAGGACGGCGCCCGCCAGGACGAGCGGGATGATCAGCGGCGAGACGATGATCGCGCCGGCGACGCCGATCGCCACCGCCCCGACCAGCCCGGCGGCGGCCAGGCCGATCAGCGTGGCGCGCGTGAGCTTCGTCCCCAGCGGGCGGCCGTTCAGCTCGTCGAGGGCGTGGGCGCTCACCCCCACGGCGAGGAAGAACGCCCCCAGGGCAGCAAGCAGCCGCCCGGCGTAGATGTGCGGCGCGGCCGCGGCGCCGATCGCCACGTAGCTCAGGTGCCAGGCGGTGTAGGGCGGGTGAAGGAGGGTGACGAGGTCGCGCCAGCCGCCCGAGCGCAGCGCGTAGAAGGCCGGGCGGTCGAGCTCACGGGGTGCGCTGGCCATCGCTGTCCCTTACCGCCGACATGACCACACCGGCGCCGAAGCTCATCCGGCGGGTCCGCACGGCTTCGATCCCGGCGGCCTGCCACAGCGTCTCGAGGTCGGGCTCACGCGCGTGAAACTCCTCGATGTTCGGGCCGAGGAAGCGGCCCACCTCGACCCACGCCGGAGACACCGCGCGGCCGAGCAGCGGCAGGCCGGCGCGTGTGTGGATCCGCCAGGCAACCCGCAACGGGGGGCTCGAAGGAACCCCGAACTCGACCATCCCGATCCGCCCGCCGGGCTTGACCACGCGGGCCAGCTCGCGCATCGTGGCGGCGGGATCGTCGACGTAGCGGAGCAGATAGGTGAAGCTCAGCGCGTCGAACTCGCCGTCGGCGAACGGGAGGTGCTCGGCCTCGCCGATGATGAAGCTGGGGTTCTCGTTCCCGGGGGCGAGGCGCTGCCGGGCCCCGGACAGCATGTCCTCGCTCTGGTCCAGGCCGACGACGGTCGCGCCCCGGCGGGCGAGCGCGAACGCCACCATCCCGGTGCCGGTGGCCACGTCGAGGATGCGCTGGCCGGGACGCGGGTCGATCGCGTCGACGAGCGCGCGGCGCCACCGGGGATCCTGGCCGAAGCTGAGCACGGCGCCCATCCGGTCATAGGCGCGCGGCAGGCCGGCGAACAGTCCGAGCGCGTGCTGCTTGCGGGGCGAGAGCGCCGTCATGGCCTACGGGCTCGCGACCGGCTGGCGGGTCAGGCGCTCGGCCAGGCGGCTGTGGCGCCGGCCGGTGTCCGGGGTGCGGGCGGCTCGCCGGACCACGTCGCGGGATCCGACGATCACCGTGGCCAGCTTGGCGCGCGTTACCGCGGTGTAGAGCATCTCGCGACGCAGGAAGAACGCGCCGGCGGCCGGGTGGGCGACGATCACCGCCACCGGGAGCTCGATCCCCTGCCCGCGGTGGACCGAGCAGGCGTAGGCCAGCCGGAGTCGCTCGGACTGCTCGGGGGGCAGGCGGAACACCTGGTCCTCGGCGGCGAGCAAAAGCGCGGCGTCGTCCTCGGCGTCCTCGCCGCCGCCGACCTCATCCAGCAGCGTCAGCAGGGTGCCGTTCATGAGGCCGAGGTCGTGGAGGTTTCGACCGGTCATCATCAGCTTGTCGCCGATCCGCAGCCGCCCGCCCCGGACCCGCGGGCCATCGGGGTTGAGGCGATCGCGCAGGGCGTCGTTGAGCGCGTCGATCCCGAGCTCGCCGCGGTAGACCGGCGCGAACACCTGGATGTCCTTGATCGGGTCGACCCCGTAATGGGCGGGGAGGCGCTCGCACACGAGCGAGACGATCTCGTCGCGGGCGGTGGCGGCGTCGGCGCGCTCGATCAGGAACAGGTCGCGGCGCATGTCGCCCGTGGCGGCGAAGCTGGGCTCCTCGCCGCGGCGGATCGCGTGGGCGCCCTGGACGATCATGCTGCCCGCGGCCTGGCGGAAGATGTGGGTCAGGCGGGTGCTCGGCACCGCGTCCGCGGTGATCAGCTCGGCGAACGGCTTGCCGGCGCCGACCGGGGCCAGCTGGTCGGCGTCGCCGACGAGCACGACGTTGGTCTTGGGGCCGACCGCCCGCAGGAGCGTGACCAGCAGCTCGAGGTTGGCCATCGAGGTCTCATCGACGATCAGCAGGTCGCAGCGCAGCGGGTCGTGCGCGTCGTGGGTGGGGCCCTCTCCGGGGATCCAGCCGAGCGCCGAGTGCACGGTGGTCGCGTGCATCCCGCTGGCTTCGTGCATGCGGATCGCGGCGCGGCCGGTCGGCGCGACCAGGAGCACGCGCGCCTGGCGTGCCGCGGCCAGGATGGCGATCGTGCGGATCGAAGCGGTCTTGCCGGTTCCGGGGCCGCCGGTGATCAGCGACAGGCGGTGGCCGAACGCGTTGGCCACGCCGCCCATCTGCTCGTCGGTGAGCCCGTCGGCGTTCTCGGGCGGCGGGCCGGCGTCGCTCAGGCGCTCGCCGGGGGCGCCGGCGAGCAGCTCCTGCACGCGCTCGGCCAGCTCGGCCTCGAGCTCGGCGGTCGCCGCGCGGTAGATCCAGCCGTCCTCGCGGACGAGATCGCCGTCCCGCACGAACGCGTCGATGTCGCCTTCGTTCAGCTCGCTGGCGTCGCCGAGCAGCTCGCGGGCGGCTCCGAGCAGGAGCTCGACCGGCATGCAGGTGCTCCCCCCGCGCTCGGCCTCGGACAGCGTGTGGAGGATCGCGGCGCGGTCGCGCTCGGGCCCGTCGGCGGCGCTGCCGAGCGCGCGGGCGATCCGGTCGGCGATCAGGAACCCGACCCCGAACACGCTGGTCAGCTCGTAGGGGCACTCGGACAGGATGCGGTGGGCGCCGTCGCCATAGGTCTCGCGGATCCGCGAGGCGAGATAGGCCAGGCCGTGCGGCGCCAGCAGCAGGTGCAGCCGGCGGGTGACCCGCAGGCGCTCCCAGGATCGGGTGGCCTCGGCCAGCGCGGCGCCGCGGATGCCGGCGGCGGCGAACGCGCTGTGCGGGTCCGCGTCGATCGCCTCGAAGGTTGCCGCGGGGCCGTAGCGCTCGATCAGGCGCGTGGCCCGCTTGGCTCCGACGTGCTTGACCCGCACCAGGTAGGCGAGGACCGCCTCGGCGTCGGTGTCCGCGGGCGGCAGCGGGCTGGCCTGGCTGACCTTGACCTGCCGGCCGTAGCGGCTGTCGGTCACCCACGCACCGACGACGTGCGCCCGCTCGCGCTCCTCGAGGTGGATCAGGGGGCCCACGAGTGCGATCGGGGTGCCGTCCGCGGCGGCCGCGTCGAGGACCGCCCAGCCGGTTTCGGGGTTCGAGAAACGGATGTGGCGGACGATCACCTCTGACTCGAACGCGCTCACAGGCGTGACATTAGACCCGCGCGCCGCCGACTCCCCGGTTTGTTTCAGAGTTGTTGCTCCGCGCGGCGGGCCGCGAGATCGATCCCGTCGCTGCCGACCAGGCTTCCGAACGCGCGCACGAGCGGGCGCACGGCGGCCACCCCGACCCGGCCCTGGGCGCCGATCGCCTCGACCCGGGCCTCGGCGTGGATCGAGGCGCCGGTGTCCGATGGCTCGATCCAGTTGGCGAACACGACCTTGGCGGTGCCGGACGTGTGCCAGCCCATAAAGTCCTCGGGGTCTTTGAGCTCGGGGTAGTCGCGGCGGAGCGTCCAGATGCGGCCGACCAGACCGGACACGAGCATGCGCCCGGGGTGTTCGGCCAGCACGATGAACGGCGGCGCGCGGAACAGTTCGTCGAACGGGAGGTCGGCCTGCAGGCCGGGGATGCGCCAGCGCACCAGGCGCCCCAGGCGGCGGGCGTCGCTCAGACGCACGCTTCGGGCGGCCTCCCACAACTGCTCGGGCGGGGCCTTCGTGGCGCGGCGGTGGCGGACGCGGAGCGAGGGGTCGGGGAGCCAGGCGTCGAGGTCGGGCGTCACTGGGGGGTCGGTGGGCGGCGTGCGCAACACGTTACGGGGACCAGGACGCCGCGGCGGCGCTCGGGATTCCCGGCGGGCGGCGCAGTCCGCTCGATGGCGAGCCGGTTGGCCGGGCGCGGGCGGAAAACCCCATCATCATTCCCGCAGTGATCGCCCATCTGCTTGCTCCCCATGTTCCCCGCGCCGCTCGGGGCCTCGGCATCACGTGCACCGTGTCCGGCGGCGGGGTCGCGCTGACCTTCGACGACGGGCCCCACCCGGTTGGCACGCCCGCGGTGCTGGCGATTCTGGAGGAGGCGCAGATCAAGGCGACCTTCTTCCTGGTCGGCGAGCAGGTGCAGCGCCGGCCGGCGCTGGCCGCCGAGATCGCCCAGCGCGGGCACGGGGTGGCGCTTCATGGGTACCGCCATCGTCCGATGCCCGTCCTGAGCGCGCGGGCGGTGCAGGACGATCTGGACCGCGGCGCGGAGGCGATCGAAACGGCCACCGGCGTCCGTCCGAAGATCCACCGGCCGCCCTACGGGCTCTACAGCCCCGCCGGGCTGGACGCGGCGCGCGATCGGGGCCTCAAACCGGTGCTCTGGTCGCGCTGGGGCAAGGATTGGCGAAGATTTACCACCCCTGAGCGAATCGCCAGCCGGGCCGGCGCGAACCTGTGCTCCGGCGACGTGATCCTCCTGCACGATGCGGATTTCTATAGTTCACGGGGCTCTCACGAGCGCACCACGGAGGCTCTAAAGCTCATCGTGAGAGAACTCAAACGCCAGAAAATCGGTACCGTCCTAGCTCTCTGACAGGCTGGATCGTGGTGCCCCGGCCGGCGTAGCAGCGCACGATCGGTCTAATTGGGCCCCGCCCAACCCACCGCCAAGACGATGACTACTGCTTCCTCGCAACAGACCGCGCCTGCGTACGCGCGCTTCGCGATCGGGTTCGACCCGCGCGACCGCGATCGCTTCCACGCCCTGATCGACGAGGTGATCGACTCGGGCCACTGGTCCGAGGGCGAGATGAACCGGCGCTTCGAGGCGGCCTGGGAGGACTACAACGGCCTCCCCGCGGTGGCCACCGGATCCTGGTCCGGCGGGGCCGTCGCCGCCTTGCATTTCGCGGGTGTGCAGGGGGAAACCGTGCTCTGTCCGTCGAACACGTTCATGGCCACCCCGCTCGCGGCGATCAACGCGGGCGCGAGCGTGCAATTCGTCGACTGCAACCGCGAGGACCTGTGCATGTCGTTCGCCGACTTCGAGGCCAAGGCGGAGCGTTACAAGCCGCGGGCGGCGTTCCTCGTCCACATCGGCGGCCACATTGCCTTCGACACGATCCAGATCGCGGATTACTGCCGGGAGAACGGCATCTTCCTGATCGAGGATTGCGCCCACGCGCACGGCGCCGAATGGAATGGCGTCCGGGCGGGAACCTACGGTGACGCAGGGATTTATTCCCTGTACGCGACCAAGTCGATCACGACCGGAGAGGGAGGCGTGCTCGTCTCGCGCCATGCCGAGGTGATCGAGCATGCGCGTGCCTTCCGCAACTACGGCAAGCCCACCTATGACGTCCCGGGTCTCAACTTCCGCATGAACGAGTTCACCGCCGCGCTGGGCCTGGTCCAGATCGAGCGCCTGCCCGAGATCGTGGCGTTCAAGAACGCGGTGGCGCGGGATGAGCTGAACCCGCGCTACCCGAGCCGCCTGGAGCTCCCCGAGGGCATGACCTCGGGGCTGTACAAGTACATCGTGTTCGACTGGCTCGAGCGCTCGACCGGGCGCGTCTACGACGAGCCGTGCCACCGGATCATGGGCCACGACGTCGAGCTGCCCAATTCCGACTGGGTGGCGCGAAACCATTCCTGCGTCCCGCTGTACTACCGGCCATCGGCATGAGAGTTCTGGTTACAGGAGGGTCGGGGTTCATCGGCTCGCACGTGGTCGACAAGCTCCGCGCGGCCGGACACGAGCCGGTCATCTACGACCTGCGCCCCTCGCCCTGGCACGAGGCCGGCAGCGTCGACACGGTGCTCGGGTCGATCACCGACCGCGAGTCGCTCGAGCGCGCTCTGCACTCCTGCGACGCGGTCGCCCACCTGGCCGCGGTAGCCGACGTCAACGACGTCCACGCCGAGCCCGAGGACGCCGAACGGGTCAACGCGCGCGGGACGGTGGCGGTTCTGGAGGCGGCGCGCCGCGCCGGCGTCAAGCGGATCGTCTACGCCTCGACGATCTGGGTGTACTCCGACTGCGACGGCGAGGTGGTCGACGAGGACACGCTGCTGCCGGCGCCTTCGCATCTGTACACCAGCACCAAGCTGGCCGGCGAGCTCTACTGCAAGGCCTACCAGGAGCTCTACGGGATCGACTTCACGATCCTGCGCTTCGGCATCCCATACGGTCCCCGCGCGCGCGAGGCCGCGGTCATCCCCGCCTTCGTGAACAAGGCGCTGCGCGGCGAGCCCTTGACGCTGGCCGGAGACGGCGGGCAGTCGCGACGGTTCGTCTACGTCGAGGACCTGGCCGAGGGCGTGGCCTCAGGCCTGGCCGATGTGGCGCGTAACCGGGTCTACAACCTGGCCAGCGACGAGAACGTGACGATCAAGCAGATCGCCCTGCGGGTGCAGGAATTGCTCGGCGACGTCGAGATCGTCTACACGCCCGCGCGCCCGGGAGACTTCGGCGGCAAGGTCGTGCTCAGCGCGCGCGCCGAACAGGAGCTGGGATGGACGGCGCGCACCCCGTTCTCCGAGGGCGTCAAGCGCTATGTCGACTGGCGCCAGGAGCAGGCGGCACGAGACTCCGAGCGCGCGGCCGCTGCGGTCATCCCGGCCGGCGAGCCCGACGCCGAGTCCCGCCCCCGCCAGATCCTGATCATCTCGGCCGACATCGGCGAGGGCCACGACCTGCCCGCGCGCGCGGTGGCCCGCGAGTTCCGCGACGAGGATCCCGACGCCAACATCGCGATCGTCAACGGCCTGCCGGCCATGGGCTGGTTTTTGACCAAGCTCCTGCGCGAGAACTCGGAGTTCATGTTCCGCTGGGTGCCGTGGCTGTTCGACTTCCAGTATCGGCTGTTCATGGGCGTCGCTCCGACCCGCTGGCTCTCGATGAAGCTGCTCACGCTGCTCGGGCGCCGCGGGCTGATGCGGCTGATCCGCGCGCACAACCCGGATGTGATCGTCTCGACCTACCCGGGGGTCACCGCGGTGCTCGGCGAGCTGCGAAGAACCGGGCGGCTCAAGGTGCCGTGCTACTCCTCGATCACCGACCTGGCCGGCATGCAGTTCTGGGCCCATCCGGGGATCGACCTGCACTTCATCACCCATCCCGAGACGGCCGAGGAGGTCGAGTCGATCGCCGGGCCGGGCAGCGTGCGCTGGGCCAAGCCCCCCACCTCGGCCTCGTTCCTGGCCGCTCGCTCGCGCGCCGACGCCCGACGGGCGCTGGCGCTGCCGGCCGACGACACCAAGGTGATCGCGGTATCGGGCGGAGGCTGGGGCGTCGGCGACCTGCTCGGCGCCACGCGCGCCGCGCTCCAGGTGCCCGGCGCGATCGTGCTGTGCCTGTGCGGGCGAAACGACACGCTGCGGGCACGGGTCTCGCGCGAGCTCGGCTCCGATCCGCGGCTGCGGGTGATGGGCTTCACCGACCGGATGGGCGATGTGCTGGCCGCCAGCGACGCGCTGATCCACTCGAGTGCCGGCCTGACCGTGCTCGAGGCGATCATCCGCGGCTGCCCGGTCATCTCCTACGGCTTCGGCTACGGACACGTCCGGGTCTCCAACGAGGCGCTCCTGCGCTTCGGCCTGGCCCAGGTGGCCGAGACCGTCGCGGACATCCCGCCCGCGCTCGAGCGCGCGCTGGCCGAGCGACCGGAGCCCGATCCGCGCTTCGCCCGCCGGCCGGCGACCGCGTCGCTGATCATGAGCGACGAGCGCCGGGCGACCCCGCTGCCGGCCTGGCGGGTGCGCACCGCCCGCGCGATCACCGGCACAGCGGCGGCGCTCGTGATCGCGGGCTGGACGCTCACCACCGGCGCCTCCTACAGCCTGGTCTCGCACTTCGTGCACATGAAGCCGGTGACCGCGGTGGCCACCAGCCACCCGGAGGTCGGGGTGCTGATTGACGCGCCGGCATCCGAGATTCCGACGATCGCCAACCAGCTGGCCGAGCGCGGCATCCGCGCGTCGTTCGCGCTCGCCCGGCCGGCGCCGCTCCAGGAGACGCTGGTCGTCGCCTACGGCGATCAGGCCGTGCCGCGGCTGCCCAACGGCGGGCTCGTGCGCTGGCTCGGGGCCCGCGACGAGCTGCACGACCTGATCGCGCGGCTGGGCTTCCACCATCACTTCCTGTATGCCTCGAGCGGGCCGAGCGTCGGCCAGTGGTTCATGGCCCACGGCGCCGGCGGGCGTCTGGTCGCCGGCGCGGTCCGGCTGCGCGACCTCGACGACCGAGTCGGCAACCTGCACGCCGGCGAGGTCATCGAGTTGACGCTGACCAGCTCGCGGCAGGTGCACGCGCTCGTCTCGAGGCTCGAGGAGCGGCTGCTCACCGAGCACCTGCGCGCGGTGCCGGTGGGTCAGCTCATGCGCGACGCCGGCAGCTCGGTCTAGGTTTTCAGCCTCGCGCTACCAGTGCACGCCGCGCGTGGCGCGCACGAACGCGCGCTCCTCGGGTGTCGGCTCGTGGGCGGGCTGCTTCTGATCGCCCTCGGGGATCAGGTGGTAGGCGCGGTTCACCACGAGGTCCTGGGCGCCGGGTGCGATCGCATAGCTCAGCTGGCCGATGGTCCCGAGCGTCGTGGCCATGCGCTTGGGCCGCTTGCGGATGGCCTCGGCGATCATGTGGCCGGCATCCTTGGGGCTCAGCGTGGGGAAGCGGTCGTAGATCTTGGTCGGCGCGATCATCGGCGTGCGCACGAGCGGCATGTACACGGTGGTGATGTGGACGCCGTCGTCGATGATCTCCGGACCGATCGAGCGACTGAACGCATCCAGCGCCGCCTTGGAGGCCACGTAGGCGCTGAACCGCGGAGTGTTCATCTGTAGGCCGATCGTCGAGATGTTCACGATGTGGCCGTTACCTCGCTCGCGCATGGTCGGGAGCAAGGCGAGGATCAGCTTGACCGCGGCGAAGTAGTTCAGCTGCATCGTCCGCTGGTAGTCGTGGAAGCGCTCGTAGGCGCGATCGACCGAGCGGCGGATCGACTTGCCGGCGTTGTTGACCAGGACGTCGACCGACTCGTGCTGCGCCAGCACCTCCCGGCACATCCGGTCGATGTCGTCGGTGTCGCTCAGGTCGGCGGTATGGACGTACGCGGTGCCGCCGAGACCCTCGATCTCGTCGGCCACCTCCTGCAGCTGGTCCTTGCGACGGGCCACGAGCAGCATCGTCCCGCCGGCCTCGCCGATCTCGAGCGCCGCCGCCCTGCCGATCCCCGACGAGGCGCCGGTGATCATCACCGTCCGGCCGCTCACCGCGTCCTTCAGCGAGCGGGCGAGCACGTCGCCCGCGCCGGGGATGCGCTGCCCGAACGCCCTCAGCGTGCGGATTCCCTCGGAGGCGATGTCGAACGGGTTCGGTGGCGCCATGGTCAGCGTGACCGTACCAGCGCGGGGCGGTCGGTGGCGCGGTTGCGCGGGCGCTCCGGGTGGCTCAGCCGAGCGCGATCAGCGACTGCCGGGCCATGTTCGCCTCGCCCGCCTGGTTGGGATGGAGCGGGAAGGCGGCCGAGGTCGGCACGATCCCGTTGACCCAGGCGACGCCCGGTGGCTTGCAGGCGTCGTGGCCGATGCTCGAGTTCCAGGTGTCGACGAACGTCGCGTTGTTGTTGGCCGCCTGGGTGGCGATGACCTGGTTGAGCTGCTGCTCGAGGCCGTTGAAGTAGGTGATGTCCCCGGCGGTGATCGGCACGAACGGCCAGCACGCGGTGCCGTTCGTGGGCAGGCCGTCCGGATAGCCGACGATCAGGACCTTGGCACTGGGGGCTCTGCTGTGGATGCCCTGCAGTACGGAGGCGACCTTCGGACCGGTGGCGTTGATCGCGGCCACGTTCGGGTCGCTGCCACCCGCCGTGTAGTGGTTCTTGCACGGGGTTCCGAAGGGCGTGGTCGCGTCGAGCTTGGCGCAGGTTTCCGCGACTCCAATGAGGCCCGCGTCGTTGCCGCCGATCCCGACCGTGACGAGTGCGTCGTTGCTGGCCAGCGCATTGAACTGGGGCGGGTTGGTCTGGAGGCCGTAGAGGTTCTGGGGCTGGGTCATGTCCGCCGTGGTCGCGCTCGAGCAGCTCGCGTCGGTGAAGCTGGCCGGGGAGATCGCGCGGGCGATGTCCGAGGGATAGTTGTTGGTCGAGCGCCCGCATAGGATCGGGTTGCCGGTGGGGGAGGGAACCAGCGGGGCGGCCGTGTAGGAATCTCCGAGTGAGACGTATGGTCCGGTGGCGGCTGCCGCGCTCGCAGTGCCGGTGACAAGCAGCATTGAAGCGGCAAGCAGCGCTGCCGTGGAAAGGAACCGAACCCTCATTGCGACCTCCCTCTTGGTCTGGCGATGTTCCCGCACGCGCGCGAGGCGTCGCGAGACTACCCGGCGCTGAGTTCGACAAATCGCCGCTACGGCTGCTCGGTCGCCCGCGGTCACAGATCGGTGCTGCTCGTGCGAAGAGGAATCAGTGACCGAGCTCGAGCACCTGTCCGATGCGGAGTTGCTGGCCCGGACGCCCGGCGAGCCGGATGCGTTCGCGACCTTCTACCGCCGGCACAGCCGGGCGGTTCTCGCCTTCGTCGCGCGTCGTGCCGCGGCGCCCGACGTCGGCGATCTCGTGGCCGAGGTGTTCGCCACCGCGCTGGTCCACTGCCGCCGCTATGACCCCGCCCGGGGCGCAGCGGGGGCGTGGTTGACCGGGATCGCCGCGAATCTGCTCGCCGGCGCCGCGCGTCGTGGCGCGGTCGAGGCGCGCATGTGCCGGCGGCTTGGGATTCGGCGCCCGGTGCTCGAGGAGGTCTCCGGCATCGACGCCGATGTCGTGCTCGAGCTCGGCGGCGAGGAGCTGCTGGGTTCGCTGCCGCGCGATCAGCGGGTGGCCGTCGAGGCCCGGGTGCTCCACGACAAGGACTACGACCAGATCGCGCTCGAGCAGTCGGTCTCGCCGCAGGTCGTCCGCAAGCGGGTGAGCCGCGGGCTGGGAGCGCTGAGGGCCAGGCTGAAGGAGGAAGAATGATCGATCGCTACCTCGATGAGCTGGAGGGCGAGCTTCGGCTGGCCGCGGAGAGACGGATGCGTCTGGCGCTGGCGCGCGCGCCCCGGCCGCCGGCCGGCACGTTTGCCGGTGTGTCGGCGGTTGCGGCGTGCGTGCTTGTCGCGGTTCTGCTGCTGCAGGCGGGAACCGCTCGTCACGGGGCGTCTCAGCCTCTGTCGCCTGCGGTGGGGGTTCCGGCCGGGGCGCGGGCGCTCGTAGGGGAGCTTGGGGTATTCAGGCGACCGCAGACCGCCGCCGATCGGATCGATGCGCCGATCCCGCACCTGTTCGTCTTCGAGTCCGGTCCCGGGGTTCATCCGGGCACGGGTCCCCAGAACCTGACCGTGGTGCCGAGCCTCACGCGCCTGGTGGCGCGGCTGCCCGGCAACCGGCGGATCTTCCTGGCCATCGGCAGGACCGCCGGGCTCGACATTGACGTCGCGCAACCTGTCGTCACGCGACCCGCTCCAGGCTTCGGGAATGCGCTCACGGGCCGGGGCCACGTGCGGTACTACGTCCCCGCGCCGCATTACGTGGTGGTCTGGCTCGAGGTCCCCTTCGCTCGGTATCTCCCGATCCAGGGGAGTCACAGGGCTCTCGTCCAGTCGATCGGACGCAGGGGGGCGTTGCTGGCCAGCCCGGCGCTGACCGCCGGCGCCGTGATGGTACGCGGTCGGTCCGCGTCTCCCCCCGAGGGGATCGCGGACGAGCCGGCCCGCGATTTTCTGAACGGGCCGAAGACCTGGCTTGACATCCTCCCGGATGGAGTGGTCCGAGCCACGTGGTCGATCCAGTACCCGGGACGGCGCCATCAGGTCGCAAAGAGCGTGCCGGTCTCGAACAATGTCGCGCTGCTGCGCGTCCCCGATGGGCAGCGTGATGAGGTTTGGTCGATCACCTGGCTGTCGGCGGATGGGCGGGCCATCGAGGTCAAGAGCTATCCGGTGGCGTTCCAGTGACCTAAGCCGTTCTCGTCCGGACTGGGTGACCCCTCCGGAGTGGGTCATCCCGTCCGGACTGGGTCATCCCGTCCGGACCATATGCGAACATGCGTTCGGTCATGATCGCGTGCGTTTTGATCCCTCGGTTTCAGCTGACGGTCGCCGCCGGTGACCGATCCGAACTGCTGCAGGAGGCGGTGGCGCTGGCCCCGGAGCCCGGCGGCACGCAGCAGATCGGCGAGGTCTCGCTGTCGGCCGAGGCGTTCGGGGTTCAGCCAGGGATGCGCCTGGGAGAGGCCCTCGCCCGCTGCCCCCGTCTCTCGCTGATCCCCCCCGATCCGGCCGGTGTGGCCGATTTCTGGGAGCGGCTGCTGGTGCGGCTCGAGTCGATCGGCGCCGCGGTCGAGCCCGAGCGACCCGGGCTGGTCTGCTTCGACGCCCGCGGGCTGCTGCGGCTGTACGGCGGGATCGAGGGAGTGCTGGCCGCGGCACGCCGGAGCCTGCGGGTGCCGGCTCGCTATGGGGTGGCGCCGTCGCGGTTCGCCGCGGTGGCGGCGGCCACGCGCGCGCGAGTCCGCCGGCCAATGATCGTTCAGGGCGGACGCAAGGAGGCCGGCGCCTTCCTGGCGCCCTTGCCGGTGGCGCTCCTGCGCGCCCGGCCGGCGCTGGCCGACCTGCCGGTGGCGCTTGAGCGATTGGGTATCGGCACGCTGGGCGAGCTCGCCGCGCTTGCCCCGGCGGCGCTGGCCGACCGCTTCGGCACGGCCGGGCTGCACGCCCACGAGCTCGCCGGCGGGGGCGACGGTGCCCTGCGGCCGCGACCGGCGCGCGAGTTCCTGCGTGAGGCGCTCGAGCTGCCCGAGGCCGCCTCCGGGGTTCAGCTCGAGCGGGCGCTCGGGTTGCTCATCGATCGCCTGTTGGCGCGGCGAGAGCGGCGCGGCCGAACGCTGCGCGCGGTTGTGCTCTCGGCGGTGCTGGTGGAGCAGGGCGGCACCTGGCGCGAGCAGGTGGTGTTCCGCGAGGCGCTGGCCGATCCGGCGCGGATGCGGCTCGTGCTCGCGCCTCGGCTGGCCCTGATGCCGGCGCCGGCGCAGCAGCTCCGCCTGGCCGTCGAGCGGTTTGGGCCGCACGCCAGCGACCAGCGCGGCCTGCTTGACGATCCCGTGGCCGCCCGGATGGCGCGCCTGCGCGAGGCCATCCGCCAGGCCCGGGCGGCCGCCGGGCCCGACGCCGCCCTGAAGGTGCTCGAGGTGGATTCCGATTCCCGTGTACCCGAGCGGCGCGCGGTGCTGACGCCCTTCGAGGGATGAGGTCGCGCAATGACGGGACCACGTCGACTGGCCACTCCCCGGCGGGTTGAGGTCGGCGCGGCCGAGGACGGCTGCCCGGTGACCGTGGACGGCCGCACCGTCGACGCGGTGCGGGAGTCGTGGCTGATCGAGGATCGCTGGTGGACCGACCGGCCGCTGCGCCGGCGCTACTGGGAGGTGGTGACGACCTGTGGCCGCGACGAGATCGTCTTCCACGACCTGGAGAAGGGGCGGTGGTGGCGGCAGCGGTGACCACCAGAGGGGCGATGGAGGCGGGGCGGGAGGCCGCAACGGTGACCCCGCCTAAACTGCACGACCCATGGCGGACCAATCCTCAGCCGCGGGCGCTCGGGCGCTCGCCCCCGGGCCGGTCGCCGTCGGCACCTGGAGCGGCGGGCGGTTCATGCGCTTCGGCGAGGCGCTCGACGACGAGCGCTTCCTGGCCCTGATCACCCCCGACGAGTCGATCCGGACGGTGATGACCGCCGATGTGTACGGGACGGGCGAGGCCGACCGGATGCTGGGTCGTGCGATCGCCGGCCGCGCGCGGGAGGAGATGTGCATCGTCGGCGCGGTGGGACACGACTTCTATCTGGGCGAGCGCGACGGGGCCAAGGGCTTCCCCCGCTTCACCGATCGGCGCCTGCGAGACGAGTCCGGCTACGGCGACTACCTGCGGATGGCCACCGAGCGCAGCCTCGAGCGGTGTGGGATCGATCGCTTTGACCTGCTGCTGCTCCACAACCCGGACCGGACCGGATACACCAGCGAGCGCGTTTGGCAGGAGATGGCCGCGCTCCGGGACGCCGGACTGACCCGCCTGATCGGCGTGGCGCCCGGCCCGGCCAACGGCTTCACGCTCGACTTGATCGACTGCCTGGAGCGGTTCGGCGGCCTGCTCGACTGGGCGATGATCATCCTCAACCCGCTCGAGCCGTGGCCGGGTGAGCTCTGCCTCGACGCTGCGGCGGCGGCCGGGGTGAAGGTGATCACACGCGTGGTCGACTACGGCGGCCTGTTCTTCGACGATGTGCTGCCCGGCCAGGAGATGGCGCCGCAGGACCACCGCGGCTTTCGCCCGGCGGGTTGGATCGAGCAGGGTCGCGACCGGCTCGACCGGATGCGGCCGATTGCCGAGCGCGCCCGCCTGAGCATGATCCAGCTGGCCTGCCAGTGGAACATGGCCCACGCCCCGGTCGCCTGCGTGGTCCCGACCCTGATCCAGGAGGCTGGTGCCGATGCCCGCCCGGTGGAGAGCAAGCGCGCCGAGCTGGCCGCGCTGCCCGCCGAGCTGCGGCTGAGCGCCGAGGACGTCGACGAGATCCGGGCGATCGGCGACAACGCCGGGTGCATGGCGCTCAAGGGCGCGAGCCCCGAGCATTCGGGCGAGGAGCGCCCCGACCGCTGGGACCTCGACGATCACCTCACGCAGGTGGCCGAGCGGTGGGGGATCGCCCCCGAGCGCGACCTGACCAAGCTGGCGGCCCAGGTCTAGCTCGCGACGATGGCGACGAGCTTTCGACTGACCGGGGGGTGTGGCTGCGGTGCCGTCCGCTTCGCGGTCACCGCGCCGCTGGTCTCCGCGCAGTACTGCCACTGCACCCGCTGTCAGCGCCGCACCGGTACCGGCGCCTCGGCCAGCGCGGCGGTAGAGCCGGGGTCGTTCGAGATCATCGAGGGCGAGGACCGGCTGCGGGCCTGGAAGCCGGAGGGCGGCGCGGAGAAGTGGTTCTGCGGCGACTGCGGCTCGGCCTTGTTCAGCCGCCAGCCGAACGACGCCACCCGGGTCGGGGTCCGCCTAGGGGCCTTTGACGAGGACCCGGGCATCCGGCCGGCCGCGCGGCAGTTCGTGGCCTACGCGGCGCCGTGGGAGCCGATCCCCGACGACGGCCTGCCGCGCTATCCGGAGCGCCGGGTGGCTGACTGATCAATCAGTAGGGGGTGGGGTCGCGCCGGCCTGCGCCTCGGCACGCATCCACTCACACCCGGCCGAGAGATCCTCGACCCCGAGCGCGGCGGCCACGTTCAGCCACATGCCGTAGCGGAAGAAATCGTCGATCTCCTCCGGGTTCGCATCCCACAAGCTTTCGACGTGCGCCACCAATCCTGCGTAGGCCGCTCGCACGCGTTCCCGAATCTCCTCGTCGTCGCAGGCGGCGTAGGCGTGGAGCTGCAGCATCAGGTAGTCGCGATCGGAGGCCAGCATCTCGACATACGCGGCGCCCATCGCCTGGCGCAGGTCGGCTTCGGGCGGTGCGGTTGCCGGGTCGAACTCGGCGGCGGCCTTGGTGAATGTGTCGGCTACGAGTTGGAAGCCCCGCTCCACGGCGGCGAGGAACAGGTCGCGCTTGCTGCCGAAGAGGCTGAACACGTAGGGCTGCGCCACGCCCACGCGCCGGGCGATCCGGTCGACCGGCGTGCCGTGCAGCCCGCCGTGGGCGAACTCGTGGACGGCGGCGTCGATGAGCGCGTCCCGGCGCTCGGACGCCGGGACGCGCTGACGGGGAGTCTTGGGCGATGTCGTGGCCATCTCGCTCAGCACCGATCGTAGGGCAGGTTCAGGCGGGTAGGGGCGGGTCACGCGGTGATCGCCATGGCGTGAGCCTCGCTCGCGGCTCCTTCGGCGGCGGCGTGCTCGGCGGCCGACGCCCGAGTGCTGAACGGGAGGACGAGCGCGATCAGCGCGCCGGCGGCGAGCACCGCGGTTCCGACCCACAGGGCCGGGACCAGGCCGTTGACGAACGCCTGCGGCGCGACATAGCTGCCGTGGCTCGTGAACACGGTGGCCAGTACCGCGATGCCGAGCACCCCGCCCAGCTCGCGGATCGCGTTGGTGGCGCCCGAGGCTTGGCCGGTCTGCGAGGTCCGAACCGAGGCCAGGACGGCGTTGGCCGAGGGCGCGAAGACCAGCGCCATGCCGCTACCGGCCAGGACGAACGGGATCAGCATGCTCGCGTAGCTCTCATGCACGCCGGCCAGCGTGGCCAGCATCCCGAGCGCGACCGCCTGGAGCCCGAGCCCGGCGGCCATGAACATCCGGCTGCCGTAGCGCTCTGACATGAATCCGGCCACCGGCGCCACGATCATCACCGCGCCGGTCCACACCAGCAGCTTCACGCCGGCCTGGAGTGGTGAGTTGTGCAGCACGTTCTGGAGGAACTGGCTGAGGAAGAAGATCGAGCCGAACATCCCGAAGTACATGGCGATCGACACCGCGTTGGTCACGGCGAAGCCGCGGTTGGCGAAGAACTCCATCGGCAGCATGGGCTCCGAGGTGCGCAGCTCCTGCCAGACGAAGGCCACGAGCAATGCGGTTCCGGCGGCCAGGCCCACGACCACCTCGGCACTGGACCAGCCGAGCGACTGTGAGCGGACCAGGCCGTAGACGACGCCGAACAGGCCGGCGGAGGCCAGGACCAGACCGGGGAAATCCATGTGCTTGACCTCGCCCCGGCTCTCGACCAGCCGAGAGGCGGCCAGCGGGATCAGGGCGATGCCGATCGGGACGTTGACCCAGAAAATCCAGTGCCAGGAGGCCGCCTGGGTGAGCGCGCCGCCGACCAGCGGTCCGAGCGCGACGCCGATGCCGCTGATGCCCGACCAGACGCCCAGGGCGAGGCCCCGCTGCTCGGGCGGGAAGGCCTCGGCGAGAAGGGTCAGGGTCAGCGGGGTGACGAGCGCGGCGGCGACGCCCTGGATGGCGCGGGCGCCGATCAGGAAGTCGATCGAGGGAGCCAACGCGGCGGCGGCCGAGCCGGCCGTGAACAAGGCGATCCCGGCGATGAACATGCGCTTGCGCCCCAGCCGGTCGCCGAGTGCCGAGCCGGTCAGCAGCAGGACCGCGTAGGCGAGGATGTAGGCGTTGACTGTCCATTCGAGCGTCTGGATCGAGGCTCCGAGGTCGACCCGGATGCTCGGCAGCGCGACGTTCACGACGAGGTTGTCGAGAACCATCATGAACAGCCCGAGCGACACGATCACGAGCGTCCAGATCCGGCGGGCTGGGGTGGCGGTGGTGGATGGCATATCCCGTAGACTCCTTCTTAGTGAGTGCTAACTAGGAAATAGATTAGCAGCCACTAATAAGTTGTCAAGGGCTTTCACCGGGACGTGCAGAACCTGCCACTCGGCACCGTCCTGGCGGACCTAGGCACGCCTCGCATGCCCCAGCTGCAGAACCTGCCACGGTTCGCCCTCCCGCCGGCGAATGGCAGGTTCTGCATGACGGTCCGTGGGAGGGGAGGAGCGCTCGGGCAGCCGGGGCCTAGAGCGCGATCCGCCGGCCGGCGCGGGGCGGCCGGGCCAGCGCGGCCTGCGCGTCGGCCAGCGCGGCGAGCCGCTCGCGAACGCCGTCGCGGACCGGGGCGGCCCGGCCGGCCTCGGCGTCGACGTGCAGGAGCATGTGCTCGCCGGTGGCGACCGGGTCCTGCTCGCCGGCCCGAACGAGGACGTGGAACAGGTGAAGGCGCCGGTCATCCCAGCCGAGCACCTGAGTCGCGACCTGCACCCGGTCGCCGGCAAACAGCTGGCCGAGGTGCGAGATGTGGGTCTCGACCGTGTAGTAGCTCCCGCCGGCGCCGAGGTAGGCCGCGTCGACGCCGATGTGGCGGAGCAGCGCGTCGGTGGCCTCGCCGAACAGCTGGAGGTAGCGGCTCTCGGTGACGTGCCCGTTGTAGTCGAGCCAGCCCGGCGGGACCTCGCGGGCGAGTAGGGTCAGCGGCTCGGGTGACGCACCGTCCTGTGAGGGCGAGGGAGAGGGCGAGCGTCCGGCTCCAAGCGGGACCGGCGAGCGGCTCAGCAGGTCACGCTCCCAGTCGGCCAGGGTCGCGCCAGCCCCCGTCTCGCGCGCCCGCAGCGCCTGGAGGATCGCCACCAGGCAGTCGTCGCGCTGGCGCTCGAGCTCGGCCACCGTCTGCCCGTCCGCCTGGGCGTCGGACTGATTCGCGACCTCGTCGAGGAAGGCCGGCGTCAGCTCGGGGACGTCGACGAGCTTGGTCCAGGGCAGGGCCAGGGCCGGCCCGAACTGCTTCATGAACGCGCGCATGCCGTCTTCGCCGCCGGCCAGCCGGTAGGTCAAGAACGTCCCCATGATCGCCCAGCGCAGGCCGGCGCCGTAGCGGATCGCGTCGTCGACCTCGGCCACGGTGGCCACGTCGTCGTGCACCAGCCACAGGGCCTCGCGCCAGAGTGCTTCGAGTAGGCGGTCGGCGATGAACCCGTCGATCTCGTGGCGCAGCGCGAGCGGGTGCATCCCGATCGCGCGGTACACCGCCGCGGCTCGGTCCACGGTCGCAGCAGCGGTCGCCGTGCCGGCGCACAGCTCGACCAGCGGCAACAGGTACACCGGATTGAACGGATGGGCGACCACGAAGCGCTCCGGGCGCTCCATCTCCAGCGCCAGCAGCGAGGGCCGCAGGCCCGAGGTGGAGGAGCAGATCAGCACGTCGGGCCCGGCCGCGGCGCTGGCCTCGGCCAGCAGCCGCTGCTTGAGCTCGACGCGCTCGGGCGCCGACTCCTGCACGAGCTCCGCCCCGCAGACAGCATCGGAAACCGAGTCCGCGAAGCTCACCGTCCCCTCGGGCGGGAGCGGAAGCGCGGTGAGCTTGTCGTAGGCGAGGCGAGCGTTCTGGAGGATGCGGTCGAGCTTGCGCGACGCGTCGGGGTCGGGGTCATAGACGCGCACGTCGATCCCGTTCAAAGCGAATCGGGCGGCCCAGCCGCCCCCGATCACGCCGCCGCCGAGGAGTCCGACCCGCGCCGGCAGCTCAGACACGGGCGCGCAACGAGAGCATCTCGCGCACCTCGTCTGACCCGAGCACGCGCACCCCCACGGCCTTCAGGATCGACACCGCGCGCTGCACCAGCTCGGCGTTGGTGGCCAGCCGGCCGCGCGAGAGGTACAGGTTGTCCTCCAGCCCTACACGGACGTTCGCGCCGACGAGCGGACCCAGGCCGACATACGGCAGCTGCAGCCGACCGATGGCGAACGCGCTGAAAACAGCGCCGTGCGGTAGCCGGGCGACCATGGCCAACAACGTCGAAAGGTCGGCCGGCGCACCGTAGGGGATGCCCATGCACAGCTGGATCATCGGCGGAGCGTCGATCAGCCCCTCCTCGATCAGGTCGTGGACGAGCACGAGGTGGCCGGTGTCGAACACCTCGAGCTCCGAGCGCACGCCGAGCTCCTGCACCCGGCGCGCCATGGCCCGCAGCATCCCCGGGGTGTTGGCCATGATGTAGTCACCGCCGGCGGCGAAGTTCATCGTCCCGCAGTCGAGCGTGCAGATCTCGGGCTGGAGCTCCTCGACGTGGGCCAGCCGCTCGAGCGCCCCCGCCATATCGGTCAAGGACGGATCAACCGGGAGCGGGGACTCCACGCCGCCAAGCACGAGGTCGCCACCCATCCCTGCGGTCAGGTTCAGGACCGGGTCGACGTCCGAGGCGTCCCGGATCCGCTCGACGACGGCCCGGAACAGCGCCGGATCGCGGGCGCCGCGCCCGGTGTCGGGATCGCGCACGTGAATATGGACCACGGCGGCCCCGGCCCGGGCCGCATCCAAGGCCGATTCGGCGATTTGATCCGGGGTCACCGGCACGTGCGGGCTGCGGGCGACGGTGTCTCCGGCACCGGTGACCGCGCACGTGATGAAGGCTTCGGAGATCAACCGAGCCCCGCGACGTCGCGCAGTATCTGCTCCCAGTGGCGGTACTGCACGTCGTGACCCTCGCCGGCGTAGGACCGCAGGGCCGCCACCCGAGGCAGCCGCCGGCGCCACTCCGGAACGTGCACCGCGGGTGGGATGACGTCGTCTTCGGAGCCCCAGTACAGATAAGCCGGCGCGTAGAGCCCGCTCAGGTCGGCCAACGGTTCGGTGCAGAGCAGCCCCCACTCGTGGGCCAGCGGCGGGTCGGTGGCCAGCAACGCGGGTGGCGCATATAGCGTCGCCGCGGTTCCGTGGTCGGCCACGAGTGGCCCGGCGGCCGCCGCGGCCAGGTGCAGCGAGAGCACGCGATGGGGCACGTGCGCCGCGAGCGCGGCGGCAAATGGCGCGCCGCCGGAGATCGCCACCACGGCGAAGCACCGGATCGCCAACGAGTCGAGCACGCCCAGCACGTCGTCGACCGCGTCCGCGTAACCCAGCGAGGGATCGAACGGGGTCATCCCGAAACCGTTGCGCTCGACGCTGACCACACGCAGCCGCAGCCGCTCGCGCACATCCCGGGCGAACTCGGTCGAGTAGAAGGCGTTCACGTCGGTGCCCAGGCCGCCGAAGAAGATCACCGCCCGCCAATCCGGCGAGCCCTCATCGATGAAGCGCACCGGGCCGCGAGCGCGACCCTCGGTCGCGGGCTCAGTCGCCGCTGCCATTGCGCCCCAGAGCGGCCTCGATCGTGGGGGTGTTCGCGAGCAGCTGCTGCGTGTACTCCGCCTTGGGCGCCTCGAACACCTCGCTCACCGGACCCGTTTCGACGATCCGCCCTCCGGTCATCACCGACACGCGGTCCGCGATCGTACGGATCAGCGCGAGGTTGTGCGTGATGAACAGCATGCTGAGCCCGGTTTGCTGGCGCAGATCGGCCAGCAGCTCGACGATCGCAGCCTGGACCGAGACGTCGAGCGCCGAGGTGATCTCGTCGCATACGAGCACCCAGGGCTCGGCGGCGAGCGCCCGCGCGATCGCGACACGCTGGCGCTCGCCGCCGGACAGCTGGTCCGGGTAGCGATCGGCTGCCCGGGCCGAGAGAGCCACACGCTCAAGACATTCCTCCACCCGCGCTCTGCGATCGTGCCCCGAACCGGACTCGAACAGCGCGAGCTGGCGCGCGATCGTCTGGCCGATCGTGCGCCGGGGGTTCAACGACGCGTACGGGTTCTGAAAGATGTACTGGATGCGCTGGCGCGCCTCGCGGCCCCGCTGACGAGCGCTCCGCGCGAGCGTGGTGTCGCCGAGCTTGACCGTGCCGGTGTAGTCGCGGTGCAGCCCCGAGATGCAGCGGGCCAGCGTCGTCTTGCCGCTGCCCGACTCGCCGACCAGCGCCAGGCACTCGTTGCGCGCGACCGCCAGGTTGATGTCGAACAGCGTCTGCTTCTTCAGGTAACGGGCGTCGAGCTGCTCGGCGGACAGCACGACCTCGCCGACGTCGGCCGGAGCCTCCAGGCGCCCCGGAGCGAGAACGTGTCCGTCCTTCGGCGTCTCGTCGGCCCGGTAGCAGCTGACCCAGTGGCCGGGCTCATACTCCACGGCCTCCGGAAAGGCTGTCCGGCAGCGATCGACGGCTTGCAGACAGCGCGGCTCGAAGAAGCAGCCCTCGGGCCGGTTGCCCGGCAGTGGCGCGTGTCCGGCGATGCCCTCGATCGGTCGTTTGCCCTCGAGGTCAGGCACGGCCCGCAACAGCCTGCGCGTGTATGGATGACGCGGCTGGGAGAAGATCACATCGCGCGGGCCGCGCTCGACGATCCGCCCGGCATACATGACCGCGACCTGGTCGGCGAGCTCGGCGACGACGGCGAGGTCGTGGCTCACGTACAACGCCGCGACCTTGTGGTTCTGGCATAGCTCGCGGATCGTCTGGAGCACCCGAGCCTGAGTGGTCACGTCCAGGCCGGTGGTCGGCTCGTCGCAGACGATCACATGCGGTCGGCACGCGAACGCCATCGCGATCGCCACGCGCTGCTGCTGCCCACCCGAGAGCTGATGCGAGTAGCGGCGCAGGAACTCGTCGCTCGGAGGGAGCGCGACCTCCTCGAGCGCCTCGCGGATTCGCGCGTCGCGTTCGGACTCGCTGATCGAGCTCTTGTGAGCCTCGAGCATCTCCGACAGCTGGCGCCCGATCCGGAGCGCCGGATTGAGCGCGGTGCCGGGGTCCTGCGGTATGTAGGCGACGGTGCCGCCCCGCAGGCGGCCCAGCTCGTCTGCGGACAACTTGCGAACGTCATGGCCGTCGATCAAGACGTCGCCGCCGACAACCTGTCCGCCCGGACGGCAGTAGCCCATCAGCGCCATCCCGACGGTGGTCTTGCCGCTGCCCGATTCGCCCACCAGTCCGAGCACCTCGCCGGCGACCACCTCGATCATGATCCCGTCGACGACGTCGGTGCCGTCCCGGACCAGCTCGATGCGCAGGTTGCGCACATCGACGGCGCCGTTGCTGGCTGGCCGCGTGGCTTCTGTCGCTGTCGTGGTCACGTCACTCTTCTCCTCGTCCGATCCCGATCACGACCCGGGCGTAGCTGTCGGTCAAGAGCCCGGTGCTCACGGTCAACAGCGCGATCGCCAGCACCGGCAGCATCACGCCCCAGGGCTGCACGATGAGCGTCAGCCGGTTCTCGTTGATCATCCTGCCCCAGTCGGCGTTGGGCGGCTGAATTCCCAGGCCCAGGAAGCTGATGCCGGCGATGAGTCCGATCGAGTAGGTGAGCCGCAACCCGGTCTCGACCATCAGCGGACTGGTCACGTTGGGCAAGAGCTCGCCAAAGATCACGCGCCGGCGTGACTCGCCGACCGCCTCAGCGGCCTTGATGAAGTCCCGCTCGACCACCTGTTGAGCGGCGCCGCGAATCACCCGCGCCACGCGGGGAGCGTGGGAGATGCCCACGGTCAGGACGATCAGCCACAGCTTCGGACCGAGCGCCGAGACCAGCAGCAGGGCGAGGACGATCTGGGGGAAGGCCATGAACACATCGGCGATCCGCATCAGTACCTCGTCGACGAGTCCGCCGAGGTACGCCGCGCTCAGCCCGATCACGAGCCCGAGCCCGACGCCGATGATCGTCGCGGCGGCGGCCAGTCCGAGCACGCTGCGTCCACCGTCCAGGAAGCGACTCCAGATATCGCGCCCGAGACTGTCGGCGCCGAACAGCGCATGCGCTGATGAACCGCTGTTGGGCGCGGCGACGAACTCGGTCGGCGAGTGAGGAGCGAAGAGCGGTCCGGCGAGCGCGATCACCACCATCACGACGAAGATCACCAGGCCGATCTTCGCCCGCGTCTGCTTGAACGTCGCGCGCGCGAGAGTCGCGGCTCGCCCGCGCCTGACCGGCTGCGGTGCGGGGGCGAGCGGCTCGGCCGTGACGGTCGCGGCGCTCATCGCGACGCCGTCCTCAGCCGCGGCGTGACCAGGATCGTGGTCAGGTCCGCGAGTAGGTTCACGACCACGTACACCGCGGCGATGATGATCGTCAGCGCCTGGACGACGGGCACGTCGCGGTTCGAGACCGAGTCGACCAGCTGCGCGCCGATGCCCGGGTAGGAGAACACGTACTCCACCACGACCACGCCGCCGGCCATGTAGGCGAGCTGCAGCGCAGAGACCTGGATCGCCGGCACGATCGCGTTGGGGACCGCGTGGCGCCAGATCACCACCCGGTTGGACAGTCCCTTGAGCCGAGCCATCGTCACGTAGTCGGACTCCAGGACTTCGACCATCGACGCGCGCATGATCCGGCTGATGTAGGGCGTGACCGCGATGATGAGCGTGGCCGCCGGGAGCACCACGACGTTCGGTTGATCCCAGGCGTGCTGACCGGGCGCCACCAGTGAGACCGCCGGAAACACGTGCGTCAGGTTGGTCGCCAGCAGCCAGGCCAGGAAGATCCCGATCACGAACTCCGGAAGCGCCGCGAGCACCAGCGTGCCCGTCGACAGCACGTGGTCGGCGGCGCGGTCGCGCTTGACCGCCATCCACACACCGAGCACGATCGAGAGCGGCAGCGCGACGATCGCCGCCACCAGCACGAGGAAGGCGGTGTTGGCGAGCCTCCCGCCGATCAAGCTGGACACCGACTCCTGGGTGGCGGCCGAGGTGCCGAGGTGGCCGCGCACGACTCCTCCCAGCCAGTGCAGGTACTGCGAGGTGACTGACTCGCCCAGGTGCAGCTGCGCGGTCAGGGCCGCCACCCGCTGTGGCGTGGCGTCGCGGCCCAGGATCGCCTGCGCGGCGTTTCCGGGAAGCGCCTGGGTGGCTGCGAACACCACGATCGAGACCAGGAACAGCGTCAATAACCCGAGGATGATCCGCCTGATCAGAAACTTGCTCATTGCACCCTCCCTGCCGGGTTGACCCGGCTAGGCCTTGAACCCCACGTTCTTGAACCATTCGTTGCCCAGCGGGAACCCAGACTTGGCCTGCACCAGGCCGGTCAGCTTGGTGCTGAAGGCGTCGACCTGGTTGGAGAAGTAGGGGATGATGTATCCGCCGCGCTCGTACTCGATCGCCTCTGCCTCGCGCAGGATCTCGTCGCGCTTGGTCTGGTCCAGCTCGGCGCGGGCCTGCTGGATCAGCTTGATGAACGTCGGGTCGGCCCAGTGTGTCTCGTTGAACGGTGACTTCGGAAGGCTCCCCTGCGCGACCTGCGGCAGGTACTCGCGAGTGGCCCAGAAGTCCTGCGCGAATGTCCAGGCGAGGTAGTTGGACCCGAAGAAGGTAGTGGTGTCGACCTGTCTGATCGCCACCTTGACGCCGGCGCCGCTGGCCTGCTGAGCGAACACCTGGGCGGCGGCGACAACGCCCTGGAAGATCGGAGAGGTGACCAGCTCGACCGTCAGCCTCTCGCGCCCGGCCGCCTTGAGCAGCGACTTGGCCTGCTCGAGATCCTGGTGGCGCTGGGGCAGCGCGCTGTTGTAGGCCGGGTCGAGAGACGAGTACATGTCGTTGGTGATCCGGCCCTCGCCGAGAAGCACCTGCTCGATCATCTGCCGGCGATCGACCATGAGCCGGAACGCCTGGCGGACGCGGACGTCGTCGAACGGGGCCTTGTCCACGCGCATCGTGAACGGCTGCCATTCCCCGGTCTGCGAAACCAGCACGCGCAGCGCCTTGTTGTTCTGGAGCTCGGCGATCACTCCGGTCGGCAGGTTGTCGATCGCGTCGACCTCGCCGCCGAGCAGCGCGTTGACCCGGGCGGTGTCATCGGTGAAGTCGATGATCGTCAGCTCGTCGATGTACGGCTTGGGGTGCTGCCAGTAGTTGGGGAACCGCTTGAACACGCTCTGCTGCCCCGGCGTGAAGCTGTCGAACATGAACGCTCCGGTGCCGACCGGCTTGGTCGGGTCATAGCC
>JAFAWR010000333.1 GCA_019241635.1 Solirubrobacterales bacterium
ACGCGCCACCGCCCGAGGTCATCGAGATGGCCACGAACAGGCCGACCACGATCACGCCCATGAGCAGGCCACCGAGTGCCTCGATGCTGATCAGGCCGACGATGAACGGAATCAGGATCGGGATCAGCGAGGGAAGGATCATCTCGCGCTGCGCGGCCCGGGTCACGAGCCCGACCGCCGCGCCGTACTCGGGCGTCTCGGTGCCTTCCATGATCCCCGGCTTCTCGCGGAACTGACGGCGCACCTCCTCGACCACGGCGCCGCCGGCGCGGCCGACCGCCTCCATGGCCAGCGAGGCGAACAGGTAGACCATCATGCCGCCGATCAGGAGCCCGATCAGGACAGCCGGGTTGCCGAGCGAGAAGTTCGGATGCTTGCCGGCCTGGAGAACCTCCGTCTCGAATGCGTTGAACAGCACGAGCGCCGCCAACGCGGCCGACCCGATCGCGTACCCCTTGGTGACCGCCTTGGTTGTGTTACCGACCGCGTCGAGCGGATCGGTGACGTTGCGAACCTCCTCGGGGAGGTCCGCCATCTCGGCGATGCCCCCGGCGTTGTCGGTGATCGGCCCGAACGCGTCGAGCGCGACGATCAGGCCGGTGAGCGACAGCTGCGCCATCACGGCCACGCCGATGCCGTAGATCCCGGTGGTGGTTCCACCGCCGGCGAGCTTCCAGGCTCCGAGGATGCCGAGCGCGAGCACGATGGCCGGCGGCGCGGTCGACTGGAAGCCCTGGGCGAGGCCCTGGATGATGTTGGTGGCGTGGCCGGTCTGGGATGCCCGCGCCGTGCTCTTGACCGGGGCGAAGCGCGTCGAGGTGAAGTAGTCGGTGATCACGAACAGGCAGGCCGTGACGCCGATCCCGATCAGCGCGCACAGGTAGTACTTCCACCAGTGCGGCGCCGCCGCGCCGGTGTGGAAGGTCAGCTTGTTCATCATCCAGTACGTGATCGGGATGAAGGCAAGCGCGGCCAGCACGCCGGACACGATCAGGCCCTGGTAGAGGGCACGCTCGACGTTGCCGGCTCGGGACTTGACCGCGAACGTGCCGATGATCGAGGCGATGATCGAGACCGCGCCGAGCACGAGCGGATAGAGCGCCACAGCCGACTGCTGGTTGAACAGCAGGACACCGAGCAGCATGACCGCCACCGCGGTCACCGCGTAGGTCTCGAACAGGTCGGCGGCCATACCGGCGCAGTCACCGACGTTGTCGCCCACGTTGTCGGCGATCACCGCCGGGTTGCGCGGATCGTCCTCTGGGATCCCGGCCTCGATCTTGCCCACCAGGTCCGCGCCGACGTCGGCGGCCTTGGTGAAGATGCCACCGCCCAGACGGGCGAACACCGAGATCAGCGAGCCACCGAAGCCGAGCCCGATCAGGGCGTCCACAGCATGCTTCTGGCTCTCGCCGGCGATCCAGGTCAACACGCCGTAGTACCCAGCGACGCCGAGCAGCGCCAGGCCGACGACAAGCAGTCCGGTCACGGCACCACCGCGGAACGCGACCTCGAGTGCGCGTGACACCCCGCTGCGGGCCGACTCGGCCACGCGAGCGTTGGCCCGGACCGAGACGTTCATGCCGATGTAGCCGGCCGACGCCGAGAACAACCCGCCGATCAAGAAGCCGATCGCGACCCGGATGTTCTGGATCGGAATCAGCACTATGAACAGGATCACGCCAACCCCGGCGATCGTCGTGTACTGACGATTGAGGTAAGCGCGAGCACCCTCCTGCACCGCCGCGGAGATCGTGCGCATCGTCTCGTTGCCGGGCGACAGCGCAAGCAGCGCGCGCGAGGTCAGGATGCCGTAGACGACGGCAGCACCAGCGCAGACGAGCGCAACGAGCACGCCGTGATGGGCAAGGAAGCTTGACAAGGAAGTCCTCCGGGGAAGGTCTGAGTTAGAGAGAGGGCGCGAACAAGCGCAGCCAACACAAACTGGAAAAGGGCCGCCGCGTGTTGCGCGGAGGCCCGGAGTCGGTGAGTGTAGCGTGCGGGGCGGCGAGAGGGCGCTCTCGTGGAGCGCCTACGCCGCGGACAGCCGGAAGCGTCCGACCAGCTTGGCGAGATCCTGCGCGGTGTCGGCCAGCATCGAGGCCGAGGCGGCGATCTCCTGGGCCGAGGCCGAGGTCTGCTGGGTCGACGCGGACACCTGCTCGGCCGAGGCCGAGGCGCTCTCGGCCACCGCCGCGGCGTCCGCCATCCGCGCGTGGACGCTCTGGGCGCTCTCGGCGATCCGCTGGACCACGCCGGCGATCTCCTCCACCTGGTCGCTCATCTCGGTCACGCTCGAGCCGAGGGCCAGGAAGGCCTCACGGGCATCCTCGACGACCTGGGCGCCCTCGCCGGTCTGGCGGGCCCCCTCGTCGACCACGGCCACGGTGCTGGCGGTCTCGGCCTGGATCTCGCCGACCAGCTGGGAGATCGACGCCGCGGCCGTCTGCGACTCCTCGGCCAGCTTACGGACCTCCTCAGCCACCACGGCGAAGCCGCGGCCGCTGTCGCCGGCCCGGGCGGCCTCGATCGCGGCGTTCAGCGCCAGCAGATTGGTCTGCTCTGAGATGCCGGTGATCGTCTGGACGATGCCGCCGATCTGATCGGACTTCTCGCCGAGCTGGGCGATCGCGCCGGTGACCGCCGCCGAGGAGTCGCGGACCGCGCTCATCGCCTCGGTCGCTCGAGTGACTGCCTCGGCGCCGTGGGAAGCCAGCTCGCGAGCCCGCTCCGCCGCGCCGGCGGTCGCCTGGGCGATCGAGGCACCCGACTGGGCGGCGTCTGCGACCTCGTTGGAGAGTCGGGTCGCCTCCTCGATCGACTGGACCTGGCGCTCGGTGCAAGACGAGGGCGCAGAATCGCTACGTCCTCTCTACGCTGCTTCGCCTCGTCCGGGGGATCCCTTGAGACCCCGGCCGCCCACTGCTCAGAGTGCCGACCGCTTTATTACTGGCCGGGCACCCAGAGGCGGCCGCTGCGCTGCGCCGGTCCCGCCTCGCCGGGCTTGGGGGGCTCGGGCTGAGGCGGCGCTCCGGGGCCTGGCCCTGAACCCCCTCCGGCACCCGGCGCCCCGCCGGCGCCCGCCGCCCCGCCGGCACCAGGAACATCGGCACCCCCACCTGGCGCCGGCGACCCCCCGATCCTCACGTACGCGAGCTGGAGCTGGGAGACCGCATCACGGATTGCCCCGATCTGCTCAGGCGCCGCCTGCTCGAGCACGGGCAACAGGGCGCGCACCCCCTCGATGGCGAGACGAACCTGGTCCGGATCGCGTTCCGCCTCGGTGCCGGGCACCAGCCCGGTACGCCGCATGCCCAGGTTCACCAGCGCGGCGACGTTGTCGAGCAAGACGTGCTCGACGCGCAGTCGCGCGAGCTCCGCCTCGTAGGCGGCGCGCAGTTCCTCCTCGGAGGGCTCTCTCGGTTCGCTGCTCATCGGGTCACCTCCGCGGCGCTCGCCGCATAAGTGTCGCGCGTCTCGGCCACGACGGCAGCGTAGGCCTCGGGCAGGCTCACGCCGGTGTCGGTCATGCGCCGCTGCCGCTGCGCTCCATTCAAGGCGGGCAGGGCGACCTCGATCCCCAGCTCCCCACGCATCGGTGCGGACCAGGCCAACAGTCGATCCAGAGCCTCCGCCGCGGGATAGGACTCGGCGCGATCGAGGTCGAGCAGTTCGCCATCGAGCCCATGGCGGATCGCCCGCCAGAAGTTCTCCTCGATCAGGCGCCGCGGAAAATCGGTGAACGGAAGGCCCTCGTCGATATCGCGCGCGGCCTGCGCCACGCAGGCAACGATCAACGCGGCCAGCCCCTCCGATTCAGGGGCGGTCATCTGCGCGTCGCAGATCCGCACCTCGACCGTGCCGAAGGAGAAATGAGGCCGGACCGACCACCAGACCTGCGTGTACTCGACGATCGAGCGCGTGCTGACCAGGAAATCGATGTACGAGGCAAACGCCGCCCAGCTCCCGAACGCGTCGGGCACGCCGCAGCGCGGGAAGCTCTTGGTGAAGATCTGCGAGCGGGCGCTGTGCAGCCCCGAATCGCGCCCGTCCAGGAACGGCGAGTTGGCCGAGATGGCCAGCAGCAGCGGCAGGACCGGGCGCAGGCGGTCACATACGAGCACCGCCCGGTCGGCTCCCCGCACGCCGACATGGACGTGCAGCGAGAACGTGTTGTTGCGCCACGCCACGTACTTCAGACCGTCCTCGACCCGGCGGTAGTGCTCGGTGTCGATGATCTGCTGGTCGCGGTAATCCGACCAGGGATGCGTACCGGTGGAGCCCAGCGACAGACCCTGCTCGGCGGCCAGTGAGAACAGGCGGCGCCGGCGGTCGCGCTGGGCCACGAAGGCGGCTCCAAGGTCGATACATCGGCCCGAGCGGATCTCGATCTCGGACGAGATGAGCTCCCCGGCGATCGACTCGGCCAGCACCGCATCCGCCTGGCCCGCGTCGCGCAGCTCCTCGAATCGCGGCGCCAGCCCCAGGGAGCGGCCGTCGAGCACCGCGAACTCCTCCTCCAGGCCGACGGTGAAATCCGTCGACTGCTCGAAGGCGGCGCGCGCCGATTCCAGTTCGAGACTGCTTCTCACTTTGCGAACGAGATCAGGCGACGATCAGGTCAGGTAGAAGTACAGCGCGTAGAGGAGGTCGACGGCCGGGCTCGAGGTGTGCACGGTGACCTCGGGGGGCACCTGCAGCAGCGCGTCTGAGTAGTTGAAGATGATCTTCACGCCGGCGTCGACGAGTTCCTCGGCCAGGCGCTGGGCGGCGGCCGAGGGCACGGCCAGCACGGCGACGACGATGTCCTCCTCGTCGATGACGTCCCGCAGCTGGGAGTTGTGGCGAACCTCGAGAGGGCCGATGTGCTCCCCCACCTTTTCCCGGTCGACGTCGAACACGGCGACCACGCGGAAGCCATGGTCGGCGAAGATGTCCGAGGTGGCGATCGCGGTGCCGAGATGGCCGGCGCCGAACAGCGCGATGTTGTGCTGACCAGAGGTGTGGAGGATCTTGCGGATCTGGTCGACCAGCGACTCCACGTTGTAGCCGACCCCGCGCTTGCCGAACTTGCCGAAGCCCGACAGGTCGCGGCGGATCTGCGTGGAGTTCACGTGGGTGTAATCGGCGAGCTCCTGGGAGGAGATCGTCTCCTTGCCCATCTTGCGGGCCTGGATCAGGACCTGGAGGTAGCGCGAGAGCCGCGCGGCAACCCCCAGCGCGAGTTTCTCGCCCGGCTTCTCAACGCCGGGCGGCACCCCGTCGGCGCCGCTCCCGACCGTGTAGCTCATGCGGTGCTCACCATATCGAGCCGGCGCTCGAGCTCGGACTCGTCCACGAACAGCTCGAACGTCTCGACACCGTCGATCGTAACGACCGGGATGCGCTCCAGATAGGCTCGGAGCAGCGCATCGTCGCGATCGATGTCCTGCTCCTGAAGATCGAACGGACGCCGGCGGCGGACCCGCTGAAGTATCTCCCGCGCGTCGTCGCACAGGCAGCAGCCGTCGCGTCCGAACAGGACCACGCGCGTCACGTCGCGACCAGTATCCGCTCGCCCGTGGCGTAAACGTCGAGTCCCAGGTAGCCGGGATACGGGACGCCCTCGACGAATCGCGCGGCGCTGGCAATCATCGCTGCGTTGTCGGTACAGAGCTCCCGGGGCGGCACGTGCAGCTCGGCCCCGAGGGCGGACATGCGCGAGCGGACCGCGCCGTTGGCGGCCACCCCGCCGCCGATCGACAGCCGCTCGAGCCCGGTGTCCCGCAGGGCTCGCTCGGTCCGGATGGCCAACGACTCGACGATCGCGCGCTGGTAGGAGGCGGCCAGGTCGGCGCGCCGGCGCGACGCCTCCGCCTCACCGAGGTCACGCACGCGGTAGAGCAGCGCGGTCTTCAGCCCCGCGAACGAGAAGTCCAGGCCGCCCATGCGCTGGCCGGTCGGAAATGAGAAAGCGTCCGGATCGCCGTCCGCGGCCAGTCGCTCGAGCGCCGGTCCGCCCGGATAGCCCAGTCCGAGCAGCCGCGCGCCCTTGTCGAACGCCTCGCCGGCGGCATCGTCGAGCGTCTGGCCGAGGACCTCGTAGCCCGGGCCGTGATCGGTGACCCGGGCGAGCAGCGTGTGACCGCCGCTGGCGATCAGGCTGAGGAACGGCGGCTCGAACGGGTCGGGACCGAGGAATGCCGCCGCCACGTGGCCATGGAGGTGGTCGACGCCGGCCAGTGGCAGCTCGTAGGCGGCGGCCAGACCCTTCGCGGTGGCTGCGCCGACCAGCAGCGCCGCCACCAGTCCCGGGCCGATCGTGACCGCCACCAGGTCGACCGCGGGCAGCGCGACGTCCGCGCGGGCGAGGGCATCGTCGACCACGTCGCCGATCAGCTCGAGATGGTGCCGCGAGGCGATCTCCGGAACCACGCCGCCGTAGCGGTCGTGGACGCCCTGAGAGGAGATCACGTTGGAGCGGATCTCTCCCTGGTCGGTGACGACGGCCGCGCAGGTGTCGTCACAGGTCGTCTCGATGGCGAGGATCACCCGGAGGCGCTCGGGGTCGACGCGGTCTCGGTCGTGCGCCACATGATCAGGGCATCTTCACCGGTGTCCTGGTAGTAGCGCCGCCGCGTGCCGGCCGACCGGAACCCGAAGCGCTCATACAGCGCGATCGCCGAGCCGTTGGAGGGCCTCACCTCGAGCGTGTAGGACGCGTCGGCCCCGGCCCGGGCGATCATCTCCTCGAGCAGCGCGGTGGCCAGCCCGCGGCGCCGGGCCGGCGGATCGACCGCGATGTTCATCAGGTGCCACACGTCGGCGTAGCGGGAGCAGATCAGGTAGCCGACGATCCGCCGCTCCTCGATCGCGGCCAGGCACACGCCCGACGGCTTGGACAGCTCGAGGACGAACATGGCCAGCGACCACGGCGTCGGGAACGCACGGCGCTCGATCGAGATCACCTGCGGAAGGTCGGAGTAGCCGAGGGGGCGGATCGTGACGGGCGGCGTGCTCATTGCGGGCGATGGGCGATCTCGGCATCGGGAGCCCGCAGGTAATCCGGCCTGACCTCGTCGGGGACGCCCCCTTCCAGGTGGTCAGCGAGCCGACAGTGGTTCGTGGCCGTGACCTTGTGGAGCGGGGAATCGTCCTGCGGAATGAAGGATCCCGAGCGCTCGAGAACTTCCCTGAATGCTACCGCCCCATCTCCGATGGCCAGCGCGGCGGGTCCGAGCGGCGCGACCAGCTCGGCCAGCGCCTCGGGCGCGAGCGCTCGCGGGGCCAGCAGGGCGTTGTCGAACTCTCCCGCCTCGTCCATCCGCCAGCCCGCCGCGAACACCTCACCGCGCCGCGCGTCGAGCACGGCGAGCACGGCGTCGAGACCGGCCGGGACCGCATCCGGATGGGGCCGGGCCAGCGCCAGCGACTGGAGCGTCGAGACCCCGACCAGCGGCACCGACCTCGCCCGGGCCAGCGCCCGCGCGGTGGCGATCCCGATGCGCAGGCCCGTGAAGGTCCCCGGCCCGACGCCGACGGCGATCCGGTCGACCGCCGCCCAGTCGATGCCGGCTCGCTCGAACAGGCGCGCCACCAGCGGGAGCAGCCGCGTGGCATGGCCGGGGCGCTCTCCGGGCCGTGGATCGTGCCGCGCGGTGAACACGACGTCGCCGACGCCGGATAGGGCCACCGTGGTGGCCGACGTGGCGGTATCGAAGGCAAGAATCGTCACGGGTAGGTGATCGTCAGGGGCGGCTGATTGTCACGGCCGGGTGATCGTCACTGTCCGCTGATCGCCGCCGGCGTGCTCGATCAGAACGTTCGCGGCAACGCGCCCAAGACCGGCGAGCCTGGCCACGGCTCCGCCCGGCCACTCCACGAACGCGACCCGATCTGGCGCGATGTAGTCATCGAGCAGCTCGGGGTCCTCGTCGTCCAGATCCGCCACGCGGTACAGATCGAGGTGCGAGACCGGCACGCGCCCCGGATAGCGCTGACCGATCGTGAAGGTCGGGCTGGTGACGATCGCGTCGACTCCGAGGGCCCGGCATGCCCCGCGCACGAACGTCGTCTTGCCTGCCCCGAGCTCCCCTTCGACCAGGACGACGTCGCCCGGTGCGAGCGTTCCCGCCACCTCGGCGGCGAGCGCCTCGGTCTGCTCGAAGCTGCTGGTCTCGTGGCGCCCCGACATCGGCATAAGCCAATGTAGTGCAGCGTCGGAGGCCGTCCGGACGGAGCCACCGCTCCGGGCGGTTCGGTACCGTCAGCGGCGATGATCAGCTCGCTCAAGCAGCGCTACGAGCCTCAGCTCGCGCGTCTGCGCGAATCCGATACCGCAAAGGCGGCGGGACTGGCCGTCGCGATGATCGGCAACAACGTCATCGCGCTCGGGTCGACGTTCGTGTTCGCTCGGCTGCTCGGCGACAACTACGGCCGGCTGGCCGCGCTGATCAGCTACCTGCTGATCCTGACCGTGGCGGGCCAGGCGATGCAGGTGGCGACCGCGCGCGAGGGCGTGCTCGGGCACCTCGGCACCGGCGAGGGGCTGCTGGCCACGGTCAGGAGCTGGACGCGCGCGATGGTCGGCTTCACCATCGTCCTGACCATCGTCTCGATCGTCTTGCGCCAGCCGATCGCCGACGCCGTCGGGGTCAAGCGATACCCGTGGGCGGCGGCGGTAGGCCTGCCGGCCGGCTGCCTCTACCTCGAGGTCTCACTCATGCGCGGCGCCCTGCAGGGCATCGGCGACTACCGGTCAGTGGGCTACAGCCTGGTCGGCGAGCAGGCCACCCGATTGGTCCTCGGCGCGATTCTCGCTGCCGCGGGGCTGAGCGTGACCGGCGCCTATATCGGGTCGCTGCTCTCCTACATCGCGATGTCGCTGTATTGCGCGTTCGAGCTCGGCCGAAACGTGTACGGCCCCGAGTGGCGGCCGTCCCGACAGGCCCGCGCCGTCACGGTCGACGTCGCGTTCAAGCTCTGGCCACATGTCAAGCGCGCGTGGGCGCCGATCGCCGGGCTGATCGTCATCGCCGTGCTCCAGAACATCGACATCATCGTCGCCAACCACCAGTTCGACAAGCATGACGCCAGCTCGTACTCGGCCGTCGCGGTGGCCGCCAAGGTCCTCATCTGGGTCGCCATGGGCGCCGGCTTCTATCTCGTGCCCGAGGTGTCGCGCCGCCGCGCGGCGGGCGAGGACACTCGGCCCGTCCTGGCCCGTGCGCTCGCCATCATCCTCGTCTGCGCCGTGCCCGTGCTGCTGATCTTCGCGTTCGCCTCGGGCCCCTTGATCCGCATCGCCTTCGGCGCCACCAAGGCGTCCGCCCACGCCGCGCTGCTGCCGCTCGGGGCGGCCTTCACCGTGCTGGCGGCAACCTACCTGGCCATCCAGTACATGCTGGCGCTCAAGCGCACCTGGTTCCTGGTCATCGTCGCCGCCGTGGCCATCGCCGAGCCCGTGCTGCTGCTCCAGGCCTCGCGTGACCCCACGCACTTCGCCACCGTGGTGCTGGGGATCCAGATCGCCGGCGCGATCCTCGCGTTCACCATGGCCCTGCGGCGCGACAAGCCGCCCGCCGGCAGCCGCGCGTCGGACCTGACCGAGCGCGAGCTCCTGGGCGCCGGGCGGATCTGACCGCCGCGGGGCGCTAGAACAGCCCGAGCTGGGCGGCCGGCTCGAGCTCGCCGTCGCGGGCCGTGGATTCGAGCTCGGGCTCGGCGAGATCGTCCAGGTCAGGTACCGGCTCGAACGTCTGCGGTTGCTCGGGCGGACCGAGCGCGAGCAGCTCGGGAATGCGATGGAAGTCGGCCCGCAGCGCCTCGAGCATCGAGGGCGTGTAGAGCGCGGCGGCCGGATGATAGAGCGGGTAAAGGCGGACCGCCCGCGGCCCGATGATCCGCACCTCCTCCCGGCCGTGGAGGCGCGAGATCCCCGTCGTGTCGGCGCGCAGCAGCTTGGTCGAGAAGTTCCCCAGCGTGCAGATCACCGTGGGCTCGATCAGGTCGACCTGCCGGCGCAAATACTCGTTACAGGCCTCGATCTCGTTGGGGTGCGGGTCGCGATTCTGCGGAGGGCGGCATTTCAGGGTGTTCGCCACAAACACGTCCTTACGGTCCAGATCGATCTCGGCCAGCAGCTTGTCGAGCAGCTTGCCGGCCTGGCCGACGAAGGGCAGGCCCATCCGGTCCTCATTGGCGCCCGGAGCCTCGCCGATGAACATCAGATCGGCGTCGGCGTTGCCGGCGCCGAACACGACGGTCGTCCGCGTCTGGTGCAACGGGCAGCGCACGCACCCCCGCGCCTCCTCATAAACGGCCTTCAACAGCTCGCGACGCTCCGCGGCGGTCCTCACTGCTGCGCGATGGTAACTCCGGCTACGGACGGGGCTGGTCCTCATCCCCGGTATTTGCGGAGGTCCGAGGCGGGTAGAACCACGGCGCATGTGATCCATCGCACGCGTAAGCGGCCCACGGCACCGGGTATCCTTATGCCCGAGGCCGTCACGCGGATCGCGCGGATGGACTTTCAAGCCAACTGATCTTCCTTCACACGCCGACCGGTATCTCCGATGCGGGAACTGGAACGGGACACCTCCTCAGACACCCCTTCATGTAGGCGGCTCACCGTCGTCGGGCCGGGCCGCGTGGGGCACGCCATGGCCGATGCGCTGGCCGCCGCCGGGTACGAGATCGACGGACCGCTCGGCCGGGGTGCCGACGGCGCCGGGGCGGATGCCGTCCTGTTGTGCGTTCCCGACGGCGAGATTGCCCGTGCCGCGGCGGAGATCAGCGCCGGCCGTCTGGTCGGCCACTGCTCGGGAGCCACCGGTCTCGCGGTCCTCGCCCCCCACGAGGCCTTCTCGCTGCATCCGCTGATGACGGTGACCGCCGAAGGCGCGGACTTCGCGGGCGCTGGGGCGGCGATCGCCGGCAACACGCCCGGCGCACTGGCCCTGGCGCGCGAGCTCGCCGACGCCCTGGACATGCAGCCGGTGGAGATTGCCGAGTCCGATCGCGCGGCCTACCACGCCGCCGCCTCGATCGCCTCGAATTTCCTGATCACGCTGGAGGCGGCGGCCGAGCGCATCGGCGCCACCGTGGGCCTCGAGCGCGAGCAGCTGGTGCCGCTCGTCCGCGCGACGGTCGAGAACTGGGCGAGGCTCGGTTCCGAGCGGGCGCTGACCGGGCCGGTGGCCCGGGGTGACGAGGCGACGGTGGCGCGCCAGCGCAACGCGGTGGCCGAGGCCGCGCCCGAGCTGCTCGAGCTGTTCGACGCGCTCGTGAGCGCCACCCGAGCGCTGGCGAGCGGTCACGAAAGCGCTCGGGAGCGAGAGGCCCAACCGGCATGAACGTGATCCGAACCGTCGCCGAGCTGCGCGCCGCGCTGCTCGGGCCGCGGCGGGCCGGGCGAACCATCGGTCTGGTCCCGACGATGGGCGCTTTCCACGAGGGCCATCTGTCGCTCATGCGCCAGGCCCGCCGCGAGTGCGACGTCGTCGTGGTGTCGCTGTTCGTCAATCCGGCTCAGTTCAACGACCCGGCCGACCTCGAGCGCTACCCCCGAGACGCCGCGCGCGACGAGGCGCTGGCCGCCGAAATCGGCGTCGATCACCTGTTCGCACCGGGCGTCGACGAGGTCTACCCCTCGGGCTTCACCACCGCGGTGTCCGTCGCCGGGATCACCGAGACCCTCGAGGGCGCCCACCGCGGCCGGGCCCACTTCGACGGGGTGACCACCGTGGTCAGCAAGCTGTTCAACATGGTCGGCCCCGAGGTGGCCTACTTCGGCCAGAAGGACGTCCAGCAGGCGCTGGTCATCCGGCGCATGGTCCGCGACCTCGACATGCCGGTCCGCATCGAGGTCTGCCCCACCGTGCGCGAGGCCGACGGCCTGGCCCTGTCGAGCCGCAACGCCCACCTCTCCCCGGACGATCGCGCGCGGGCCACCGCGCTTCATCGCGCGCTCAACGCGGTGCAGGAAGAGGTCAGCGCGGGCGAGCGCGATCCCGCCGCCCTGCGCGCCCGCGCGCTGGCCGAGCTCGAAGCCGCCGCCATCGAACCCGACTACGTCGAGCTCGTCTCGACCGACACGCTCGCCCCGGTGAGCCGCCTCGACGGCGAGGCCCTCGCCGTTCTCGCCGCGCACGTCGGCGCAACCCGACTGATCGACAACCAGCTCATCCAACCGTCCCTCAATCACAACCGCGAGGTGGCGACCCCGCTGCGGGCGCCAACCATCGCGTGAAGGAGAGAACGACAGTGTCCGCCACCCCCCGCATCCCGATTCCCCAAAACCTCGATTCGCCCCTCCCCATGACCCTCCCCCGGCTGGCCGAGAAGAAGCGCCTCGGTGAGCCGATCGTGATGGTCACCGCCTACGACTATCCCTCGGCCCAGGTGGCCGAAGCCGCCGGCGTCGACCTCGTCCTGGTCGGCGACTCGGGCGCGATGACCGTGCTCGGCTACTCGTCGACGGTGCCGGTCTCGACCGAGGAGATGCTGATGCTCGCGGCCGCCACCCGGCGCGGCCTGCAGACCCCGCTGTTGGTTGGGGACCTGCCGTTCGGCTCCTACGAGGCCTCCGACGCGCAGGCCATCGCCACCGCGCAGCGCTTCGTCAAGGAGGCCGGGTGCGACGCGGTCAAGCTCGAGCGCGGCGGCTCGAGCGTCCAGCGCGCCCGCGCCATCGTCGAGGCCGGGATCCCGGTCATGGGTCACATCGGGCTCACCCCGCAGACCGCCACCGCGCTGGGCGGCTACCGGGCGCAGGGCCGCACGGCCGAGCGCGCTCTGGGGGTCGCTCGCGACGCGCTCGCGCTGCAGGCGGCCGGGTGTTTCTCGCTGGTCTTCGAGGCCATCCCGGCCGCGGTGGCCGCCCGCCTGATGGAGCGCCTGGAGATCCCGGTGATCGGGATCGGCGCCGGTCCCGCCACCGACGGCCAGGTCCTCGTGTTCCACGACCTGCTCGGGATCTACGACGGCCACGCCCCGCGCTTCGCCAAGCGCTACGGCGAGCTGCGCGAGCAGATGGTGGCCGGCGTCGCGGCCTACGCCGCCGAGGTGCGCGGCGGGGCCTTCCCGGGCCCGGAGCACGTCTATTCGATCGACGAGGATGAGCTGGGCACGTTCGAGGCCGGGCTGGAGGCACTCGGCGCGTAGCTTGACCTCGCGACCGTCGGGCATGGATGCCCGGCGGAACCGGTCCCACGGACGCCGCGCAGCGGCCCATCGAAACCTGCCCCTCAATACCATCCGGGGGGATGCCGCGCCTCGGAGACCTGTTCGCTCCGCGCGACCGGGCCTACTTCGAGTTGTTCGAGGAGGCCGGCCGTAACGCCACGCTGGCCGCCGAGCTGCTCGAGCGGCTGCTCGAGAACTTCCCCGACAGCCGGGAGCTGGCCGCCGAGATCCTCGAGTGTGAGCACGAGGGCGATCGAATCACCCACGACATCATCGATCGCCTCAACCACACGTTCGTCACGCCGATCGACCGCGAGGACATCCTCGCCCTGGCCTCGGCGCTCGACGACATCGTCGACTACACCGAGGAGGTGGCCGACTACCTCGGCCTCTACCGGATCGAGGCGCCGATGGACCAGGCGATCAGCCTGGCCCACGTGCTCAGCATGTCGTGTAAGGAGATCGGCAAGGCGATCCCTCTGCTCCGGGGCTTCAAGCCGGAGCTGTCCGAGCACACGGTCGAGATCAACCGGCTCGAGAACGAGGGCGATCGGATCACCCGCGAGGCCGTCGCGTCGCTGTTCGATGCCCGGATCGACCCGATGGTGGTGATCCGCTGGAAGGACATCTTCGAGCGCCTCGAGGCGGCCATCGACTCGACCGAGCACGTGGCCGACATTCTCTACGGGATCGTCATTAAGAACTCTTAGCCGCGTGTGTCTCACTATTGGCACGCGCGCAGAGCTGCTGTAGCTTGCGCGGCGTGGAGAGGGACCCGCCCGGGCTGTCGGTTCGCGATGTCGTCGTCTCATTCGGCGGAATCAAGGCGCTCGAGGGGGTCTCGGTCGATGTCTCGCCGGGCGAAGTGCTCGGGGTGATCGGCCCCAACGGCGCCGGCAAGACCACGCTGTTCAACGTGATCTGCGGCTTCGTCCGGCCCCAGTCGGGGACGCTCAGCTGGCGCGGGGAACCGCTCGGGCGCGTCCATCCCGATCGGCTGGCCGCGCTGGGAATCGCCCGCACGCTGCAGGGCGTGGGCCTGTTCGACGGGCTGACCGTGCTCGAGAACGTGATGGTCGGCGCGCACCGCTTCCGCCGCGCGAACCTGGGCAGCGCGATGCTCGGCCTGCCGTGGTCGGATATCGACGAGCGACGGCTTCGCGACCGCGCGGTTGAAGCGCTGACCCGGCTCGGCTGCTCCGAGGTGGCCGATCGCCTGCCGGGCACGCTGCCCTACGCGGTGCAGAAGCGCGTCGCGCTGGCGCGGGCGCTGGCCTGCGACCCCGCGCTGCTCATGCTCGACGAGCCGGCCGGTGGCCTGGACGCGCGAGAGCTGACCGACCTCGGCGAGCTGATCGGGTCGCTGGGCAGCTCGGTCGCGGTGATGCTGGTCGACCACCACATGGACTTCGTGGTCTCGGTGTGCCACCGGGTGGTCGTGCTCGACTTCGGCCGGGTCATCGCGGACGGCGAGCCGGCCACCGTGCAGCACGACCCGCGCGTGCTCGAGGCCTATCTGGGGCGCGAGGCCGAGCCGGCCGACGCGATGAGCGCCACGGGAGCCGCGGATGCTCACGATTGAGGAGCTGACCACCGACTACGGCCCGATCCGCGCCGTCGACGGGGTGTCGCTGAAGGTGCCGGAGGGGTCGGTCACCGCGGTGCTCGGCGCCAACGGCGCGGGCAAGACGACACTGCTGCGCACGATCTGCGGCCTGGTCCGGCCGACCTCCGGCCGCGTCAAGGTAGAGGGCGAGGACATCACCCGGTGGGCGGTCGAGGAGATCGTCCGCTTCGGCGTGGCGCACGTGCCGGAGGGGCGCGGGGTGATAGCCGAGCTGACCGTGCAGGAGAACCTCCGCCTCGGGGGGCTGTGGCGCGGGCGCGAGGCCATGCCGATTCGGGAGATCTTCGACCTCTTCCCGCGCCTCGAGGAACGCTCGGGCCAGCCGGCGTCGAGGCTGTCCGGCGGCGAGCGGCAGATGCTCTCGATCGGCCGGGCGCTGATGGGCCGGCCGCGCGCGCTGCTGCTCGACGAGCCGTCCCTGGGCCTCGCGCCGGTCCTGGTGGCGCAGATCATGAGCATGGTGCGCCGCCTGGCCGACACCCTCGGGCTGGCCGTGCTGCTGGTCGAGCAGAACGCCCGCAGCGCGCTCTCGATCGCCAACCACGGCGTCGTGCTCAACCTGGGGCAGGTCGTGGTCGAGCAGGAACCTTCCAAGCTGGTCGCCGATGAGCGGCTTCTACATGCCTATCTCGGGTTCTAGGAGGAGCGCCCGAGCATGACCAAGTTCATCGACCTCACCTTGAACGGCATCTCCACCGGGGCGATCTACGCCGCGGTGGCGCTCGCCCTGGTGCTGATCTGGCGCTCAACGCGGATCGTCAACTTCGCCCAGGGCGCGATGCTGATGTTCACCACGTTCATCGCCTCGGCGGTGCTGAACGGCGGCGGGTCCTACGTGCTCGCCTTCGTGGTGGCGCTGGCGGCCGGGCTGGCGCTGGGAGGGGTGATCGAGCGGGTGGTCGTCCGACCGGTGGAGAACGCGCCGCCGCTGAACGCGGTGATCCTCACTCTCGGCCTGTACACGCTGCTGGTCGCGATCGCCGGGATGATCTGGGGCAATACGCCGCGCTCGTTCCCGGCCGCCTTCTCGCTGCGCGGCTACCGGGTGGGCGGGACCAACCTGCTGTTCACGCCCAACGACACGTTCACGGTGCTGGTGGTGATCGCGGTCGCGGTGGCGCTGGCGCTGCTCTTCCGCCGCACCTCGCTCGGCCTGCGGATGCGCGCGTCGGCCTTCGCTCCGGAGGTGGCCCGGCTGCTCGGGGTGCGGGTCGGGCGGATGCTCACGCTCGGGTGGGCGCTCGCCGCGATGACCGGCGCGCTGGCCGGAGTGCTGGTCGCGCCGTCGGTCTTCCTCGGGCCCAACAGCTTCGATCCGATCCTGATCATCGGCTTCGTCGCCGCGGTCCTGGGCGGCCTGGACAGCCCGCCTGGCGCGGTCATCGGCGGGGTCGTCCTGGGCCTTGCGCTGTCCTACGTGTCCGGTTATGAGGGCTCCGCCCTCGTCCCACTGGCCGCCCTGGTCATCCTCGTGGTGGTGCTGATGGTCCGGCCCACCGGCCTGTTCGCGGCGACTCGGGAGCGGCGGGTTTGACCGGAGCAGCGGGTGTGTTCGGGCGCGTGCGCGCGGTCCTGCGCGCCGGCACCCTGCTGCGCTCGGTCGTCCTCGTCGTGGTCGCCGGCCTGGTGCTCCTGTTCCTGACCGACTCGCTGAGCGCCTACCGCGACCTCCAGCTCGCCGACGGCGCGTACTACTTCTGCGTGCTCGCCGGGCTCACCGTGCTAGCCGGCGCCAGCGGGCAGATCTCGCTCGGGCACGGCGCGTTCATGGCCGTCGGCGCCTACACCGCGGCCAAGCTCTCGGCCGCCGGCTGGGCCCTGACCCCCGAACTCGCCGCGGCCGCGGTGGTCACCCTGATCGTCGGGATCCCGGTCGGGGTCGCGGCCAGCCGTCTGCGCGGGCCGTACCTGGCCGGCGCCACGCTCGCGTTCGCGGTCGGCCTGCCGGCTCTGGCCGACAAGTTCCCATCGGCGTTCGGCGGCGAGAACGGCCTGGCCATCAATCCGCCCACGCCTCCCCCGTCGCTTGGTCCGACCTTCCCCCTCGAGCGCTGGCAGGCCTGGATCGCCTGCATCGGCGCGCTCGTCGTGGTCTTCGTGCTCTACAACGTGGTCCACAGCGGGGTCGGGCGCTCGATGCGCGCGGTCCGCGACGACGAGATCGCGGCGTCGCTCAGCGGCCTGCGCGTGGGGCGCTGGCAGACGCTCGCCTTCGTGCTCAGCGCCACCGCGGCTGGGCTTGGAGGAGGGTTGCTCGCCGTGGTCAGCGGAACCGTCGCGCCGGGCGCGTTCCCGCTGCAGCTGTCGCTCACGCTGCTGGCCGGCGTGGTGATCGGCGGCCTCGGGTCACTTGTCGGCGCGGTGTGGGGCGCCGCGCTGCTCGTGCTGCTGCCCAACTGGACCACGGACGTCGCCAACTCGTTCTCGTTGTCCTCGAACGTGTCGCACAACCTGCCGATCGCGGTGTACGGGCTCGTGCTGATCGTCGCCATGCTGGCCTGGCCGAGCGGGATCCAGGGAGGCGTGCGGGCGATCGCGCGGGCCGGCTGGGCCGGGAGCGCCAAGCTACGGCCAGAGCGGCGTCAGGCCTGACGCGTCCGGCGAATCACGCCTCGCGAGGGCTTGCCGGGGATGCCCAGCAATGCCGCCGACACGTCGCGCAGCCGTTCGTAGTCGCCGCGCACCGCGTTGGTCGCATCGTTCCAGAGGAAGGCGTGGCGCAGATGGACCAGGGCATAGGCCAGGGTCGCCGGATCCGCCGGCGGCTCGTAGTCGCCTCTGGCCATCTCCTCCTCGATCAGCGACTGGATGCAGGCCACCGCTCGCGGCTCGATCACGCCCGCGCTCGAGGTGAACATCCGCCACGCCGTGCGTTCCTGCTCGAGCAGCCGGCGCACCGCGGTCGAGCGGGTGAGGGTCCGGTTGACGCGGTCGAGCACCTCGAGCAGGCCGGCGGCACCCCGCCGGCGCACCTCGGCCCGTTTGCGCGCGACGAGCAGCTCGAGCTGGCGCGCGATCACCTCGCCCAGCAGCGCCTCTCGCGAGCCGAACCAGCGGTAGATCGTCGCCCGGCCGAGGCCGAGCCGGGCGGCGACTACCGTGACGTCGACCCGCCGGCCCTCCAGGTACAACTCGGTCACCAGCGCGAGCACGTCGTCGGGCGACGCGGTGGCCGGCCGGCCGCGCCTACCCGACCGCCCGGGCCGTCTTGTGGGCGCTTCGCTCGCCCCGAGATTCGTGTCCGTCGGTATTGCCATGCCCCTCAAGCGAACTTAATATTTGAAACACCTGAGGGAAAACGTATCTAATTAGATTCGGCGCGTCGACTTACGCGTTGTCCCAGTCGGGTCCACCGTGTGGAGAGGAGAGGTATGAACTTTCGCGGCACCAAGTCGCTGGCGTACGTGGGAGTGATGGTCGCGGTCGTGCTGGCCGTGGCCGCCTGCGGGTCGTCGGGCAGCTCGAGCAGCAGCACGGGCAGCAGCGGCGGCAGCAGCGCCAGCAGCACGAGCAGCAGCAGTGGCAACGGGGGTGGTACCGCCCCGGGCGTCACCGCGACGAGCATCACCTTCGGCACGCACCAGCCGCTCACCGGACCCGCCGCGCCCGGCTACAGCGAGATCGCGCCTGCCTCGCAGGCGTTCTTCGACTACGTCAACGCCCACGGCGGGGTGTTCGGCCGCCAGATCCACCTGATCATCAAGGACGACTCCTACAACCCGACCACCACGGTCAACGTCGTCCACCAGCTCGTGCTCCAGAGCAACGTGTTCGGGATCTTCGAGGGCCTCGGCACGCCGACCCACACCAAGGTCGTCGCCTACCTGAACGCCGAGCGGGTGCCCGACATCTTCGTCGCCTCGGGCTGCCCCTGCTGGGACAACGGCTCGAGCCAGCCCTACACGTTCGGCTGGCAGCCCAACTACACGATCGAGGGCAAGATCCTCGGCCAGTACCTCAAGCAGCACTTCGCGGGCAAGAAGATCGGCGTCCTCTACCAGGATGACGACTTCGGCCAGGGTGGTCTCGCCGGCATCAAGGACGAGGTCTCGGCGGGCAGCATCGTCTCCGCTCAGCCCTACCAGCCCGGCGTCACCACCCTCGCCCCCGAGATCACCGCGATCAAGGCGGCCAAGGCCGACGTCCTCGTCGACTTCACGGTGCCGATCTACACGGCGATCGGGCAGCTCACCTCGTTCACGCTCGGCTACAAGCCTCAGCTCGTCGTCTCCAACGTCGGCATCGACCCGATCACGGTCGGCGGCCTGCTCAAGACGATCTCCAAGGGCAAGGCGTCGGGCACCGCGCTGATCGAGGGCGCCATCACCGACGGCTACCTGCCCTCCACCGCCGACACCGCCAACCCGTGGATTCAGCTGTTCAAGAAGATCCACGACCAGTACGACAAGAGCGCTCCGTTCGACGGCAACGTCGAATACGGCATGGCCAACGCCTACACGCTGGTCCAGGCGCTCCAGGCGGCCGGCAAGGACCTGACCCGCCAGGGCCTGATCAACGCGATCAACCAGAAGGGCGCTAGCTGGACCGGCCCGGGCCTCGTTCCGTTCCGCTACTCGACCAGCGACCATGGCGGCTTCAACGGCGCCCGGATCGGCATGGTCAAGGGCGGCCAGATCGTCCTCAGCGGTCCGCCGCTCACCAGCACCCCGGCGGCCGGAAGCCCGATCACCCCGTACAGCGGCACTCAGCCGTCGCCGCCGGCCAGCGGCATTCCGGCTGGCTGAGGCGGCTGACACCGCCCCGCCTGCGGCACCGTGCGCCGGCCGCCGGTGCCGCAGGTCGGGACGTCCGCGGGCGCGAGGTGCCGCAGACGGGAGATGTCAGCCCCCTTCCCCGGCGTACCGCCTGGCACTTGGCTCCCAGCCCCCGACCCGCTTGCTTTAAGCAAGACTGGGGGTGCGATCGGTCGCGGCCGGGCAATCGCGGCGACCGGTGGCGCAGGGTTCCGGCGCGGTAGGCAGCGCTGGTCGGACGTCAGGGCGATGAGGCGATGAGGCGGGCCTCGATGCCGTCCGGGTGCCCCTCGCGGAATCGCGACCACCAATGCAGTGCAACCACGCCACGCCGAGCACTGCGACAGTGCACAAGATCACTCGCACCGGGGCACCCGGGCGGCGTCGAGTGCCCGGCCCAGCGCGCCCCTAGTACGTGATCGTCCGGAGAACCCGCGCCGGCACCCCGGCGGCCACGGAGAACGGCGGGACATCGCTCGTGACAACGCTATTGGCCCCGATCACGCAGCGATCTCCGATCGTCACACCGGTCGTCACGACGACGTTGGTTCCGCACCAGACGTTGTCGCCGATCCGGGTCGGCCCCTTGCTGGTGAAGCCCTGCCACGGCACCGGCCGGTCGGGATCGTCGAACCGGTGCGAGGCGTCGGTGACGTAGCAGCCGTTGGCGAGCATGCAGTGCTGGCCGATCGAGACCAGGTTTTGCGAGGCCACCATCACGCCCATGTTCAGGAACGTCCCTGCCCCGATCCGCACCCGCGCCTGGTCGGGCGCGGTGATCCACACGCCGGGCTCGAACAGCACCTGCGGGCCGATCTCCAGCCGCCCGTCGAGCAGCGCCTCGAGCACGTTGCCATGGACCGGCCAGCGCACGAACGCCTGCCGGCGCATGAACTCCAAGTGGATCCGGGCCCGGTTCCAGGGCAACGAGTTGCGCTCGTACCAGCGCCACTTCTGAAGCCACAGCTTGAGTGCCGCGGCCGTCACGACCGGCGGATCAGAGTCGCCCACGCTCGTCGGCTCAGCCGGCGCCGGTCAGCGTGTCGCCGCCGATGTCCGCCGGCGCGCCGGCCGTCCGTTCGGTTTCCCGTTCCCAGCGCCGTTGGTGGCGGCGGTCTTGCCGTTCGTGCCGGAGGTCTTGCCGTCCGCGCCGGCGGCCTTGCCGTTCGCCCCAGAGCTCGTCGCGGAGCCTGCCGTCTTGGTCGTCTTCGTCGTCTTCGCGGTCTTCGCGGCTCGCACCGGCAGCACATCGGCCAGAAACGCGCCCGTGTGCGACCCCGGTGCCGTGGCCACCTTCTCCGGCGTGCCGGTCGCGATCACGCGACCACCCTCCTCTCCCCCTTCCGGCCCGAGGTCGATGAGCTGATCGGCCACCTTGATCACGTCGAGGTTGTGCTCGATCACCACCACGGTGTTGCCGGCATCGACCAGGCGCATGAGCACCTCGAGCAGGCGCTGGATATCGGCGAAGTGAAGGCCCGTGGTGGGCTCGTCGAGGATGTACAAAGTCTGTCCGGTGGCCACCTTGGACAGCTCGGCGGCCAGCTTCACCCGCTGGGCCTCGCCGCCCGACAGAGTCGTCGCCGGCTGACCGAGCCGCATGTACCCGAGTCCGACGTCGTTCAGAGCCTCCACTCGCCGGCGGATCTTCGGGATGTGGGCGAAGAACTCGAGCGCCTCCTCGATCGGCATCTCGAGCACGTCGGCGATCGTCTTGCCCTTGAAGCGCACGTCGAGCGTCTCGCGGTTGTAGCGCTTGCCGTGGCACTGCTCGCACGGCACGTACACGTCGGGCAGGAAGTGCATCTCGATCTTGATCTGACCGTCGCCGCGACACACCTCGCATCGGCCGCCCTTGACGTTGAACGAGAACCGGCCCGGCTTGTACCCCCGGGCCCGGGCCTCCTGGGTCCTCGAGAACAGGTCGCGGATCTGGTCGAACAGCCCGATGTAGGTCGCCGGGTTCGACCGCGGCGTGCGGCCGATCGGCGACTGGTCGACCGAGATGATCTTGTCCAGCTGCTCGAGCCCGCGGATCCGGCGATGGGCCCCGGGGCGCTGCCGGGTCCGGTGCAGGCGGTTGGAGACCGCCTTGTAGAGCACCTCGTTGACCAGCGTCGACTTGCCCGACCCCGACACCCCGGTGACGCAGCACAAGACGCCGAGCGGGATCTTCACGTCGACCTTCTGCAGGTTGTTCTCCGCCGCGCCCTCGATCGTCACGTATCCGCTCGGCCGGCGGCGCTTGGGCGGGACCTCGATCCGGCGGGTTCCGGCCAGGAACTGGCCGGTCAGCGAGTCGGCGACCCTGGTCACCTCCTCGGCGGTGCCCTGGGCCACCACGTGGCCGCCGTGCTCGCCCGCCCCCGGGCCCATGTCGACGAGGTGGTCGGCGGCGCGCATCGTGCCCTCGTCGTGCTCGACCACCAGCACCGTGTTGCCCAGATCCCGCAGCCGCTCGAGCGTGGCGATCAGGCGGTTGTTGTCGCGCTGATGCAGGCCGATCGACGGCTCGTCGAGGATGTACAGGACGCCGACCAGCGAGGAGCCGATCTGCGTGGCCAGCCGGATCCGCTGCGCTTCTCCGCCCGACAGGGTGGCCGCCGCGCGGTTCATCGACAGATACCCGACGCCGACGTTGTCAAGGAAGCGCAGGCGCTCCTCGATCTCCCGCAGCACCAGCCGCGAGATGCGCTGGTCATGGTCTGAGAGCTCGAGCCCGCCGACCCACTCGAGCGCCCGCCGCGCCGACAGCGCGGTGAAGTCGTGGATCGCCGTGCCGTTGACCAGCACCGACCGGGACTCGGGCCGCAGCCGCGCGCCCTTGCACTCCGGGCACGGCCGCAGCGTCATGTACTCCTCGATCTTCTCGCGCGCGAGCTCGGACTCGGTCTCGCGGTAGCGGCGCTCGAGGTTCGGGATGATCCCGTCGAAATTCGTCGAATACGAGCGGCGCCGGCCGAAGCGGTTGCGGTAGGTGACCTGCACCCGGTCGCCGTTGGTCCCGTACAGGAAGAAGTCCCGCGCCTGATCCGGGAGCTCCTCCCACGGGGTCTCCAGGTCGACGTCGTAGCGCTCGGCGATGGCCTGGATCAGCTGGTCGTAGTAGTCCGACGCGCTGGCCGCCCATGGCGCGATCGCGCCCTCGCCGATCGAGAGCGTCGGATCGGGGACGACCAGCTCGGGATCGATCTCCATCTGAGACCCGAGGCCCGTGCAGCGCAGGCACGCGCCGTGCGGCGAGTTGAAGCTGAAGATCCTCGGCTCGAGCTCAACCAGGCTCGGCCCGTGCACCGGGCACGCGAACCGCTCGGAGTAGGTCTGGATCTCGTT
>JAFAWR010000348.1 GCA_019241635.1 Solirubrobacterales bacterium
GTTCGAGTCCCCCGGCGGGCTTGGTGTGATGTCTCGGGACATAGGTCTCAGGTGTCTCGGGTGAGCTGCGCTCGTAGCTCGATCACCCGCTGACGAACCGTCTCAGGCGTAGCGATCGGCGTGCTCTTCAGACGGCGGGACCGCGGCTCCAGGGCGTCCAGGCCGCCCTCTCGGTAACGGACCAGGAGGCGATGAAGATGCCGGCGGGAGATCCCGAACTCGGCCGCAGCCGCGGTGACCGTCAGCTGCTTGGCAACGATTTGGAGAACAGCGACACGAGATCGGGACATGCGCGCGACTGTCCGCCCACCCCCGGACAACCCACGCCCGGCGATCGCCGCTCCGGCACTCGCTCCGCTCGCGCCTCCGCGACGACCGCCGGAACTCTGCCCAACCCTCCAACGGGGTGTGACATATGTCCCGACTCATGAGGGACATATCACCTGGGACATATGCCCTGAACCCAGACACCCCGGCGGGCTTGGGGATTCGGATGGCTGTTTTGGAGTGGCGAGGCGGTCTTGAAGTCGTCATGACGTTGGGGCGCGCCAGCGCCACAACACAGTTGCCAAACAGCGCGGACGGGCGTCGGCTGTCCAAGCAGCGCCGGACACCGTGGCGCATCAATCCGACTCGCGACTGCGCATGCGATCGAGGCGCTGCCTGACAGATCGATGACCGGCCGTGCTACCCAGCGGTGGGCATCAATCCGACCGCCGCCGCGTTTCGCGCTGCTGACACCCAGGCCGTGCGCAGCCGACAGTTGGCTGTCGCGCCGCCGGCCGATTCAAGAGCACCGCGCCCGCCTCCGATCAGAACTCCATGGGCCGCCCTGAGCCCCTTCCTGTCAAAGCCGGGCCCGTCCCGGACAAACTCACGATCTGGCCCGTCGACGACGGCCGCTACGGCCTCGACGCGACCTTCCAGGGCGCGTCAGGCTACGAGCGCGCCGAGCATCACCAGCAGGAGCTGCAGCGGCGCGGGGTTCCCCATACGTTCCGCCAAGAACTCGGTGGCGGATGGACCCTGCGCTTCGGACCCTTCCGCGCCATCGACGTGGCAGCCGCTCTGTCGGCGTTCGTGTGCTGAACATCTCTGAAGGACCGTGTGTTGCGGGATCCAGAGCAAGCTGGCCGGCGCAGGCGCGGGTTCTTCGGCGAACGCGCACGTCCAGCGCCCCACGCAGGCGATCGAACCCCAGCTCATGCAGCCGCAGCTCGGATGCTCAAGCTATGCGCTCAACGAGTCGATAGGCTCTTATGTACGGACAATGCTCGGTACAAATGTCTTGACAAATGTAGCTACATTTGTTAGGACACTGGGCTACGCAATCCGCGGAAAGGAAGGAATCCTATGGCGAAGCACTCGGTCGGAATCCGTGAGCTCAGCCACTCTGTGAGTGCAGTCGTAAGCGAGGTCGAGCGTACCGGAGAGCCAGTCGTGATCACGCGTCACGGGCATCCTGCGGCGGCGATTTTCCCTGTCTCTGGGGACCGTCTCCAGGCGCTCATCCTCCAGCTCATCCCGCACTTGGTGCGGGATGGCTTCGCTCGGGCCGACGAAGATCTAGCGGCTGGGCGTACCTATGCACTCGAGGACGTTCTTGCTGAGTTGGACCGTCTGGATAGCGAAGAGTCAGGTGTGGCTGATGAGGACCCACAACAGCGAGCCGCACCGGTAGGCTGAGCGCGGTCGCCGTCCGGCGGTACGTAGCCGGGTCAAAGCGGGAGGAGCCCGCGAGGTAGCCGACGCTGGATTACGCGGAGGCGAAACATCTATCACGTAGAGATCACCGAGCCCGCGCGCGAGGATCTTGCTCGCCTCGGGCGTGTAACGAGAGCGCTCGTGGCGGCGAACTTGAAAGCTGGGCTCGGACAGCGCGGCGCCGACTTCGCCGTTCAAGTGATTGAGGAACCGTGGTGCGCGACATGGCTGACGGATTACCTCGTGCTGTTCCGGTTCATGGAGCCCACGGAAATGGAGGCGCTCGGCCGCAGCGGACCGGGGCGGTTTGTAGAACGTGTGGTCCCAGAGGCCGAAGTCGAGGAATTGGCGCTCTCACTTGGGCTGCTCGATCAGTTCAAGCCAGAGTCTCTGCTGAGCCTTACGAAGGAATTGGGCACGGAAGTCCTGCGCCGGCTTCGGGAGCGATTTCGATGACCGCGAAAGGCCTAATGCGATTGTCCGAGCAGAAACTTTGCGCCCGCATCACCTTGATCTGCAAGCGCTTTTAATTCCGTCCTTTCCTCGTCTGCGCTTGCTTGATTGACGCCGCGCAGACCGACCAACAGCACTGCCGCGAGGAGCCCGCTGCCGCCGCCCACGGTGATCGCGAAAGCTTGTTGATAGATCTCGGGCCGCGGTAACGACGGACTGAGTGCCGCCACGCCTGCGACCTCCGCCGCCACTGCGTAGATGAACGCAAGCCCCGCCGCCAAGCGTGACACCGGACGGCTGGATATCGTCAGCTGCCTAGCTTCGAGCGCAAGTGCTACAAGAGCAGCGGCCGTAACCGTCGCCGCGGCGAAGAAGAAATTCCCGAACTTGGTGGCGTAGTCCGAGTAGACCTTCGGTCCAAACACGCAAAGGCCCCCGAAGTACATGGCAATCGCGACTAGGAACGGGACGAGGAACGTCGTTCCCGCGAGCTTGAAGCTCAGCAGCAACCGAAAGAGCCTCCACGTCCTGGCTATCTTCCGGGCCGTCTTTGACATCGCTGTGCAACCCTAACCTCTCGGGTCAAGAGGCCGTCGCAGAGCCACCCTGACCCGAGAGCCAGGGGTCCACGAGCGAGCGACGGCTGTCAGCACGAGAACCCCTCGCTGCAGGGTCGTCGGGCACCGATATGAACCGGACGCTACCGGGTCCCCCTCGCAGAACTCGAGCTGCTTAGTCCCGCCGGCCTGGGAGACGTCAAGCGACCAGCCGACTACGCGGACAGCACCGCACCGAAGACGACACGGCGCTTGGGGCCCTGTCGCCGTTACCAAGTCCAAGTGACCTTGATCGTTTCATCGGGCTTGAAGTGCCGTTTCATCGTCAGCACTCGCTGAGAGCCCTGGGTCTTGATCTCCTTGTCTTCCTTGGCCGGTCGGCTTTTCCGTCCTCCGGGCCCGGAGATCCTGACGTCTTTGACGTTGCCAGGGAACAGGAAGACGAGCTCGGTGCTGTCGCTGGGAACAGACGCTCGGAAAACCACCCACTCGTCCTTGGCCGTGAACCCGTCCTTGATTGTGCGCGTCGACGTGAGTTCGAACTTCTCGTCGCGGGTTCGCTCGGGAGTCATCTCGAGGAGAATCCCGACCTCGCCCGCCTTCTTAACGTCTTTGAGCTTCTCTCCGTAATTGCACTCGAAATCGGCAAAGAGCACACCGTCGCCGGCGGCGAGTTCGACGAGCGTGATCGTCAGAAAGTTGAACCGCACGTTCTGGCGCTTGGTCACCCTGACCGTCTGTCCATGGTCGTCCTCAAACAGCCAGGTGATCGTTTCGTCGAGGACGTCGTAAGGCCCGCTAGACAGAGCGCGCTGCCTCAGCGCGTAGACGAAGGTCGCGACAAGGGCCGCCAGCAGAACAGCCGCCACCAGCGCGCCGGCAACCGGGTCAATCAGAGCGCCGACCACGACGGCCGCCAAGCCCGCGAGCGCTGTCAGCTTGCCAGCCGTGTCTCCGAGTACGACTTCTAACGCTTCGCGGAACGACTGCGCCATTCGAGCAACCTATTGCTCGAAACAGGCCACCTGCAAGTTTTCGGCGCGATGCTTCCGCGCCGCAGGACTACGGCAGGCTAGGCCCGGGTCCGTTGGTTGCTCCGCCACCGCGCATATCGCTCCTAAACATAGCAGACAGGTCGACTAGAAATGCGCCCGCAGCTTGTCTCAGTTGGCCTCAAATGTACCAGGTGCGCCAAGTTCCAGGCCTAATAACGTGACAACCGCCACTTAGTTGTTTCACCGTCACGTTTCCGCGGAAACACATCCGCCGAATCGGTTGGGCACGCCCGTGGGCCGTGCATTCCCGAAACGGGCGCAGCCCCGGTCGCCTCGGGAATCCGCTAACGCCCGGCGGCGCGACGGTAGCGCGCCACGGCCAGCGGGGAGAACAGCACGAGGATGACGACGATCCAGGCGAACGCCTGCCACAGCTGATCTGGTGAGGGCTGGCCGGTCCACAGCCAGCGCAGCTCGTTCACGACGATCGTGAACGGGTTGACATCGCCGAACTGGCGCAGCGGGGTCGGTAGGGACTGCCCGGGCACGAAGGCTGACGAGATGAACGTGAGGGGAAAGACCGCGATGAAGCCGACCGAGTTGGCCGCTTCGGGCGTCTTGACGAGCAGGCCCAGGAAGGCGAACACCCAGGAGAACGCATAGCCGAAGGTCAGCGCGAGCACCAGCCCGAGCACCACGTGCAGCACGCTGGCGTGGAACGAGAACCCGATGATCAGGCCGGTGACGACGAGGATCGTCATCGACAGAGCGTTGGTGACGACGTCGGCGGAGGTCCGGCCCGCCAGAACTGCCGCGCGCGCCATGGGCAGCGAGCGGAAGCGGTCGATGAGGCCCTTGTGCATATCTTCGTTGAGCCCGAGCGCGGTGACGAAGCCGCCAAAGGCAATGTTCTGTACGACGATGCCCGGAATCAGGAACTCGGCGTACGACCCGCCTGGAACCCGGATCGCGCCGCCGAACACATACCGGAAGAGAAGGACGAACATGATCGGCTGGATCGTGAACGCGAGCAGCAATTCGGGCGCGCGCGGGAGCCTGACCAGGTTGCGCTCGGTCACCACCAGGGTGTCGGACAGCAGGCGCCTCATTCCGAGCCCTCCTCTTCCGCCGCGTGCCCGGTCAGGGCCAGGAACACGTCGTCTAGGGTCGGACGCCGCAGCGCGATGTCGTCAACGCCGACCCCCGCCTGGTCGAGCCGGCGAACCGCCTCGATGATCGCCCCACCGCGCTGCCTGACCCCGATCCGGACCAGCCCGTCCGACGTAGCCGGCTCTTCGGCGCACATCGGCGCGAGTGCCTCTACGGCCGCGTCGCCCTGCGAGGAGTCCTCGAGGTGAACCTCGAGCCGCTCTCCGCCCACTCGATCCTTGAGCTCGTCGGAGGTTCCCTCGGCGATCACGCGGCCATGGTCGATCACCGCGATCCGGTCGGCGAGGCGGTCGGCCTCGTCCAGGTATTGGGTCGTCAGCAGCACCGTCGCTCCCTCGCTCACGAGCGTCTCGATCACGTCCCAGAGATCCAGGCGGCTGCGCGGATCGAGTCCCGTGGTCGGTTCGTCGAGGAAAAGGACCGGGGGCTTGGCCACCAGCGCGGCGGCCAGATCGAGCCGACGACGCATACCGCCGGAATAGGTCTTCACCGGGCGGTCGGCGGCGTCCACCAGGTCGAACTGCTGAAGCAGCTCCTGGCCGCGGGCCTTGGCGGCGGCGCGCGATGAGCCGTACAGACGCCCGACCATCGCGAGGTTCTCCAGCCCGGTGAGGTTTTCGTCAACCGCGGCGTACTGTCCCGCCAGGCCAATCCGCTCGCGCAGTTCGGCGGCGCGACGAAGGACATCGACGCCGGCGACCTGTGCGGAGCCTGAGTCCGGTTGCAGCAGCGTTGCCAGGATTCGGACCAGCGTCGTCTTGCCTGCGCCGTTCGGGCCGAGCAGGCCGAGGACCGTCCCACGCGCAACATCGAGGTCGACGTCGATCAGCGCGTGTACGTCGCCGAAGGACTTCGAGATGCCGCGAACGCTGATCGCGGCATCGCTGTTCAGTGAGGCGCCGCCAACCCTCGAGCCGGAGGTTTCGAGCTGCGAAGACATCGACGACACTATGCCGAATCAGTGTTTCGTTCACGACCAGCTGGGCTCAACAGGAGGAAGTCGGAAGGCATGCGTAAGATCATCATCCCGGCGGCGGCGGTGGCTCTGGCCATTGCCGGCTGTGGATCACAGGCGGGTCATTCGTCCAAGACCCGGTCGGCAGCGGTCAGGACGACGCTCGCGAGCGCGGTCTCCTGGACGGGCCCGGTGAATGCGCCGGCCGGAGCATCGATCGTCGGCACGTGGAGTGGCCACCTCACCCCGCCGCCAGGGAGTCACGCGCCGCGTCAGCGCTTCCTGGTCGTTATCGATCCAGGTGAGCGGCGCGGCACGTGGCGGATCAGTTCGACGTGCGCGGGGACGCTGCGGCTGAAGGACATCTCCTACGGCTATCACCACTACAACCGAGTGGCGGGCGCGCATCCGGGGTGCGCCGCACCGGGCGTCGACTGCCTCAAGCGCTCCGGCGCACAGATGGTCGACGTGTTCGTCCCGAAAGCCGGCGGCGGCGACATCAACGGCACGTTCCGCCGCGCGCCGGGCAGCGCCTGACCTACTGCATGACTCGAATCGTCTTCAGGCTGGTATCGGCGGGGTCGGGAAGCACCATGCCGGCCTCCAGGCCGCTGAGGAGATAATCGATCACGGCTTGGTTGATTCGCTCGCCCGGCACGATGACCGGGACCCCCGGTGGGTACGGCGTGATCTGCTCGGCCGCGATTCTGCCCACCGCATCCTTGGCCTTGACGTCCTCGAACTGACTGAAGAAGGCGTCGCGTGGGCGGTTGACGCTTTCCAGCTCGAGTCCGCTCGGGTCGGGGATCTGGACCGGTGGGGGATCCGGTAGCTCGCCGGCCGCCTCGATGAGCCGCTTGAGCCCGCCGAGGAGACGGTCGGCGCTCGCGTCGTCGTCGGCGATCGAGACGGTGGCCAGGATGCGCGCGTGATCGCTCAGGCCCATGTCGATCCGCTCGTGTTCGCGCAGCCAGTCGTTCGCCTGGTAACCGCTGACCCCGAGCCCGGTCACGTCGATCAGGATGTGCAGGCGGTCCAGCTCGCGCGAGGGCTCTTCGCGGATCAGCTCGTCTTCGAGCACACGCAAGCCCTGCAGCTCGGAAATCTGGCTACGAAGCCGGCGCGCCAGCTCAAGCGCTTTCTGCAAGAGCTCGCTGCCGTGTTCGACCATCTGTCGTCGCCAGCCGTCGATCGCCGCGTAGAGCAGGACGTTGGGGCTGGTGGTCATCAGCAGGTCCGCGCACGCCGACAGGTGAGGAAAGTCGATCAGGTCGCCCTGTGCGTGGAATACCGACCCCTGTTCGAAGCCGGCGCCCATCTTGTGCACGCTGACCACGCACACGTCCGCACCGGCGTCCATCGCCCAGGTCGGCAGCTCGTCGCAGAACGGCAGATGCGCACCCCACGCCTCGTCGACGACCAACGGCTTGCCGCGCTCGTGGCAGATCTCGGCCATCGCCTTGATGTCCGCGCAGGTCCCGTATGGGCTGGGACTGACGATCAGCGCGGCGGCGGCGTGGGGGTAGCGCTCCCATGCCTCGGCCAGCTGCTGCGGCGACGGCGGATGGGCGATATGCAGCCGGCTGTCCCAGTTCGGCCGCAGCCAGCACGGCTGAAGCCCGGAGAAGACCATCCCCGCAACCACCGACTTGTGCGCGTCGCGGCTGAGGATGAGGTGCCCGTCGTGCCCGGCGGTGGCGAGCATCGCCGCCTTCACCGAGAGCGAGCTGCCGCACGTGGAGAAGAACGCGTGCTCGGCGCCGACCGCGTCGGCCATCAGCGCCTCAGCCTCTTCCAGATAGCCGTTAGAGGACGAACGATCGTCGAGTCCTGCGCTGGCCAGCACGTCGCACCGGAACGGGTCGAGACCCATCACCTCGAGCACTCGCGGATCGATCCCCCGGCCCTGGCGATGGCCCGGCGGAGTGAACCCGTAGCGCTCCAGCCGGTGATACTCGGCCAACGCGTCCACCAACGGCGCACGACTGTGATCCATATTCCGGGAGCTTCCCTGAAGCAGCCTCCGGCAAGCAGCCGCGGCCGGGGCAGCCCTGGATGTACGCCGGTGATGCTCTGGTGAGTCGCGGCCAACGCTTCGGGGTGTCCGCACCCGTATCGGCGCCACCGGACGCGTTGAGACTTAGCCTGATGGCTTCACCCCCCGCCGATGCGCAGCCCGTCAGCTGCCCCGGGGCTCGCTCGGCTGGGACCGAGGACGGCGAGTGACATGACGGCTGATACGAGCATCGACTTCACGTCGCCGTCGCCCGGTCAGCTAACCCCCCGCCGCCCGCCGATCCGCATCGTGCTCGCCGACGACTCGTATCTGGCCCGGCTCGCGCTCAAGCATCTGTTCGAGGGCGTGTCGACGATGCGCATAGTCGGCGAGTGTGGCGACGGCAACGCGGTCGTGCCGATCCTCGACGAGCAACGGGCCGATCTCCTGATCACCGACATCCGGATGCCGCCGTCCGGTCACGACGAGGGGATCCGCCTGGCCGGCCGACTGCGTGAGACTCACCCGGCCCTCGGGGTGATCGTGCTCAGCAGCTACGCGGAGGTGGCTTACGCGTTGCGGCTCTTCAAGGATGGTTCCGATGGCCGGGGCTACCTGCTCAAGGACCGCATCCGAAACCGCCAGCAGGTGATCGACGCGGTGTTGACCATCGCCGACGGAGGCTCGGTCACCGACCCCACCGTGGTCGACGAGCTGGTCAGGTGCCGCAGGGCGGGCACTCGATCCCGGCTCGACGAACTGACTCCCCGCGAGCTCGAGACGCTGGCGCTCGTCGCCGAGGGCCGCAGCAACGCGGACATCGCCGAGGAGCTCGTGCTGACCAAGCACGCAGTCGAGAACCACGTCAACGCGATCTTCGCCAAGCTCGATCTCGGCGACCCGATGCACGTGAGCCGCCGGGTGAAGGCAGCGCTCCTGTATTTGGCCGATCGCGGCGCGCGAGCGCCGACCTCGAACTCCTAACGGTCACTTCCGGAGCCCGAGGTCAGACCCGATTCCGGATGCCTTGGAGTACACACCTGCACCGAGGTACCATCGTCCCCAGGGGCCATCTCCCCAACGCTTCAAACCCGGACTTTCCTCACAAAAGGTCACCGGAATGGTTGTGCAACCGAGTCACCGTGCTCCAGGGCGTGCTGTCGGTACACACTCCTGGCTGGGTGACTCCGAGATGGCCTCGCGGGTCCGGAAGCTCGGCTGGGAGAGCACACCGCTGGGGTCGATCGCGACGTGGCCGCGGAGCCTCAGGTCGGTCGTGGCGATCTGCCTACGCTCGCCGCTCCGGATGGCGATCTTCTGGGGGCCGGAGCTCACCTGCATCTTCAACGACGCCGAGCGCGACGCGCTGGCGGACCATCATTCCGATGCGCTCGGCATGCCCGCGCGAGAGCTCCTCGGCGATCTCTGGGACGCCGTCGGACCTCATCTGCAGGCGGTGATCGATCGAGGTGTGGCCCGTCGCGGCCACGCGGAGCTGGCGCAACTCACGTATTCGTGCAGCCCGATTCTCGACGATGACGGCGCGGTAGGCGGGGTTCTGCTGGTCAGCCAGGCCACCATCGCGGAAGGACCCGCCGAAGCCGCCTTCGACTCCGGCGGACGGCCGTTTCACCAGAGCTCACGCGCACGCCTCGAGGCGGCGACGGCGCGTGGCAGGGTCCAGGAACGGGGTCGCCATGAGCACGAGCTCAGGGCGCTCCTCAGCGATCTGCGTGCCGCTCAGCGCCGAGTCGCCGCCGCCGGGGACGCCGAGCGGCGCCGGATCGAACGAGACCTGCACGACGGTGCCCAGCAACGGTTGATGGCGATTCGGCTCGAGCTGGCAATGGCCCGAGAGCTCCTGGATCGCGATCCGGAGACGGCGGCCACCAGACTAGAGGCGCTGCAGCACGAGCTCGATGAGACCCTCGACGAACTGCGCGAGCTCGCCCACGGACTGTATCCGGCTCTGCTCGCCAGCGATGGACTGTCCGCTGCCCTCCAGTCGACGGCTCGCCACTGCGCGATCCCGGTCAGGGTCCAGGAGCCAGACATCGGCCGCGCGCCTCGTTCGATCGAGAACGCTGCCTACTTCTGCTGCCTGGAGGCGCTCCAGAACGCGACCAAGCACGCCGGTCCACGGGCGTGCGCGTCGATTCGGGTGACGATGAGGGACGGGCTGCTCGAATTCTGCGTGTCCGACGACGGGGACGGATTTGACCCGGCCGCTGTCCGTCCCGGATACGGGATCGTCAACGTGCGGGATCGCGTCGAAGCCCTCGGCGGCAAGGTTGAGGTGACCTCCGCGCCCGGTTGCGGAACCACCGTGGTCGGCCGGATCCCGCTGCCTTGACCCCGCGGCCGACCGCTGGACGGGGTGCGGTCACCCGCGCAATTGAGGTGTGGGCACCCGACTGCGCCGAGCGCCGGCGGACCCGCTCTTAGACTCGGCGCGTGCGCCGCTTCCTTCCGTTGGCGCTCGGCGTCGTCGTGCTCATCGCCGCGGGGGTCGTCGGCGCGCTGATCGGCAACTCCAGCAACGCGCCCTCCAGCGCGACGACGACGGCGGCGAGTCAGCCGTCGGGGTCATCCTGCGACGTCACCTCGATTGCCGAGCAGAAGCTTCCCTCGGTGGTGACGATCTTTGCCGGCAGTGGCACGTCGAGCGGCGTGGGTTCGGGCGAGGTCATTCGCCCTGACGGAGCCATCCTGACCAACAATCACGTCATCCTGCCGGCGGTCCAGGGCGGCGGCGGCCTTCAGGTGGTGTTCGCCGACGGGAGCACGGCCAGTGCGACGATCACCGGACGCGACCCGCTCACCGATCTGGCCGTGATCCGAGTCACCGGCAAGTCCGGCCTGCAGCCGATCTCGATCGGGAGCTCCTCGGATCTCCGCATCGGCCAAGGCGTGGTGGCGCTCGGCGCGCCACTCGGGCTGTCCAGCACGGTCACCAGCGGGATCGTCAGCGCGCTCGGGCGCACCGTTCACGTCCCCGGCGAGGCGTCACAGTCAGCATTGTTGATCGATGCCGTGCAGACGGACGCGGCGATCAACCCGGGCAACAGCGGGGGCGCCCTGGTCAACTGCTCCGGCGATCTGATCGGCGTTCCCACGGCGGGCGCCACGGTTCCCTCCCCGTCAGGCGAGTCCAGCGGCGGCAGCATCGGCCTGGGGTTCGCGATCCCGGTCAACCTGGCCATCAAGGTGGCCGATGAGATCATCACCACGGGCACCGCGACCCACGCGTTCATCGGACTCCAGGCCGAACCACTATCCGCCAGTGCGACGGGGGAGTCCGGCACGCAGGGCCTGAGAGTGGCCGCGGTCGTCGCCGGCGGCCCCGCCGAGGCGGCAGGCCTCCGGGTCGGGGACATCGTCACGTCAGTCGACGGCACGGCGGCCGAGAGCACCGATCAGCTGATGGCGGTGACACTCACCAAACGTGCCGGGGACCGAGTGGAACTCGGTTACGAGCGCGACGGCAGATCGGCCAAGGCGACAGTCACCTTGACCGCGCGGTCGTGACGGATCGGGGTGCCAGCACCCGGATGTCCGGGACGCGGGTCCCCCTCGTTTAGAGTCGCGCGAGTTCGGCCCGGCGGAGTTACTGCCGGGGTGGTTTTGAGTCGTGAGGAGGCCCTGATCGATGAGTGATCTAATCGCCGTCGCTTACCCGGACAAGCAGACCGCTGAGTCCGTACGCCATCGACTGCTGGAGCTCACGCGCGAGCACACGATCGAGCTCGAGGATGCCGTGATCGTGGATCGTGACGATGACGGGAAGGTGCGACTTCACCAGCTTCACAGCCCGGCCGCGCGCGGGGCCGCCGGCGGTGCCCTGTGGGGCGGGGTGATCGGGCTCCTGTTCCTTGCCCCACTCCTCGGGATGGCGATCGGGGCGGCGGCAGGCGGCGCTTCGGGCGCGATGGTCGATGCCGGCGTCAACGATCGGTTCATGAAGGATCTCGGGCAGAAGCTTCCGGTTGGGGGTGCGGCCCTGATCGTCCTCGTCCGCAAGGTAACGCCGGACAAGGTCCTGCCGCAGATCAGCCAGTACGGAGGGGAAGTGATTCAGACCTCGCTGGATGATGAGGCCGAGGCGCGGCTGCGCGAGGTGCTCGAGGGTCAAACGGCAGCAGTGGCCTGAACCGAGCCGCCGCCCCGGCAGTGCCGACTGGCCCTGGGGCCAAGGTGGGTTGATATGTGCCGGCTGTTCGCGCTCCACGCGGGCGAACGGGATGTGGCCGCCGAGTTCTGGCTGCTCGACGCGCCGACCTCGATCGCCCGCCAGAGCGAGCGCAACGCCGACGGTTACGGGCTGGCCGCGCTGACCGCCAGCCGCGGGATGATCCTGATTCGCAATCCGGCTCAGGCGTCCGGGGATCCCGCTTATCGACATGTCGCCCGTCGTCTGGACGCCTGCGAGATACTCGTTCACCTGCGTTACGCGAGCACCGGCGGTGTGTCGCTGGTCAACACTCACCCGTTCAGCCAGGACGGCCGGCTGTTCGCCCACAACGGCGTGGTCGGTGACCTTGATCGGATCGAGGCGCGACTGGGCCCCAACCGGGCGATGGTGATGGGCGACACCGACTCCGAGCGCCTGTTTGCGCTGATCACGCTGGCGATCCGCGAGGCCGGGGGCGACGTCCGCGCCGGGATCTCCGCTGCGGTGCGCGAGCTGGTCGCCGAATACGAGCTGTACAGCCTCAACTTCGTGCTCGGCGAGATCGGTCACCTGTGGGCCTTCCGGTATCCCGAGCACAATCCGCTCCATCTGCAGCGGCGGCAGCGCGGCGGGCCGGATGGAGGCGCCCCGCTCGCGGAAGCCGATGCCGCCGGCACCTTGCGACTGCGCTCGGAGGATGGAGCCGTCGCCCCGCTGGTGGTGATCGCCAGCGAACGGATCAGCGATGAGCCCGGCTGGGAAGAGATTCACTCCGGGGAGCTTGTTCATGTCGGGCCGGATCTCGAGGTCGACCGGGAGACCATCGTGTCCGGGCCGCCGGCCCATCCAATGACGCTCAGCGCCCATGAACAGGAGACGCAGTCCTATGACTGATCGCATCGCACATGTCGCGCAAATAGGTGAGTAAGTGATACTGCCCACCGACATACCCACCCGCGCCGAGATCGCTCGGCTGCTCACGTACCGGGGCGCGGCGAGTGTGTCGATGTACATCCCCACCGACCCGGTGTCGAATGGTGACTCCGAGCGGATCGAGCTCAAGACGCTGGCCTCGCAGGCGTCGTCGCAGCTACGCGAGGCGGGCAGTCAGGCGAAGGTGATCCGCCAGTTCGAAGAGGAAGTCGAGTACCTCTACGACGACGAGGAGTTCTGGCGCTACCAGGCCAGGAGCCTGGCGGCGTTCGCCGCGCAGGAGTGGCTGATCACCTTCAGGCTGCCCAACCGCCTGCTCAGCCAAGTCGAGGTTTCAGACCGGTTCTACCTCAGGCCGCTGCTTCGCACGCTGACCTTTCCGCACGTCGCATTCGTGCTGGGGCTCGCGCAGGGCTCGGTCCGTATGATCGAGGTGACGCCGGACCTCGATCCGGCGCCCATCAGGGTTGACGATCTGCCCTCGGACGTCGCCAGCGCGGCCGGCAAATCGTCGATATCCGATCGCGCCCCGATTCGCCGCCTCCAGGGCTCCGAGGGCCAGAAGGTCCGCATGCACCAGTACGCCAGGCAGGTCGACCGGGCGCTGCGGCCGCTCCTGAACGGCCTCGAGGTGCCGCTGATCCTCGCCGCGACCGAGCCGATCGAGAGCATCTACAGGTCGGTCAACACCTATCCCCATCTGCTCGCCCAGGGCATCCCCGGAAACCCCGAGACGGTTTCGGACGCCGAGCTCGCCGCGGGCACCCGCACCGTCCTCGACGACCTCTACGCGGCCGAGTTGCGCGAGGTCCAAGACCTCTACGGCCAGCGCTCCGCGGAGGGCCGGGCCCTCTCCGACGTGGCCGAGGTTGCCCGCGCCGCGACCTTCGGCGCGGTCGACACGCTGCTCGTCGACATCGACGCGACGGTTCCGGGCACCGTCGACGATCGGACCGGAGCGGTGGCGTTCAGGGGCGCCGGCAGCGGCGATGTCCACGACGTGACCGACGAGATCACGCGCCG
>JAFAWR010000033.1 GCA_019241635.1 Solirubrobacterales bacterium
TGCACGGTGACGAACTGGTTGTAGTCGGCGACGTCGAACACCGCCTTGGCCGTGTCGGTGACGCGCCAGACGATGACCGCGGCGATCTCGATCGGGTTGCCGCTCGCGTCGTTGACCTTGATCCGATCGCTCTGGAAGTTGTGCACCCGGAGCGAGATCTTCTTGCGCTTGTTGAACGGGTTGCACCACCACAGGCCGGCCTCGGTCACGGTTCCGGCGTAGCGGCCGAACAGGATCAGCACGCGCGACTCGTTGGGCTGGACGACAAGGATCCCGCCGGCCCCGAAGGCGAAGACGATCAACAAGGCGGGGCCGAACAGCGCCGCCCACTTGCCCACCACGATCAGGATGATCGCGGCTACGCCGATCACGATCACCGCGATGGCCACGGGCAGACCGGGGACGACCTCGGCAGGCCGTTGCGAGTGGGTCTGGGCTGACGGCAGGAGCGAGGGCGCAGCCGCAGGCGCGTCCTTATTCGATATCACAGCCATATCGTATCGCTCACGCCGGACATGATATCACAAAGCTATTGCATCGTAATCGACGAAGTGATATCACATAGCTATCGCATCCTAAGGCGGACGGAGACAGCCATGCACGCCCAATCGACGGTTCGGATCGAGTCCGAGATGACCGAGATCGAGCCGGCCGTGCGACATCGGCGCGAGCACCGCACCGAGGATGGCCAGGAGCAGATTCGAGACGAAGCGAAACGTCATCGCCCACGCGGTTACCCGCCCGGGCGGTCATCACTCAGCACGATCAGTTGAACGAGATCTGCACCACGACCTCATCCCCAGCGGCGGCGCGCGCCGATGCCTCGCGCACGATGTGCCGGGTGTGCACGACCTTCAGCGCGATCGGGAGCAGGAACGGCGCGATCATCAGATCAAGCCAGTCACGGAACGTGTTCCCGGTGAACCCGGTCCACGCCCAGCCCCAGTGGTAGCCGCCCACCACGAGCACCGCGAAGGCGCCCATAGCGACCAGCGAGGCGGCGCGGGCGCGCGGGCCGAACGGCTCGCCGCGCCGGATCCATTCTGGAAGCAGCACTACGACGGCCGGGAACAGCATCAGGCTGAGCCAGTCCCACAGCTGCTTACCGGGGAAGCCCGTCCAGCTCCAGTGCTCGCCGTACCCGGCGAGGATCAGCAGCCCGAGCGCCAGCGCTCCGATGAGGCAGACCTGGCGGCTCAAGCGCAGCGGGGCGCCCATGAGTAGGCGCACGGTCAGGAAGGCCAGGGCGACCGGCTGGACGAGCAGGCGCAGCCAGCTCCACAACGAGGTGCTGTCGGCAAACCCGGTCCACGGCCACTGCCGCCCGTGGGCGGCGAGCATCGCGATCACGCCGATCAGCACCACCGTCGTGGCGGCCGTGGCGAGCAGTCCGCGCGGGGCAACCGACGGCGAGCGTCCGCCGGCGCGGCGGGCCTGGCCGAGGACCACGCTCGCGGTGCTCCGCCGATCCCGCGGGAGCGCCGCGGCGGGGATCACCAGGTTTCCGGCGTCGTCGACCCAGGCCTCGAGCACGCTGTGCTCCGAGAGTCCGACCAGGACGCGTACCGCACTCGCTGACATCATCCGACCTCCGGTTCGATCGTTCACGCGCGCTCGCCCGCAGCCGACAGCGAGGCAACCGGAGCATCTCGACAAAGCGACCGGCGCACATCGGGCAAACGCCCACTCTTTTGCCGGTCGTGTTTATGCGCCGCCGCCCGGTGTTTAGAGTAAGGACACACCGTCGGGGTCACAGATCGGAGAACGCCATGGCCGGGAATCGCACACCGGGCAAGCGGGGACGTCGCTCGCCCTCCCACGAGCCCTCCCTTCGCCTCACCAACTTTGCGCCACCCGCATCGGCGCCGCCGCCGGCGGGGGACGTGACCAACGGCATCACGGATTGGGGAATGCTCGGCAACGACGCCCACTCAGATTGCGGGGCGGCGGCGTTCGAACATGGGCGGATGGCCAAGTCCGGCACGAACGTGCTGAACGACCACGGCAAGGAGCTCGCCGCGGACTCCACCGCGGCGACCAACTACACGCTCGAGACCTACTACGCCTACGGGCGTGCCGTGGGCGAGCCTGGCCAGCAGCCCGACGAGGGCGTCCAGAACTCGACCTGGCTGAAGTTCCTCTTCGACCAGGGTCTGATCGAGGGCTACGCGGAGCTCGACGTCACCAAGCCTGACGAGGTCCACATGGCGATGCTCAACTTTCACGGCGTGCTCCTCGGCTGTGATCTCACCGCCGACGCCGAGAACGAGTTCAAAGAGCACAAGCCCTGGACGATCACCGGCGCCGAGCAGCCGAACCCCCAGAGCGGTCACGACATCTACCTGGTCAAGTACGACACAAAGGCGGGGAGCGAGACGATCATCACCTGGGGAGCCCTGCAGGACTGCACGCTGGCCTGGGAGACCGGGGAGGTGCAGGCCGGGGGCCTCGAGGCGTGGGTGTTCATCACCGCCGAGGACGCGCAGCGCAACGGCGTGAACCTGCCCGAGCTCCAGGCGGCAATCCACAGCCTGGGCGGCACTACGACTTGAGCTGGGCTACACGGCGGCGCGACTCAGCAGCGAGCGCAGCGTGGCCCGCTCCTCGTCGCTGAGCGCGGCGAAGATCTCGTCCCCCAGGGTTTCCTGGGCGCGTTCGGCACGCAGGAGCGCGATCCGGCCGTCTTCAGTGAGCTCAACCACGTGCCGGCGCCGGTCGGCAGGGTCTCGCCGGCGCTCGATATAGCCCATGTCCTCGAGCTCGTTGAGCAGCAGCACGCAGTTGTTGGCATCCAGCCACAGCGCCTCGCACACCTGTTGTTGAAGTGCGGGAGCGCCGGCGTTCAGGTAGCTCAGCAGCATCATCTGCCGGAGCTTGATGCCCATCAGCTCCTCCGTGCTGCGCTTCTTGATGGTCGTGGCCAGCCGCAGGAGCATCACGACGGATCCGGCCGACGTATCTACAGCCATACCGTGATAGAGCGTATCAGGATTATCATCTTGCACTCGATGATAGTCCATGATACAGTGATCATCAATAGCAAAGCGAAAAGCTACTACTAGGGGATGATCACTATTCTCACGAGCTTAATCAGTGGAGAGCGCCGGCGCTGGGTCGCGCTTGCGGTGGTGTGCATGGGCCAGCTGATGATGGTCCTGGACGCGACGATCGTGAACGTCGCCCTCCCGTCCATGCAGCGCGACCTCGGTTTCTCCCAAGCCAACCTGGCCTGGGTCGTCGACGCCTACATGATCGCCTTCGGGAGCTTCCTGCTCCTGGCCGGGCGGCTCGGCGACCTGCTCGGTCGCAAGCGCATGTTCCTGATCGGGCTGGTCATGTTCACGCTGGCCTCGGTCGGCTGCGGCTTCGCCGACGGCCAAGGCGTGCTGATCGCGGCCCGGTTCGTCCAGGGCCTGGGCGGCGCGGTGGCCTCCGCCGCGGTGCTGGCGCTGCTGATCACCGAGTTCCCGCGCCCGCACGAGCGCGCGATCGCCATGAGCGTCTACACGTTCATCGTCTCGAGCGGCGGCTCGATCGGGCTGCTCGCCGGCGGCGTGCTGACCCAGGCGGTCAGCTGGCACTGGATCTTCTTCATCAACGTGCCGATCGGGATCCTCACCTTCGCGCTGGGCCGCGTGCTGATCAACGAGACCGAGCGCCTGGAGGGCGGACATGGCATCGACTGGATCGGCTCGCTGCTGGTCACCGTGGCGCTGATGCTCGGCGTCTACGCGATAGTCAAGGCCAGCCAGTACGGCTGGGTCTCGGCCCACACGCTCGGCTTCGGGGCGGCCGCGCTGGCCCTGCTCGGAGTGTTCGTGGCCGTCGAGGCGCGGCTCACCAACCCGATGTTTCCGCTGCGGATCCTCAAGGTCCCGGGGCTGGCCGCCTCGAGCGTGGTGCGGGGCTTCCTGGTCACCGGGATGTTCTCGACCTTCCTGCTCGGCGTGCTCTACCTGCAGCACGTCCATGGCTACGGAGCGCTCCGGACCGGCCTGGCCTTCCTCCCGCTGACACTGATGCTGGGCCTGCTCTCGGTCGGCGTGACCGCCCGTTTGATGGAGCGATTCGGGGCCTCCCAGGTCCTGGTCGCGGGCCTGGTCTCGATCACCGCCGCTCTGGTGCTGCTCTCGCGCCTGCCGGCGCAGACCAGCTACCTGCCGGCGATCTTCGGCCCGTTCGTGCTGCTCGGGCTGGGGGCCGGGCTGTCGTTCCTGCCCCTCACCACGATCGCCATGGCCGACGTGCCCCTCGGCGATGCCGGTCTGGCTTCCGGAATCGTCAACGCGTCGCTGCAGATCTCGGCGGCGATCGGCACCGCCGCGCTGGGCACGGTGGCCGCCGAGCGCGCCAAGGTGCTGTCCCGCCTCGGGCAGCATCCGCTGCAGGCCCTTACCGGCGGCTTCCATCTGGCCTGGGCGATCGGCGCCGGCGCGGTTGCGGTAGGCGCACTGATCACGCTGATCTGGTTGCGCAAGCCGGCTCGGCCGGACGAGGCCGAGGTCGATGTCACCCGGCTCGAAGATCACGAACCGGCCGACTTCCAGCTGGAGGTGGCGTGATGGCCACCGCGTCCACTGCCGCGTCCACGGTCGTGTCCAGCGTTCAGGTCCGGCGAGCCCGGGATCGAGCCCGTCAGCGCAAGCCCCTGCGCCTGCAGATCACGCGCCGGCGCGCTGGCCAACGCGGCGGCGCGCAGAAGTTCGTGACCCAGGTCCGGTTCGGTGGTCGCGAGGCGGTCGTCGTCCCCTGGGCGCCCCGGGCGCTCGCCGATGGCCTCGATGCTCCCGGGGTGGCCACGGAGGGCTGACCCAGCCTGCCTGTCGAACTCGCGGCGCACGACTACATCCGGAGGGGGAATTTGCCGAATATGGGACGTAGAGAACCGCCTCTCAGCATCCCATGGCACCGCCCGCATTCATCGCCCGTCAGCCGATCTTCAACCACAAGCTCAACGTGGTCGGCTACGAGCTGCTGTTTCGCGGGCGGGGCTACGCCGCGGACGCGCTGATCGACGACGCGGCTCGAGCCACCGCGACGGTCGTGCTGAACACGCTGACCGAGCTCGACATGGACCGCATCGTGGCCGGCAAGACGGCCTGGATCAACGCCTCGCGGGAGTTCGTGCTCCATGATCTGATCCAGGCGGTTCCGCCCAGCGTGGTCGGGCTGGAGATCCCCGAGACCGAGGACTTCGACAACGAGATGGTCGAGGCGCTGCGCGAGCTCAAGCAGGCCGGCTACAAGCTGGCGCTCGACGACTTCCGCTACCGCGACGGCTCCGACGAGGTGCTTGACCTGTTCGACGTGGTCAAGCTCAGCATGCCCGAGCTCGGCCGCGCCCACATGCGCGAGCTGGCCGCACGCCTACGGGCGGGCGGGCGGCAATTCCCCGGCAAGGTCCTGGCCGACAAGCTCGGCACACGACCCGACCACGAGGTGTGCATCGCCGCCGGCTACGACCTGTTCCAGGGCTATTTCTTCTGCCGCCCCGCGGTGGTCGGCACCCGCGGGATCTCGGCCAACCGCCTGGCCCTGCTCCAGGTGGTGGCCGCGCTCAACGATCCGGCGATTCAGCTCTCCGAGATCGAGCAGCTCGTCGCCCGCGACGTGGCGCTGAGCTTCCGGCTGCTGCGCTACGTGAACTCCGCGTTCTTCGGCCTGCGCGGCGACGTCCGCTCGATCGGGCAGGCCCTCGCGCTCCTCGGCCTGGAGAACGTGCGTCGCTGGGCGACCCTGTCGACGCTGGCCACGATCGACAACAAGCCGACCGAGTTGACCCTCACCGCGCTGATCCGCGCCCGCTTCTGCGAGCTGGCCGGCGCCAACCGGGGGATGGGCGGCAGCGCCGAGCTGTTCACGCTCGGGCTGTTCTCGGTTATCGACGGGATGATGGACGCGCCGATGCACGACGTCGTGGCCTCGCTTCCGCTCGCCGAGGACATGCGCGAGGCGCTGGTCTCCCGCCGCGGGCCGATGGGCCAGCTCCTGAGCTGCGTGACCGAGCTTGAGACCGGCGAGGACGGGCCGGCCAGCGGATTCGTCAGCGACGCCGGCGACCTCTACCTCGAGGCGCTCATGTGGGCCAACAGCGCCGCCGAGTCGCTGTTCGGCGGCCAGGCCGCGGCTCCCGCTCGGACCCGCACCGCCCCCGCCACCCGGCGCCGGCCGCGCCACCTCGCCGAGCCGACCTCGAGCACCCCGCCGCCTGGCGCCACCGACGTCGGCTTCGTCGCCGCCGGCGTGCCGCGGCCCCGGGCTGGGATCTTCCGCCGCGCGTGGGCGCGCTGCCTGGCTCTCTTCGGGCGGCGGGTCAGCGAAGCCCACAGCTGAGTCGCCGCGACCGACCGACCGACCGCGCCGACCGACCGCGCCGCGCGCCGCCGCCGCCGCCGACGCCGACGACGCCCCCGCCGGAGCGCTAGCCGCTGACCTGGGGAAGGTCGATCGTGTTCGTGGGCGCCGACAGCGCGACCGCCTCGTTGAAGCGATCGAAGTCGATGCGCCCGCCGTCGGTTCCGGGCTTGACGATCTCGACCGGATAGGGCGTCCCGGTGGCCGCGACGTACAGGGTGCCCTGACCACCGGTGACCGCGACCACCTTTCGTCCCGCCACCGTGCTCACGGCCCCGGTCGCCAGCTTCTTGCCGTGCTCGTTCAGTAGCTGCGCGAACAGCTGGTGAATGTCGGTCAGCTTGGCGATCGAGGCGAACTGACCCGTGGCCGGGGTGCGCAGCCACTTGCCCTGCAGCGCCTGCGCGGCCGAGGCGGGCGCGCCGGCCTTCTGCCACACCGCGGGCGGCGCCTGCATGTAGGCGTAGTTCCGGAGTCCGACCAACTTGAAGCTCAGCCCGCCGAGGGTGATCTGACCCTGCCCGCCCACGCCGCCGACGAGCTGGATGTCGATCGTGATGTGCTGCCCGCCGGAGTTGATCGTGCCGGCCGCGTGCACCGACTTCAGCCCGTTGGCCGCGGTAAGCGAGTCGTTCAGGATCTTCTGCGGCGGCTCCGAGGCGATTCCGCCGCCCGAGGACGAACCGCCGCACCCAGCCAGCCCGGCCACGACGGCCACGGCCGTCAGGCAGGTGAGCAGGCGAACGCGCATCCCGGTCAGGGTATTCGAGTTGGTCAGCGGTTGCGTACGCTCTGCGACCTGACCAGCGCCACCCCCTGGCTCGATCCCGCGGAGCTCCGCATCGGCCTCGGCTGCATGCGCCTGTCGAGCGACGGCGACCGCGACGAGGCCTTGGCCGCCCAGACGATCGCCGCCGCGCGGGACGCCGGGATCACCGTGTTCGACACCGCCCACGCGTATGGCCGCGACGAGACGGAGCTCGGCTCGGGCGAGCGCCTGCTCGCCCGCGCGCTGGCCGGTCGTGGCCGCGCGCCGGCGGGTTGTGGCCGGGCCGCCACACGCGCGCGTGTGATCACCAAGGGGGGCATGACCCGGCCCGGCGGGGGCTGGGTGCCCGACGGCCGGGCCAAGCGGATCATGGCCGACTGCGAGGCCAGCCTGGCCGCCCTCGGCGGACTGCCCATCGACCTCTACCTGATCCACGCTCCGGATCCTCGGACGCCCTGGCCCACCTCGGTGCGCGCCCTCGCCCGCCTGCTCGACGAGGGCATGGTGGCGCGGGTCGGGCTCTCCAACGTGAGCCGCCACCAGCTCGACCAGGCCCTCGAGCTCGTGCCGGTGAGCGCCGTCGAGGTGGCGCTGAGCGTCCACGACGAGCGGGCGCTCCGCGGGGGGATCGTCGCGCGCTGCGAGGAGCTCTCGATCGCGGTGATCGCCCACTCGCCGCTCGGGGGCCCGCGCCGTGCGGGTGGGCTCGCTCGCCGGGCGCCCCTGGCCGAGGCCGCGCGAGCCGCATCGGCGACTCCGGCCGAGGTCGCGCTGGCCTGGCTGCTCGGGCTCTCGCCGGTCCTCGTGGCGATCCCCGGCGCGCGGCGGCCGGAAACCGCCCGGTCGGCAGCGCGAGCCGCGCGCCTGACCCTCGACCCCCAGCTCGCGGCGACGCTGGGATCGGCACCCCAGACTCGGCGCGCACGCGCGACCACCTCACCCGACTTACCCGGCGCCGACGCCGATGTCGTGCTGATCATGGGCGTCCCCGGCGCCGGCAAGAGCCGGCTCGCCGAGACCTACCGGCAACGCGGGTACGTCCGCCTGAACCGCGACGAGCGCGGCGGGGCCCTGCAAGCGCTCGCCGACGAGCTCACGGCGCAGCTCGAGCTCGGCGCCCGGCGCGTAGTCCTCGACAACACCTACCTCACCCGCGCCGCGCGCAGCTACGTGATCGAAGCCGCCGGCCGGCACGGCCTCGCGGTCCGCTGCGTATGGCTCGAGACGCCGCTCGCCCAGGCGCAGGTCAACATGGTCGAGCGCCTGCTCGAGCGCTTTGGCGGGCTGCCGAGCCCCGAGGACCTGCGCGCCCTGGCCCGCCGCGAGCCCGGCGCGCTGGCCCCCACCCAGCAGATGCGCACGTTCCGCGAGCTCGAGCCGCCCTCAAGCGACGAGGGCTTTGCCGCGGTCGAGGTGATCCCGTTCACGCGGGCTGCGGCGGCGGAGACCCGAACCGGCGTGGGCGTGTTCGTCGCCGCGGCCGCGCTCGCCGAGGCCAACCCGCACCAGCCGCTCGCCGGCGTGCATCCAGAGGCTCCCCACCTGGTCTTCGACTGGCGCCCGGACGGCTCACCGGCCGATCTCGCACCACTCGCCGCGCGTCTGGCTGCCCGATTGGTCGAGACCGCCGTCTGCCCTCATGGCGCCGGCCCTCCGCGCTGCTGGTGCCGGCCCCCGCTCCCCGGGCTGCCGCTCGCCTTCGCCCATACCCACGGCCTCGACCCGGCTCGCTGCATGCTGATCGGCAACTCGACGGCGCACCGAACGCTGGCCGCTGCCCTGGGTGCCCGCTATGTCGAGTCCTAGTCCACCCGGTGATCGTCGCGGCGCAGCGCGTCGGTGAACCGCTTCGGCACCGCGGCGTCCTCGCCCTCCTCCCACAGAGTGACCACCAATAGCTCGGACCCCTCGGGGCGGCACACGTAGACGAGGTCGCGCCGGCGGTCGTCGCGGACCCGCAGCGTCCCGTTCGGGTCTCGCTCCACGCGGTCGGCCGCGTACGCGCGGGCCACCGCCGCGGCCACCTCGGTCTTGGGCTCGAGCGTGCCGCGCACCCGCTGGCGATAGCGCTCGGCGGCGTGGTCGGTCACCGCGACGAGCACGCGATCAACCCTACTACGGGCCAGGAGGTGAGCCTGCGGACTCTTCCCGGTCCCGCGACGCGGCGCGCCGCAGCAGGGCACGGGCGTCGGCCAGCTGCCCGAGGTGCCCGAGCTTCTCGGGGTTGACCACCGAGTTCAGCGCCACGATCTCCCCGCCGGAGATCTCGAGCGCCCACACGCCGATCAGGCGACCCTCGCCGTCGAGCAGCAGCGCGCCCGGCGTGCCGTTGACCTCCACCGGCCGCAGCGACACGCCCGGGACGCGCGCCGCCAGCCGGATCCAGCTCATCAGCGCACGCACCACGCGACCCCGTCCGTGAAGGGCTCGGGCGAGTGCCGGCACCTTGCCACCGCCGTCGCCGGTCAGCACGACGTCGTCGGCGAGCAGCGCCTCGAGTCCGGAGAGGTCGCCGTCTCGCACCGCGGCGAAGAACCGCTGGGCGAGCTCATCACGCTGCTCACGCGAGGTCTGAAAACGCGGCCGGCGCTCCTGTACCCGGGTCCGCGCCCGGCTGGCCAGCTGGCGGACGTTGGGCTCGCTCTTGCCCACGATCCGCGCGATCTCGTCGTATCCATAGTCGAATACGTCGCGCAGCAGCAGCACCGCCCGCTGCTCGGGGGTGAGGCTCTCGAGCAGCACGAGCATGGCCAGCGACAGCGAATCGGCCATCTCGACCCGACGGGCCGGGTCGGCGAGCTCGTCGGTGAGGATCGGCTCGGGCAGCCACTCGCCCACGTAACGCTCCCGGCGCGAGCGGGCGGAGCGCAGCGAGTCGATGGCCAGGCGGGTGGTTACGGTGGCCACGAACGCCCGGGGCGAGTCGATCCGCTCGCCCCGGTCGAGCACGCCGTGCAGTCGCAGCAGCGCCTCCTGGACCACGTCCTCGGCCTCGGCCACGCTGCCCAGCATCCGGTAGGCGATCGCGAACGACCGCGGCCGAAGCTCCAGAAGCAGCTGCTCCTCGGCGCCGGCGCCGCTCATGCCGCGAGTCCCGTGCGTCGGCCCGGCTCGCCCGGCGCGCCCAGACCGCCCGGCGCGCCCGGGCCGGCCAGGTCGGCGAACCCGTCGCGCCAGCTCGCATGCCGCGGCCTCCAGCCGAGCTCGCGCTTGGCCTTGGCGTTCGACGCGCCCCGAATCTCGGTCATCATCACCAGACCGGGCTCCCCGGCGAACAGCCGACCCACCCACCGCGGCACGTGCCGCGGCGCCGGCGCGCCAATCGACTTCGCCAGCGCCGGCAGCCACTCGGCCACCGGAGCGGGCTCGTCGTCGACCACGTTGTAGATCCCGCGCTCGCCGTTCTCGATCGCCGCCACGGTCGCCTCGGCGGCGTCCTCGATGTGCAGGAACGACCACATCCCGCCCCCATCGCCCACCACCGGAAACTTGCGCTTGAGGATCATCTCGAGGTGCTCGGCGCCCGGGCTCATCGACGTGCCCGGACCATAGAACCCTCCGTAGCGGAGCACGATCCCGGTGGTCCAGTCGGCCCCGAGAACCGCCTCCTCCAGGTGGCGGATGGCATCGAGGGACTCGCGCATCTCGCGCACCGGGTTGGGATCGAGCGGATCCTCCTCGCTCTTGACCGGACCGCCGGTCCGCGCGTACGGCCAGCCGGTGAAGCTCTGGGCGACGAACCGCTTCACGCCCACCGCGCGCCCGGCCGAGAGCAGGTGGTCGGTGCCCGCGCTCCGCAGCCGGTTGGTCAGGGCGAAGCTGCGATCGAAATGGCGCATGTCGAGCGTCGCGATCGCGGTCAGCTGATGGACGATGACATCCGGCCTGGCCTCGGCCACCGCGCGCGCGACCTGCTCGGGATCGAGCGCGTCGGCCACCACGGGCTGGGCGCCCATGTCCCACAACGCCGCCCGCTTGGACTCGCTGCGAGTCATCCCGATCACTCGATGTCCCCGCTCAAGCAGCCGCGGGACCAACTGCCTGCCCATCGCGCCAGTGGCGCCGGCCACGAAAACTCGCATGTCTGGCTCCTGTTCGTTGCTTACAGGAGGCTTGACGAGGTAGCCCCCCGGTCTGTGACAGGGGCTACCGGCGGTCGCGGTGCTAGGCCACCGGCACAGCGCCGAGCCGCTCGGCGGTGACCGCCTCGAGTGCCTCGCGCAGGGCGCCCACGAGGTCGGCGCCGTGGCGCTCGGCCCACTCGCGCTCGATCTCGTCGATGATCCCCAGCCCGAGCGTCTGGGCGGCGTGCCCCCGCTCGGTCAGGCGGATGATCTTGGCCCGCCCGTCTGCGGGATCCGGGACCCGCTCGACGTAACCCAGCCGCTCGAGCTCTGTGGTCACCTCGCCCACCGACTGCTTGGTCATGTTCGCGCGCTCGGCCAGGTAGGTGAGGCGCGAGCCCTCGGGCTCGATGTTGCCGAACACGCAGCCGTGGGTCATCCGGACATCGCTGTACGGGGTCTGGGCGATACGCCGGTTCATCTCCTCGGAGAACTCGTCGAACGCGTTGCCGAGCAGGCGGATCAGCGGCTGGTGCGGCGGCACGGGAATACCGGTTGACATTTGATCAGGACTCCTGATAAGGTAACCAGACTATTCGGACGCCTTACAAGGTTGCCTGACTAGCTTAGCATCAAACCAGGAGGACTTGAATGGCTCGAAAGTGGTGGACCCTACTCACGGTGAGCGTCGGAACGTTCATGCTGCTGCTCGACATCACGGTGGTGAACACCGCGCTCCCGTCGATTCAAAAGGACCTCTCGGCCGGCTTCACCGACGTGCAATGGGTGATCGACGCGTACACGCTGTCGCTGGCCGCGATCGTGCTCACCGCCGGCTCGCTGGCCGACCGGGTCGGCCGCCGGGCCGTGTTCGCAGTCGGGCTGGGCATCTTCTCGCTCGCCTCGCTGGCCGCCGGCCTGGCCCCGGACGCGACGTTCCTGAACGTGGCGCGCGCGGTGCAGGGAATCGGCGGCGCGGCGATGTTCGCGGTCTCGCTCGCGCTGGTCGCCCAGGAGTTCACCGCCGGACGCGAGCGCGCCACCGCGATGGGCATCTACGGCGCGACGATCGGCATCTCGGTGGCCATCGGGCCGCTGGTCGGCGGCGCGATCACCAGCGGGCTCGGGTGGCGCTGGGTGTTCTTCGTGAACGTCCCGGTCGGCGCCGCCGCGATCGCGCTGACCCTGGCCAAGCTGCGCGAGTCGCGGGATCCCAACGCCACGCGCCTGGACTGGCCCGGGGTGATCAGCTTCAGCTCCGCCCTGCTCATGCTGGTGCTGGCGCTCCTCCGCGGCAACGACGAGGGCTGGGGCAGCCCGTTGATCGTCAGCCTGCTCGCCGGCGCCGGCCTGATGCTCGCGGCGTTCGGCGTGATCGAGCGGCGCGTCCGCGAGCCGATGCTCCCGCTCGACCTGTTCCGCCGGGGCGCCTTCACCGGCGTCCAGCTCGCCGCAGCCGCGGTCTCCGCCTCGCTGTTCGCGCTGTTCCTGTACCTGACCCTGTATCTCCAGAACTACCTCGGCTACTCGCCGCTGCAGGCCGGGCTGCGTTATCTGCCGATCACGATCGTGCCGTTCCTGGTCGCTCCCGTGGCGGTCACCCTGATGGCCCGCATCCCCGCTCGGGCCCTGATGGCCATCGGGCTCGGGGGCGTCGGCGCTGGCCTGGCGCTGATGGCCGGTCTTAGCGCGAACTCGAGCTGGACCGCGCTGCTGCCCGGGTTCATCGTGGCCGGCATCGGTGTCGGGCTGCTCAACCCGGTCATCGCCGATGTCGCGGTCAGCGTCGTCTCCAAGGACCGCAGCGGCATGGCGGCCGGGATCAACGACACCTTCCGCCAGGTCGCGATCGCCGTCGGCGTCGCCGCCTGGGGAGCGATCTTCCTGGCCCGCGGCGCGGACAAGATCGCCACGGTGGCGGCGGGCACCCCCGCGGCGGCCGGCGATCATCCCCGCCAGCTGATCGAGGCCGCGTCGTCCGGACGGCTCGACGCCGCCCTGGCCGCCGTGCCCCACGGAGCCCGCGCGCTCGTCGCCGGCGCGACTCGCCAGGGCTTCCTGAGCGGACTGAACACGATCCTCCTGCTCGGCGCGCTCCTGGCCTTTGCCGGCGCGGCCGTCGCGGCCTGGCTGGTCCGCGAGCACGAAATCGAGCGCGAGCCGCTCGAGGTCATCGCCACGCCGGCCGTGGCCGCTCCTGCCGGTAGGTAGCTGGTTGACGACGGTCCGAACCTGTAAGCATGCGGATACATGCCGGGTTCGGACAGCGACGCGATCTCACGCCTCGACGCGGTCGTGGGCAACAGCATCGAGGCGGCGGTACGCGCCAAGCACGCCTGGCGCCTGCGCCGCCTCGGCTGGGGCCACGCCCTCCGGCCTCCGGACGATGGGGGCCTTTGGGCGGCTGGCGACCCGCCGCCTCGCGACGGCTGCTCGCTTGAGGTCCTGATCGACGGCGCCGAGGCGTTCACCGCGATCGCCGAGGCGATCGCGGGCGCTCGCGATCACGTGCATGTCACCGGCTGGCACATCGCGCCGTACTTCCAGCTCGTGCGCGGGGAGCGCGGCCGCTCGATCGGAGAGCTCCTCGCCGATGCGGCCCAGCGTGTCGACGTCCGGGTGCTGGTGTGGGCGGGGGCGCCGGTGCCCGCCTTCCACCCCACTCGCAAGGAGGTGACGGCGGGGATCGAGGAGCTGACCCGCGGCACCCGGATTCGCTGCCGGCCCGATCCGCGCGAGCACCCGTTCCACTGCCATCACGAGAAGACCGTGGTGGTCGACGGCGAGGTCGCCTTCGTGAACGGGATCGACATGACCGACTACGCCGGCGATCGCTTCGACGTGCGCGAGCATCCCGCCCGCCGCCAGCTGGGCTGGCACGACGTCGGCACGCGCCTGCGTGGCCCGGCGGTCAAGGACGTCCACGATCACTTCGAGCTGCGCTGGCGCGAGCTCACCGGCGAGCGGCTCGAGCGCCCGGCGCCCCCACCGGCCGCGGGCGATCACGCGGTCCAGGTCATCCGCACCGTGTCCGATGGCATGTACGAGGCCGTCCCGCATGGCGATTTCCGGGTCCTCGAGAGCTACGTGCGGGCGATCCGGAGCGCCGAGCGCCTGATCTACCTCGAGAACCAGTTCCTCTGGGCGCCTGAGATCGTCCGCCTGCTCGCCGGCAAGCTGCGCCGGCCGCCGGGGCCCGACTTCCGGCTCGTGATCGTCCTGCCTTCCCGCGCCAACAACGGACAGGACGACACGATGGGGCAGCTCGGGTTGCTGGCGGCGGCCGATGACGGCGCCGGCCGGCTGCTGGCCACCACGCTGCGCTCGTTGACCGGCCACCGCGACGATCGGCTGTACGTCCACGCGAAGGTGGGCATCGTCGACGACCGCTGGCTGACCGTCGGCTCGGCCAACCTGAACGCGCATTCGCTACTCAACGACACCGAGATGAACGTGGTCAGCGATGACGCGGCGCTGGCCCGGGACACGCGGCTGCGCCTGTGGTCCGAGCACCTCGGGGTGGGCATCGACGCGCTGTCCGGCGAGGACCCGGCCCGGTCGGTCGACGAGCGGTGGCGACCGATCGCCTTCGAGCAGCTTAAGCGCCTGCGCGCGGGCGAGGAGCCGACCCACCGGCTGCTCGCCCTGCCCGGTCTGTCCAAGCGTGCGCGGCGCCTGCTCGGACCCCTGGTCGGTCTGGTCGACGACGGCTAAGCCTGGGCCTCGCTGCGCTCGGCGTCCGTGGGACCGGGTCCCCCATCCGGACCCTGCTCGCGGACCCACTGGCCAACCAGCCCGCGCAGGTGGGCGACGAACCGCTCCTGCTCGTGCGCGGGATACGTGGTCCGGACCGTGTCCACGAGCAGGCGGTCGAAGTCGCTCGAGTCCACCCACTCGAGCACGAGCTCGTCCACGTGCCCGAGCCGGCTGGCGCAGAAGTCGTGGTAGCGGTCGGCGTCGAAGTAGTCGTCGGCCAGGCGGCGGTAGGCGGCGAGCTTCTCGCCATAGCCGAGGTCGTCACGGTCGGCGACCTCGAAGTAGCGCCGGGTGTCGAGGTCGAGCGGCGGGCGCCGCCCGGTGACCAGGCAGAACGTGCACCACTTGAGCAGTGTCTTCATCGCCCACGGGAAGTAGTAGTGCAGGCTGGTCAGGGCGACGTCGGGCGACGCGTTGGCGTAGTCGATCGGGTGAACCTCCGCGTCCCGGACCAGGCACTCGCACGAGTTGAACTCCCAGCGGAAGAAGGCGTTGACCAGGCGGCTGATCGTCAGTACCTCCTCCCCCACCGCCGGCGAGAGGAAATCATGGGACACCGCGTAGCGGTCGTGCATCGGCTTCTCGGGCCGGAACTTCATGATCATCGTCTCGGGGCCGATCGACAGCGAGCGGGCGAACACGTCGAATCCCTCCACCGAGGCCTGGAGGTGCATGATCCGCCGGCCTGAGGCGTCGTACGCGCGCTCGAGCTCGACCCGATCGCGCACCCGGCTGACCCCGATCCACTGACCGCCGTCGTAGGGCTTCATGAACAGCGGGTAGCCGATCTCCTCGGCGATCGCGGCCAGGTCGAACGGCCGGTTGTACTTGGTCGCGGTGTACTGGAAGCGCGCGTTGTCCGGCGGATCCTTGTGCGGGACGAGCACGGTGGCCGGCACCTTCAGCCCGAGGCGGATCATCGCGCAATAGGCCGCGTGCTTCTCCATCGACTGGAACGTGAACGGGCTGTTGAGCAGGTACACGTCGTTCATCAGCGCGACCTTCTTGAGCCACTCGCGGGGAACGTAGTACCAGTAGGCCAGGCGGTCGATGACCAGCTCGTAGGCCGGCCGGGCGCGCAGGTCGAACGGCTCGATCGTAATTCGCTCGGTGGCGATCCGGTGACGGTGCCCGGAGCCGTCGGTGATCGTCCCCAGTCGCGAAACCAGCGTCTCGAATGCCCGCGGCCAGTCCTCCTCGGTGCCGAGCAGCAGGCCGATGAGGTGGGTTGTCGTCGACGTAGCCTCTCCCATCAGCGGAAGCGTTGCAGGTGACGGACCAGCTCGCAGCTCGTCATCCCGTTCATCGCCGCCGCCACGCCTCGCCCAGCAGGCGGGTCAGGTGCGGATCGAGCGCGTCGCGCCAGCTCGGCCAGTCATGGGCGCCGGGCATCTCGACCAGCTCGACGTCGTAGCCCTGGCCGCTGAGCGCCCTGGCCATCAGGCGGTTGTTGTGGATGTTCTCCTCCTGCGCGCCGCAGGTCACGGCCACCGGCACCGGGTCGTCGTATGGACCGGCGCGCAGCACGCCGCGCACGAACCGCACGATCCGCCCGTATCGCGGAAAGCCCGACTCGTGGCGATCGAAGCGCGGGACGAAGAAGCTCCCCGACTGCAGGAACATCCCCGCGAACGTGCCGGGCCACGCGCGCTGGACCTGGAGCATGCCGAGCGCACCCAGGCTGGCGCCCATGGCGACCGGGCGACCGGCCACCGGCACCAGCTCGCCCAGCGCGGGCAGGATCCGGTGCCGGAGCGAGCGCCCGTAGGCGGCAGATGCCGAGTACCACTGGTCGCGCTCTCCGGGTGGCAGCAGCGCGACGCGGAACGGCTCGAGCGCCCCACGCTCGATCATCGCGCCGGCCCAGCGCGTGAGCGCCGCCCGCTC
>JAFAWR010000131.1 GCA_019241635.1 Solirubrobacterales bacterium
CCCGCCGGTAGCCACTCCCTCAGATCAGGCGGCAACAACAACACCTGATCCCGATCACACGCAATGAAGTTCTGAGCCATACCCGAAAGGGTCTTAAACCCGCCGGACAGACCCAGCCCGATTTATGCGACAGCCTCCAGAGACGAAAGATCCGGAATTGGCGGATGGGCACTGCCGCTAATGGTGGAATTTTCGTGTTCACGGTGCCCACGGACGGTTCGTGTTGACGAGCGGTACGGGCGGGTGCGTCAGCGCCACCGCTCGAGCAGGTCCTCGTCGCCCACGCGCCGGACCACGCGGGCGGGCGCGCCCATGACCACATCACGGTCACCGACGTCGCGGGTGACCAGCGCGCCGGCGGCCACGAACGCCTCCTCGCCGATCGTCACGCCCGGGACGAGCACGGCGCCACCGCCCACGCGGCAGGCCCGGCGGAAGGTCGGGCCGAGCAAAGGCTCGCTGGACGCGTGGCGGCCCATGGTGTTGTCGTTGGTGGTCAGGACGCCGGGGCCGATGAACACGTCGTCCTCGACGGTCGAGCCGCCGGTTACGTACACGTTGGTCTGGATCAGCACGCGGGCGCCGACGCGGGCGTCGAAGTCGACCGTCGAGCCGCGACCGACAACCGATCCCCGGCCGAGCCGGGAGCGCTCGCGGACCTGCGCCTGGTCGCCGATGATCGCGCCCGAGGCCACGAGCGCGCCGGCGTAGACCACCGCGCCGCAGCACACGGTCACCCCGGCCTCGAGCACGACGCCCGGCAGCTCGCCGCCGGCGGCCGCCCTCGAGCCGGGGCGCAGGCGCGGTCGCTTGCCGACCACCGCACCCTCCTCGATCACGCAGTCCTCGCCGATCCGGGCGCCGGGCTGAACCACCGCGCCGGCGCCGATGTGGACGCCTGGGCCGATCCGGGCGCCGGCGTGGACGACGGCACCAGGCGCGATGGAAACGCGCTCGGCGACGTCCGCCCCCGGGTCGACGTGAGCGCCGTTCATCGGCGCGGGAGTCTACGGGTCCTGCATCTCAGCGAGCCGATGGCGGAGAAAGTCCTGCTCGGCGGGATTTCGGGTCAGCTGAAGGGCGTGACCGTAGGCCTCGGCGGCCTCCTCATCCCGCCCCAGCCGGCGCAGCAGATCGGCGCGGGCGGCGTGCAGCAGGTGGTAGCGCTCGAGGCCCTCGATCTCCTCGATCAGCGCCAGCGCGTCCTCCACGCGACCGGTCTGGGCCACCGCGACCGCGTGATTCAAGGCCACCACGGGCGAGGGCAGCCGGCGGAGCAGCTGCTCGTACAGGGCAGCGATCTGGGGCCAGTCGACCTCCTCGGCGCTCGGCGCCTCGGCGTGCAGCGCCGCGATCGCGGCCTCGACCTGGAATCGACCCGGACGCCGCAACCGGAGTGCGCCATTCAGAACCCGCACGCCCTCGGAGATCTTGGCCCGGTCCCATCGCGAGCGATCCTGATCAGAAAGCACCACGAGCTCACCCCCCGGCCCGGTCCGGGTGTGCCGGCGTGAGTCGTGAAACAGCATCAGCGCGAGGAGCCCGAGCACCTCGGCCTCCTCGGGCATGAGCGACGCGACCAGCTTGCCGAGCCGCACGGCCTCGGCGCACAGCTCCCCCCGCACCAGGTCGGTCCCGGCGGTCGCCGCGTAGCCCTCGTTGAAGATCAGGTAGATCACCGCGAGCACGCCGTCCAGTCGATCGGGCAGGGCGGCATCGCTCGGCAGCTCGAACGAGATCCCGGCGTCGCGAATCTTGCGCTTGGCGCGAACCAGGCGCTGGGACATCGTGGCGTCGGGCACCAGATAGGCGCGGGCGATCTCGGCCCCGGTCAGCCCGCCCACCGCCTGCAGCGTGAGCGCGATCCGGGCTTCCGGGGCGAGCGCGGGGTGGCAGCAGGTGAACAGAAGGCTGAGGCGCTCGTCGCCGACCTCGGTGAGGCGGTCGGGCACCGGATCGACCGGCTCCGCGGCAAGCTCGGGAGCGGTGTCGAGATCGCCATCCGAGCTGCTCCGCCGGCGCAGCCGGTCGATGGCCCGGTTGCGCGCCACCGTGAACAGCCAGGCCGCCGGCGTCTCGGGGACCCCCGCGGCCGGCCACCGTTCGAGCGCCAGCGCGACCGCGTCCTGGAGCGCGTCCTCGGCCAGCTCGAAGTCGCGCAGGCGCCGGACCAGCGCGGCCAGGACCTGGGCGCGATGCTCGCGGTAGGCCGCCTCGACGTCGATCGAAGCCATCGCGTGGAAAGCTACGCGACCGTGATCGTCCGCCGAGCTCGTGAGGCCGACCTGGACGCGGCCGCGCGGACGGTGGCGGCGGTCGCCCAGGAGGGATACCTGGGGGCCCAGCCGCCGGTCGATCTGGAGGACCGGATCGAGCGCTTCCGGGAGCTGCTCGAACGGGGCGATCCGGCGGGTCTGTGGGTCCTCGAGGACGAAGCCGGGCGCGTGGTCGGCCACGCCGCCGCGCACGAGAGCGTGCCCGGTGTCCTCTCGATCGGGATGGCCATCCTGGCCGAAGCCCGCGGCCAGGGTGGCGGCCGCGCTCTGCTCACCGCGGTCCAGGATCACGCGCGTGCGACCAACGCCCACAAGATCTCACTCGAGGTGTGGACCGACAACGCCCGTGCCATCGCCCTCTACGCAGCGGGCGGCTTCGAGGTGGAGGGTGTGCGCCGCGAGCACTACCGGCGCCGCGATGGGAGCCTGCGCAGCACATTGATCATGGCCTGGCGCCCTGGGTAACTAACCTTCTATACACACGACGAACGGAGCGGATGAGATGAGCAACCACCTGCGCGAGATCGAGGCCCTCGGCCAGTCGATCTGGATCGACAACATCAGCCGCCAGCTGCTCGAGGACGGGATCATGGCCCGCCTGGTCGAGGAGGACGGCATCAGCGGGGTGACCTCCAACCCCACGATCTTCGAGAAGGCCATGGCCCACTCCGACCGCTACGACGACGCCTTCCGCGAGGTGATCGACGAGACCCAGGATCCCCAGGAGATCTTCGAGCGTCTGGCCTATCGCGACATCCGCGACGCCGCCGACATCCTGCGGCCCGTGTTCGACCGCACCGGCGGCGCGGACGGCTACGTGTCGTTCGAGGTGCCGGCTTCGATGGCCTTCGACGCAGACAAGACGATCGAGGCGGCCCAGCGCTACAAGGCCGAGCTCGACCGGCCGAACGTGCTGATCAAGGTCCCGGGGACCGCCGAGGGGGCCAAGGCGTTCGAGGAGCTGACCGCGCTGGGCGTGAACGTGAACGTGACGTTGCTGTTCGCTGTCAAGCGCTACGAGGAGATCGCCGAGGCGTTCATCAAGGGCCTCGAGCGCCGCGTCGAGGCAGGCGAGTCGATCAACACGAGCGCCTCAGTGGCGAGCTTCTTCGTCTCGCGGGTCGACGGCAAGGTCGACAAGGCGCTCGAAGGCACCGGCCATGAGGACCTGCGCGGGAAGGCCGCGATCGCCAACGCCCGGATCGCCTATGAGTCCTTCCAGCGGATCTTCAGCGGTCCGCGCTGGGAGGCCCTGTCGGAGAAGGGTGCCAACCCGCAGCGGCCACTGTGGGCCTCGACCTCGACCAAGAACCCCGACTACCCGGACACGCTCTACGTCGACGAGCTGATCGGCCCGGACACGGTCAACACCATGCCGGATCAGACGATCGAGGCGGCGCGCGACCACGCCACCGCCAAGCGAACCGTCGACCAGGGCTTCGAGGAAGCTCACGAGCTGATCAAGCAGGTCAAGGCGGCGGGCGTCGACTTCGAAGCGATCGTCGAGAAGGAGCTGGTCGACGAGGGCGTGAAGTCCTTCTCGGATTCCTACGACTCGCTGATCGACTCGATCAAGAGCAAGGCGTCGGACCTGGTCCACGCGTCTTAGGGGCCTCGCTCCGCGAGGCATCCCTGGGGCCTGGCGGCCCCATCCGGTCACGTGCCGTGCTCAGGCCAGGCGGCCCGGCGAGCCGAACGCGGCCTGCAGCGCGCGGCGGACCTGCTCGATCGTGACCACGCCGCGCAGCACGCCCTCGCCGTCGACGGCCATCAGCGCCCCGAGGCGACCGAGCGGCTCCGAGGAGAGCAGCTCGGTGATCGGGCGATCCTCGCGCACCCACGAGCCGCCGTCGTGCTCGGGCTCGAGCACGGCCTCGACCGTGAGCCAGTCCTCGCCGCGGTCCTGGGCCTCGCCGATCCGTTCCTGGCGGGCGATGCCGAGGAACCGCCCCGCGTTGTCGATGACCGGGAACCAGGACCAGCCATAGCGCAGGAAAAACGAATCCAGCGCATCCGCCACAGGCGTCTCGGAGGGAATCGCCACCGGCTGGCGGTCCATGATGTCGGCGACCCGCACGCCCTCGATGCGCTCGTTCAGCGCGGTCTGAACGATCGCCGCGCGGGCCGACTGGTAGAGCAGGAAGGAGATCCCGAGCAGCCACACGCCGCTGAACGAGCGGAACTCGAGCGTGGCCCACACGCCGACGCCGGCCAGCAGGAGGGCGAAGCCCTGCCCGAGCTTGGCGGCAACCACGGTGCCGCGCTGCTTCTCGCCGGTGACTCGCCACACGATGGCCCGCGCCATCCGGCCACCGTCCAGGGGGAAGGCGGGGATCAGGTTGAACACCAGCAGCAGCACGTTCCAGAAGAGCAGCCAGCTGAGCGACAGCAGCACCGGGGTGATCCTGACCGAGGTGTCGAGCTTGGCGGCGTGGATCAGGCGATGGGGTCCGACGATGGCCAGATCGATGGCCAGGCAGAGCAGCACGAAGCCGAACGTGGCCAGCGGCCCCGCCGCGGCGATCTTGAAGTCCTCGCCCGGCGAGGCGGCGTCGCGGCTCATCTCGGTCAGACCGCCGAACAGGAACAGGTCGATGCGGCGGACGACGATCCCGTGACGCCGGGCCATCAGCGCGTGCCCCAGCTCGTGGACGATCAGCGACCCGAACAGGACGAGCACGGTGATCACCGTGGTCAGGTAGGCGACACCGTCGGAGCTGTGGAGGACCGAGCGGAAGTCCCCCGACAGGAGAAAGATCATCAGGAATAGGATCAGGAACCAGCTGCGATTGACTCCGATCCGGAAACCGAACAGGTCCATCAGCTTTATCGACGGGGGCCGTCGCCACATGCTGCAATGGTCGCACAGCCGCAAAGGTCCGCCCGCCCCGGAGCCCACGAGATGAATCACCCCACTACGACCGATCCCCTTTCAGAGCTGCGCGAACGGATGGGCGCGCTCGCCGACCTGCGCAATGTGGCCCAGCTGCTGGATTGGGACCAGCAGACGATGATGCCGCCTCGGGGCGCCACAGCGCGGGCGGAAACGGCGGCCACGGTTCAGCGGATAAGCCACGAGATGTTCGTCTCCGACGACACCGGCCGCCTGCTCGAGGCCGCCGAGTCGGCTCTCAACGGCGCCCGGTTCGAGTCAGACGACGCCGCGCTCGTGCGGGTCGGCCGCCGCCGGTGGGAGAAGGCCCGGCGCGTGCCCAGCCGGCTGGCCGCCGACCTGGCTCGGGCCGCGTCGATCGGCCAGCAGGCCTGGATCGTCGCGCGCAGCCAATCCGACTTCGCCTCATTCATTCCGTACCTGGAGCGCAACTTCGAGTTGGTGCGTCGGTACATCGACTGCTTCGACGATCTCGACTGCGCCTACGACGCGGTGCTCGATGACTTTGATCCGGGCGTGCGCACGGCCGACGTGGCGCGCCTGTTCGATGAGCTCAAGTCAGAGCTGCTGGCGCTGATCGATGCGGTCTCCGAGCACGGCGACCGCGTCGATGACGCGTTCCTGCACGGTCACTTCCCGATTGATCGCCAGCGCCGGCTCGTGGCCTGGTTGCTCGAGCGGATGGGCTTCGATCGTCGCGGCTGGCGGATCGACGACGCGGTCCACCCGTTCGCCGCCGGGTTCGGCAATCACGACGTGCGCATCACCACCCGCTGGGATGAGCACTTCCTGCCCACCTCGCTCTACGGGGCGATGCACGAATGTGGCCACGGCTTGTACGAGGAGGGCGTTGCCGAGGCGCTCCAGCGCAGTCCTCTGGGCCACCCGGAGTCGCTCAGCCTGCACGAGTCACAGAGCCGGCTGTGGGAGAACATGGTCGGGCGCGGGCGCCCCTTCTCCGGCGTGCTCGCGCCGCAGATCGCCGAGTCGTTCAACGGCCCCGTCGCTCACGTCGACGGGGAGCGGTTTTACCGCGCGGTCAACCGGGTCACACCGTCACTGATCCGGGTAGAGGCGGACGAGGTCACCTACGGCCTGCACATCGTGATCCGCTTCGAGCTCGAGCAGGAACTCCTGGAAGGACGGCTCGCGGTCCGCGATCTGCCCGAGGCGTGGAACGCCCGCTACGCGGAGTATCTCGGAGTGGATGTGCCCGACGACGCGGACGGTGTCCTTCAGGACGTGCACTGGGCATCAGGCCTGATCGGTTACTTTCCAACCTATGCGCTGGGCAACCTGATCGCCGGGCAGCTGTTTGAGCGGGTGCACGCCGACCTGCCCGACCTCGACGCTCAGCTGGCGGCCGGCGAGCTGCACGAGCTCCGTGAGTGGCTGCGCGAAAAGGTCCACCGTCATGGCTCCAAGTTCTCGAGCGCCGAATTGCTTGCCCAGGTCGTGGATGGTCCCATCGCGGTGGGCCCGTTTATCGACTACCTGAAGGGAAAGCTCAGTCAGGTGTACGACCTGGAGTTGGGCTGAACCCAGCACACGTCCGGCTCCGCGGCGTGGACCGAGCGCATGTCGCGCCGCGCTACGTTGCCGACGCCAATCCGAAAAGGAGATGAACAGCAGTGAGTGATACCCCCGTTCGAGTTGCCGTGACCGGCGCCGCCGGCCAGATCGGTTACGCCATCCTGTTTCGTGTCGCCAGCGGTCAACTGCTGGGACCGGACACGCAGGTTCACCTGTCCCTGTTGGAGATCCCCGACGCGCTGAAGGCGGTCGAGGGCACGGCTATGGAGCTCGACGATTGCGCGTTCCCGCTGCTGGCCGGCGTGGACATAACCGCGGATCCCAACCAGGGCTTCGACGGTGCCAACATCGCACTCCTGATCGGCGCACGCCCGCGGACCAAGGGCATGGAGCGCAGTGACCTGCTGGAGGCCAACGGTGGGATCTTCAAGCCCCAGGGTAAGGCGCTGAATGATCATGCCGCATCCGACATCAAGGTGCTGGTCGTGGGCAATCCCGCCAACACCAACTGCCTGATCGCGCAGCAGAACGCGCCGGACATTCCGGCCGAGCGTTTCACCTCGATGATGCGCCTCGACCACAATCGCGCGATCGCCCAGCTCGCCGCCAAGGCCGGCTCTCCGGTGCGCGAGGTCACGAACATGACGGTGTGGGGCAACCATTCGCCCACCCAATACCCGGATATCTTCCACGCCAAGGTGAACGGTCGCGGTGCTGCCGAGACCGTCGATGATCAGGAGTGGCTCGAGAACGACTTCATTCCCACCGTGCAGAAGCGCGGCACCGCGGTGATCGAAGCGCGCGGCGCGTCGAGCGCGGCGTCAGCGGCCAACGCCGCGGTCGATCACGTTCGCGACTGGGTGCTCGGCACGCCGGACGGCGATTGGGTGTCGATGGGAATTCCCTCCGACGGGTCCTACGGCGTCGACGAGGGACTCATCTGTGGCTTCCCCGTCAAATGCGCGGGCGGCGCGTATGAGGTAGTGCAGGGACTCGAGCTGAACGACTTCTCACGCGAGCGCCTCCAGACCAGCGTGAACGAGCTGCGGGACGAGCGCGAGACGATCAAGCGGCTGGACTTGGTGTAAGCGATCTTCGAGCCGCCTCGCCCGGCGTGGGTGGGGCGGCTCAGATCAATTTCCGGCCGGTCGCGCGCACTCGTTCGATGCGCCGGCGCAGTCGCGGCATTACATAGGTCTCGCGTAGGTGTGGCTTGGTCACGAGCGCCGGGAGATTGGCCACGGTGCGCCACGTTCGGCTCGTCCGAGCGTCCTGCCGGTAACGCTCGACCCACTCCTCCGAGACTGCGTCGGCTTGCTTGTGCAGCCGGGGAGCGGGGAATCCGTACTCGGCTGGCAGGGCGATCTGTAGGTCTGTGAGCAGCCCGCGCACGGTGGCCTCGTAGTTACGGACCAGATCCTCGTAGACGACGGTAAGCGGGGTTATACCGGCGCTGGTGAAGTACTGCTCCCATGCGCACTCCTCCTCGACGATTCGACGCAGCGCGCGGTCGACCACATGAAAGTTGTAATCGAGTGTGCCCGTGCGCAGCGCAGGTGCGGACAGCGCCTTCCACTGCGCCGACTGCCGAGCCTTGACCAGCGATACGGCCTGGCGGACCTTGTCGCGGCGCGTGACCCAGACGTATCGGAGATGCGGGAACCGGCGACTCAGGCTCTCGGACAGTGCCGGGCCGCCTGCGCTCGGGCGCGCGCCGAGTACCTCGCCCAGGTAGGGAATGTTGCACCACTTGAGCTTCGCCGCGAACACCCCGTTAGGGCTTGTGCCGCTGCTCAGCACCCGGTCAAAGCATTCCTGAACCGGCGTGCGATTCCAGTCGGCTTGCCACGTATCGGGATCCTTGAGAGCAGCCACCGTGGCCACATAGGCGCGCCCGTCGGCGTAGCGCTCAGGGAAGTACTCCTCGGGATAGCCGGCGAGATCGGTGCTGCTCAGCGCGTCGCACAGGAGTGTGCTGCCGCAGCGCAGCGTGTGGCAGATGAAGAAGCTTGATGTTGGGGAGACGCCGCTCTGCTGCCCCGCCAGTCCGGTGGGTTCCGAGGTGACGAGGCGCAGGCGCTGGTCATGCCGGCCGCGGGTTCCCGCCGGCCTCGCGAAGGCCGGCAAGGCGCGCGCGTCGGCCGGCTCGGCGGTGCTTGCCGCCAGATCGGTTCGCATCACATGACCCCGCGCCAAATGTGGTGCGGCGGGGTAGGTCCAGTCACGGGTAGCGCCTCCGGGCTCCAGGGGTTCGTGGTGGTTTAACGCGGCGTCGATCCACCAACTTTTGTTATGAGGCGATGTGGATGCCGGTCGCCGGAACGGGACGGCGTCATCGGGAGGCGAGGTGATCTGGGAGCCGCCTCGCGGGTCTCGCCGGCACGAAGCTGCGAGGCGGCGCTCCCGGTCCTGTTACTCCTTGTGGCCCCTCACGCAAATACGCTCGCATTCGAGGCGCCCCTGGCGGCGCCTGACTACGTCCTCGGACCCTCGTGTAGCGCTGCTACACGTCGGGCCCTGCGTCCTTGTCACGCATCCACCAGTGGCACCTCTCGGTGCGACCGTACTTACGTGAGCGACCACTAGCTGGATGCCGGATGCCAGCCTTGGCCCTCGCGCCTGACCTGACCATCGGTCGCGAGGCGGGGCATCACGCGGTACAGATAGTTGGGTTCGATCCCCATCTTCTCCGCGATCTGGGGAATCGTGATGCCGGGCGTCGAGCGCACCAGCTCGAGCGCCTGGTTGGCCCGCGTGCCACTCCGGCTGCGGCCTCGCGGCCGGCCGGGACGCCGACGCGCTGTAGTGGCGCGACGCGTGGACTGCGTGCGGGTGCGGGTCGTGGTGCTGGCGCGGGGACGACCCGGTCCACGCCGGCCGCCGGTCAGCGCGCTGCGTGCCGCCTCCAATCTCGCCACCTCTTCCTTGAGATCGCGCAGGCGATCATCGATTTCCTTCACGGTCGTGTCGACAAAGCCAGCCAAATTGACTCTCCTCGGTTGGATTTGCAGACAAGATACAACCAGTGAGTGTGGTTTACCTGCCCCGTTCCAACAGTGCCTTGAGTCGAGCCAGTGAATTGTTCGCCTCGCGCTCGGATGTCGCGCCGACGATAAAGCGACTGGCTGCGTTGCCGAGGCGACCTCCCGGCGGCATGAACTCGTTGGTGTAGGCGAACCTGGTCGGCCCGTCGCCGTCGCCGGACAGCTCATAACGGATCCGCGCCACCGAGTGCGCGGGACCCTGCCCTTCCCATTCCGCGTGCTGTGGCGAGCGCAGGTCGGTGAGCGTCCAATGAACGTTGAACGAGACCCCGCGAATGTGCAGTGCCTGGTCCATGGTCGATCCCCGGCGCAGCGGACTGTCCGAGACGTTCTTGACCGACTTGTGGATCGTCACCCAGTCCTTGAGGTGGTGGGGATCCATCACCGTGTCCCACACGCGCTGCACGGGCGCGTCGATCTCGATCTGGGCGTGGACCGTGCTCATGCCGCTGAGGACACTAACGGCCGCGGCCGCATCGGGGAGCATCTGGACCTCGGAGGAGTCCCGGGCCGGGGACGCGCGGCGGCTCGCCCGGTGGCCTCACCCGGGGGCCGGAGAAACCTGCGGAATTTGCGCCAGCTTTAGCGCGATCTGAGAAAGTTGCCGCTGTTTGCAGGTATTTCGCCGGATGTGAAGTTCTTGCGATTTCCGGAATTCGACGTTGCGTCGGGGGGGAGAAGTCGGCTTTGATGATCGCCGACGAGGTCGAGCTGCGTGAAGGAAGGACCGGGAGTGACGAATAGCCGCATGGGGTCTACGAGGGTCAGCTGCGAGGACTGCTTCTTCCGTCAGAACCTGCTCTGCGCGGTATCGAGCTCGGGTCCCTGCGCCACCTACCGGCCCAACCATCCGGAGGGCCTGCGCCCGCCGAGCCAGCTGCAGTTCGTCTTCCGTCAGGAACGCCGGCTCCAGGTCGCCTGGGCGTTCCCGTCAGCCAGCGAGCAGGTCGCGCTGCACGCCGGCGTGTAGTGTTCCGAGCATGTACTGGCCGCTGATCGGTGGGTTCATCGGAGTGGTGCTGGTCACTCTGCTGCTCGGCTGGATCATGGATCCATCGCGCCGGGACGACTCGGGCCGGCACTAGCCATCCGAGCTCGAGCTCGGATCGGAGCGCGGCCGGCACCCCGCTGAGGGCGGCGGCGATGATCGCCACCGGCTAGATTGCCCGCCGTGGAACGGCTCGCCACGCAGCTCGAAGGCCCGGTGCTCTTGCAACCGATCGTGCACGGCGATGAGCGTGGCTTCTTCCTCGAGACCTATCGCCGCAGCGCGCTGGCCGAGCTCGGGATCGAGGACGAATTCGTCCAGGACAATCATTCGCGCTCGCGCGGCGGAGTCGTGCGGGGCATGCACTTCCAGCCCGGGATGGCCAAGCTGGTCCGCTGTGTACGGGGCGCGATCTACGACGTGGTCGTCGATCTGCGCCGTGGGTCCCCCACCTTCGGCCAGTGGGAGGGAGCGGAGCTGAGCGACTCCAACCACCACCAGTTCTACTGCCCCGACGGGTTCGCGCACGGGTTTTGCGTACTGACCGAGGTGGCCGACGTGGTGTACATGACCTCGGCCTACTACGACCCGACGCTGGAGAGCGGGTTCGCCTACAACGACCCCGCGGTCGGCATCGAGTGGCCGGCCGGCATCGAGCTCACGGCCTCGGCGCGCGACGCCGGCGCCCCGGCTCTCGCGGAGATCGCCGACTCGCTGCCGTTCCGCTATGGCTGAGCGCTGAGCTCTCGAACCGGCGATGGCTCGGCGCGGAGCGTCTAGAGTGATCGCGGCATCTGAGAGAGGAGAGGCGTGCGGATCACCGTGCTGGGCAAGTCTCCGTCGTGGCAGGACGCCGACGGGGCCTGCAGCGGGTACCTGATCGAGGAGAATGGCTTCGCGTTGCTGCTGGACTGCGGCAACGGCGTGTTCTCGAAGCTGCGTCACCACCTGGACTACGTCGACGTCGACGCGGTGTTTATCAGTCACCTGCACGCGGACCACTTTCTTGACCTGGTCCCGTTCAGCTACGCGCTGTCCTACGCGCCCCGCCAGCAGCCGGTGG
>JAFAWR010000020.1 GCA_019241635.1 Solirubrobacterales bacterium
GAAGAAGGCCAGCGACATCTTCTGGAGGTGCCGGTAGACCGCCGTGCGCAGATCGTGCATCACCCGCTGGCCGACCTGGTTTGACATGTAGGTCTGCCACACGCCGGTCGCGGCGGTGAAGATGGCGATCCCGAGCATCCCGAGCACGGTGGCCAGCAGAACGCCCTCGTTGTGCTTGAAGATCCCTTTGTCGAGTGCGTCGCGGAGCAGGAACGGGTTGTAGAAGCTCGCCCCGGCGGAGGCCACGATCAGCACGAGCACAGCGGCCAGGCGCATCCGGTACGGCCGGAACAGGCCAAGGATCCGCCGCCCGTCACGCTCGCGGGTCGGATCCATGAGCGGCGGCGGCGAACGGTCCGGTCCGCGCAGCGAGCGCATCGCTCCCGACCCGGCGGCGCCGACCGATGCGGCAAGTCCATGGCGGCCCGTACTCATGTCGATCATGATGACAGGGCCGCATGCTTCGGCCGGGAACGAAATGTTCCCGCGCTACCTTAAGCAGGTATGCACGGCGACGCCGACATCGCGAGCATCGGATCGCTGGTGGCCGATCGCGGGCGCGCCCGCATCTTGCTCGCGCTCGGCGACGGCCGCGCGCTCCCCGCGAGCGTCCTCGCCGACGAGGCCGGCGTGGCCGCCTCGACGGCCAGCGCACACCTCTCGCGGCTGGTCAAGGGCGGCATGCTCCGCGTCGAGCGCCACGGACGCCACCGTTACTTCCGGCTGGCCGGTCCCGAGGTGGGCGAGTTGATCGAGGCGCTGGCCCGGATCTCACCGCCCGCTCCGGTGCGCTCGCTCAAGCAGGGCTCGAAGGCGCACGCGGTTCGCTTCGCCCGCACGTGCTACGACCATCTGGCCGGGATGCTCGGCACCAAGCTGATGGAGTCGATGCTTAAGCACGACCTGCTCGCCGGCGGCGACGGGGTGTTCGATCCCGATGCCGCGCAGGACGACCGCCTGGCCGCGCCCGGATACGACCACGACTACCGCCTCACCCCGTCTGGGATCCGGGAGCTCAAGGCGTTCGGAATCGACTTCGACTCGATGCCGTCCCGCCGGCCGCTGATTCGTTACTGCGTGGACTGGAGCGAGCAGCGCCATCATCTGGCCGGCTCGCTCGGCGCGGCGATGGCCACGCGGATGATCGACCTGGGCTGGGTCCGCAAGGCGCAGCGCAGTCGGGCGCTGCACGTGAGCGAGGACGGGTTCGACGGGCTCCGCGATCAGTTCGGGATCGAACTCACCCCGACCGGCGTCCACTGACGCCATACTCACGGCGTGTCCGGTCCCCAGCTCGGTCTCGCGATCTCGGTGTTCCTCGCCTGCGCCGTCGAGGCGGTCGAGGCGCTCACGATCGTCCTCGCCGTCGGCATCACCCGCAGCTGGCGCTGGGCGCTCACCGGCGTGGCCGCCGCGGTCGCCGCGCTCGCGGTGATCGTCGCCGCCCTCGGGCCGGCACTGGACGCGATCCCGATCAACGCGCTGCGCGTCGTGGTCGGCGCGCTGCTCCTCGTGTTCGGGCTGCAGTGGCTGCGTAAGGCGGTGCTCCGGGCGTCCGGGCTCAAGGCCCAGCGCGACGAGGCCAAGGCATTCGTGGCCGAGAGCGACGCGGCGCGAGCGGCGGGCCTCGCCGGCGCCGGCTTCGACGGCTACGCGTTCACGATCGCCTTCAAGGGCGTGCTGCTCGAGGGCCTCGAGGTCGCGTTCATCGTGCTCACGTTCGGCTCGAGCCAGCACGACATCGGCCTGGCCGCGATCGCGGCGGGCGTCGCGATCGCCGCCGTCATAGCCGCCGGCGTGGCCATCCGCGCGCCGCTCGCCCGCGTCCCGGAGAACGCCATGAAGTTCGCCGTCGGGGTCATGCTCACCTCGTTCGGCGTGTTCTGGGGAGCCGAGGGCGCCGGGGCGAACTGGCCCGGCGGTGACGCGGCGCTGCTGGTCCTGGTTCCCGGGGTGCTGCTGGTCGCGCTCGGGCTCGTGCAGTGGCTGCGGCGCGCGGCAATGTCGCCGGCGGTCGGGAGACCGGCGTGAGCCGGCTCGTCCGCGCGGCCCATGGGGTCTGGGAGTTCGTGGTCGGCGACGACCCGGTGATCGCGCTGGGCGTCGCGGTGGCGCTCGGCGCCACCGCGCTGATCGCCGGCGCCGGCGCGCCGGCATGGTGGGTCATGCCGGTCGCCGTGGTGGCGCTGCTGACGCTGTCGCTGCGCCGGGCGGCGCGCTGAGCGCTACGGCGCCCTGAGCGCTACCTGCGCTCGGAGGTGAAGCCGGGCGGCAGGAGCAGCGACCACACCCGGGGCGGGGCCGGTGGCGGTCCCGGCGCGGGAGCAGCCGGCCGCGGCACGGCGGAGGCGGGAACGGAGGCGGAGGCGGGGCGCGACGTCCGATTGCGGAAGGGTCGTAGCTTCATAAAAGTAGAAGTTCGCTATTTGCGGGCGAACTCTTACCCGCCGGGGTATAGCTGAAACCAGCCGCAATTTCGCCGGCAGAGGTTGCAAACGAACGCGTCCCAGGCCGGGGGGCGGGGTCACTACATCGCCCGAGCCGAGGGGTGTGGCGGATTTGGGCCGTGATAGTGGCCAAAATCCGCCACAGTCCCGGTGGCGTCTGGCGCCCTCTCTTGAGATCGAGAGCAAGAAAGTTGGGCCTTCCGCCGCGCGCCCGGCGGAAGGCCCTGGGAGGGGAACTGCGGGATCAGCCCATGAAGCCGGTGAAGCCGGCGAAGCAGTCGTGGGCGGCGCTGCCGTTGCCAGCGGGCCAGTTGACGCCGTCGTTGTAGAAGACGTCCACTTCCTGGCCGTCGGCCGCGATCTCGGTCGAGTCAGAAGCGCTGCCGACCTGGTCGAAGTCGCCCGCGTTCAGCGGCGCCTGCTGGGTGGAGTCCATCGAGTCGCTGTTGGTGTGGATGTTGATCTTGGTCCCGGCCGGCTGCGGGCCGCCGTTGCCGTCCTGGTCGGCCGTGATGTTGGAGGTCACGTCGAAGGTGACCTGCTGGGCGCCGGGCTGGCCGCTCGGGTCCGAGCAGGTCGAGCTGAACGTGAAGTGCCCGGCGTGGCCGAGGACCTTGGTCTGCCCGACGTGCAGGAACTTCTCGCCGCCCGAGCTGACGAAGTGCTTGGCGGCCAGGTAGTAGCTGGGGGACTTGCCGCCGAGATGGCCGGCGTCGTTGACGAACTGGGTGGCCGCCACGGCGGCACCGCCGCCCAGGGCGACGAACAGAGCCACCAGGCTGAGGACGAACGAGGGGGAGAAATACCGACGAGCCTTCATTGGGAACCTCCGAGGGAAAAGGGAATTTGCTCTGACGGGCCGCGCTGCGGTGCTTCCGTCTCGCTGCATCCTGCGGCTAAAGCGCCCGGCGCACATCGGGCAACCGCTCCGTCTTCACCCCCCCGGGGGTTAGAGATGTTTAGAAGGCGGCCGCGAGGGTTTAGGACGCCCGCCGGGATCTTTAGACTTGTCGACGGCGGGCAGCACCGTGGGGACCGGGGCGCCGCCAGTCAGCCAGCCACGGCCAGGGGGGCCCTTACTGATCGAGGAAACCGCAACTCACAGGAGTGACCAGCGCGAGGGGATGCTGGGGAACCTGCCGGTCCAGCTCACCAGGCTCGTCGGGCGAGATGACGCGCTGGCCGAACTGCGGTCGTTGGTGTGGCGTACTCGCGTCCTGACCATGTGCGGGCCGGGCGGCGCCGGGAAGACCCGGCTGGGCATTGCCCTGGCCGAGGCGATCCGACCCGACTTCGTGGGCGGCGCGTGGTGGATCGACCTGTCGACCACGCTGGAACCCGGCCTGGTCACGCAGGTCGTCGCCGCCACGATCCTCGATCGCGACCTGAGCGGCGACCCCGTCCCCGCCGCGCTGGCCCGCAAGCTCCCCGAGTCGACCCTCCTGATCCTCGACAACTGCGAGCAGGTGATCGACGGCTGCGCCGAGCTGGTCGTTGCGCTGCTCGAGCGCTCTCCGTCGCTGCGGGTGATCGCGACCAGCCGACAGCCCCTGGGCGTTCCCGGCGAGCAGGTGTGGCGGGTCCCGGGCCTGGCCACCGGTCAGCCCTCCGGCCGCGACGACCACCGCGAGACCGACGGCACCGACGGTGCCGCCGGCGCCGACGGTGCGGTGGCGCTGTTCATCGAGCGCGCGCGCGAGGCGTCGACCGCGTTCGATCCCGACGCCCCGGGCGTCCTCGAGAATGTCGGGCGGATCTGCCAGTGGCTCGACGGCATGCCGCTGGCCATCGAGCTGGCCGCCGCCCGGGTTCCGGTTCTCTCGGTCGGCCAGATCGCCCAGCGGATCGAACGTGACTCGAACGTCCTGCGCCACACGGCGCGGACCGCGCCCGAGCGTCACCGCACCATGGACGCGATGCTCGACTGGAGCCATCGGATGCTCGAGCCCGCAGAGCAGCGCCTGTTCCGCCGGCTCAGCGTGTTCCGGGGCTCGTTCTCGCTGGCTGCGGCCGAGCGAGTGTGCGCCGGCTACCAGCTCGACATCGCCGAAGTGCTCGATCTGCTCGCCGTGCTCATCGACCGCTCGCTCGTCCAGGTGGTCGACCATGCGGAGGAGCCCCGCTACCGGTTGCTGGCGACCGTCCGCCAGTACGCCGCCGCGCGGCTGTGGGACGGCCCGGAGGGCCCGACCGTGCACAGCCGGCACGCCGAGTACTTCCTCGATCTGGCCGCCGCGGCTCGGACCGGCGTCGACGGCCCGCACCAGTCCCGTTGGCTCGAGCGGCTCGAGCTCGAGCACGACAACCTCGAGGCGGCGCTCCAGTGGCTCTCGGAGGAGTCGATCGACGACGGCGCGCGGCTCGCCCGCCTGCTCTGGCCGTTCTGGTACCAGCGCGGCTACTACCAGGAGGCCCGCACCCGCTTCGAGCAGCTACTCAGCCGGGCCGGGGAGATCTCCCCCGCCCGCCGCGCCCGTGTCCTGGTCAGCGCGGGAGAGGTCGCGTTCCTCCAGTGCGACTACGGCGTGGCCAGCGAGCACCTGACGGCGGCACTCGACGCGGTCAGCGAGCTCGGCGACCAGCGTGCCACCGCCACCGCGCTACAGCGGCTCGGCTCGATCGCCCGCGAGCAGGCTCGCTACGACGAGGCTCGGGACCTACACGAGCGCAGCCTGGCCATCTGGCAGGAGCTCGGTGACGAGGACGGGATCGCGGCCTCGCACGACTACCTCGGCTTCGTGGCGTGGCTGAGCGGCGATGGGCAGGGCGCCGAGGAGCACTGCGGCGAGGCCCTGGAGGCGTTCAGGCGTACCGGAAACCTCCGGGCCACCGCCACCGCGCTGATCAACCTCGGCGCCTGCGCGCTCTACCGCGACGACCTCACCTTGGCCCGCGAGCGCCTCGAGCAGGCGCTCGCCAGCGCTCGCCAGCTCGGCTTCCAGGAGGCCATCGCCTGGGCCGTGCACGAGCTCGCGATCGTCACGCGCCGTGAGCGCCGGCCGGCCGGCGAGTACGCGCCGATGCTCCGCGAGGCGCTCCTCGTCCACCAGCAGCTCGGCGACCGCTGGCGGCTGACCAGCGTGCTCGAGGAGATCGCCGGCGCCGTCCTGGTCCGCCACGACCCCACCCTGGCCGCCGAGGTGCTGGCCGCGGCGGAGGCGGTACGCGATCAGCTGGGCGCGCCGATCCCGCCGGCCGAGGCGCCCGACCGGGACTCCGCCCTGGAGCAGCTCGCCCGGAAGCTGAACGCGGCCAAGCTCGAGGCCGCCCGAGCGGCCGCTCGCACCCACACGCTCGAGTTCGCGATCGACCAGGCCGTCGAGGCCATCGACGATCTCGATGCCGCCGCCGGCACCCGCGAGGACTCCGCGGCGCCGGATCTGACCGCGCGCGAGCTCGCCGTGCTCGAGCTGCTCGTCCAGGGCCACACCAACCGCGAGATCGCCTCGATGCTCTACATCAGCCCGAGCACCGCCGGCGTCCATGTGTCGAACATCCTGCGCAAGCTGGGCGCCAAGCGCCGCGTCGACGCCGCCGGGATCGCCCACCGGATGGGCTTGCTACGCCCCAGCTGAACCTGTGACCGCGGGACTCAGCCGCACGGGCAGGGTCTTCAGCTGGTTCACGAACGTCGAGAGCACGAACGTCGGCTCACCTGCGAGTTCCATGTCCGGGTAGCGCGCCAGCGTCTCCTCGAATAGCACCCTCAGCTCGAGCCGGGCCAACGCCGTGCCCAGGCAGAAGTGCCGGCCGCCCGCTCCAAACGCCTGGTGCTCGGGATTGCGGCGCACGTCGAAGTGGTCCGCGTCCTCGTAGCGAGCCTCGTCCCGACCCGAGGAGACGTACCACATGACCACCTTCTCGCCCTCGCGGATCGTCTGTCCCGCGAGCTCGGTGTCCCGCGTCGCGGTGCGGCGGAAGTGCGCGAACGCCGGGAACATCCGCAACGCCTCCTCGACCGCGCTCGGGATCAGCGACGGATCCTCTAGCAACCGCCGGCGCTGATCGGGCTGCTCGAGCAGCGCGCGCATGCCGGCGCAGTAGGTCGCCTTGGTGCTGTCGTTGCCCGCGGCCATGAGCAGGAAGAAGCCCATGACGATCTCCTGCTCCTCGAGCCTCTCGCCCTCGACCTCGGCGTTGACCAGGAGGCTGGTCAGGTCGTCGGTCGGCCGTTCGCGTCGTTCGGCGATCAGCCGGCGGCAGCGCTCGAACAGCTCGGGGATGTTGTCCTCGCGCAGCGTCTGGACCCCACGCGGGCTGAGGTCCGGATCGGCGACGCTCAGCGCCGAGTTCATCAGCCGGGCCCAGTCCGCGTCGTCCTCCGGCGGGACGCCCATGAAGCTGCCGATCACCCGGGAGACGACCGGCTGGGCGACATCGGCGACCAGGTCGCTCTCCTCGCGCCCCTCCAGTCGATCGAGCACGCCGGCCACGATCGAGCGGATCGCCGGCTCGTGGGCGGCGATCCGCCGGGGCGTGAACCCCGCCTGGAAGAGCATCTTCAGGCGGTCGTGCCGGGGCGGATCCATCCCGATGAACATCGAGCGGATCAGCTCCAGCGGGAACACCCCCACCGAGGTGATTCCGCCGAGCTCCGAGGAGTACGTCCGCCAGTCGCGGCTCACCGTGTGAATGTCCTCGGGCCGGGTGACCGACCAGTATCCGGCCTCCTCCGGGTAGCCCGGGACGGAGCCGGTCCAGTGCACTGGGCACTCCGAGCGCAGCCGTCCGAACAACTCGTGCGGCGGTCCGTCGCGCCAGAGCTCGAGCTCCGAGACGAGAACGTCCGAGAGGTCGCTGCGCGTCGAAGTCACGACGCGCGCCATCCTACTTGGCTGGCTAGCCAGCAGGGGCTTTCTTGGGGGCCGCCTGCGGCGGCGTCCCTGTGGGCCGTTCCGGCAGACGTCCATGTCTGCCGGGGTCCCGCGTCCGATCCGAGTTCGCCGGAGTCGACGTAGCGCTCGCCGCGCGACCACGAGGCGACCGCCGCCACGAGGCAGGCGACGATGGCAAAGGCGAACGCCTCGTGCAGGCCGGATCGGAACGGATCCGAGATGAGCTGGGGGAAGAACGAGCGTCCGGCCAGCACCGCCTGGGCGTGCGCGGGCAGGTGAAGGAGGACCGAGCCGCCGAGCAGGTGCTGGATCGGGTTGTAGCCGAGGAACGCGGCGAACAGGATCGACACCGGCGGCAGGTGGGCGGCGTGCTGGGCGGCGGCCTTGGGTACGCCGTGCGACTCGAGCCCGGTGGTCATGGCGTGCGGCAGGTTGGCGGCCAACCCGATGATCATCAGCGTGAAGAAGATCCCGACCGACAGCACCTGGGCGGAGTTCTGGAAGGTCTGGTTCATGCCGCCGCCGGCGCCGCGGTCGCCCGGCGGCAGGCTGTTCATCACCCCGGCCCGGTTGGGCGAGGCGAACATCCCCATCGAGACGCCGCTCAGGAACAGGAACAGCGCGAACAGCGGGTAGGCGAAGTCGGTCGGGAGCAGGGCGAGCAGCACGAAGCTGACCGCGGTGCCGAGCATCCCGCCGGTGGCGAATCCCCGCGCTCCGAAGCGGTCCGAGAGGTAACCCGAGGTGGGACCCGCGAGCAGCATCCCGAGGGTCAGCGGCAGCATGTACAGGCCGGCGTACAGCGGTGTGTCGGCGAAGTCGTAGCCGTGCTGGGGCAGCCAGATGCCCTGCAGCCAGATGATCAGCATGAACATCAGGCCGCCGCGGGCGACCGCCGAGAGGAACGTCGACAGCGTCCCGAACGTGAACGCCCGGATCTTGAACAGCGGCAGGCGGAACATCGGGTCGGGCGTGCGCCGCTCGATCAGCACGAAGGCGAGCAGCGAGATCGCCCCGCCGGCGAGGAGCGCGAGCACCTGCGGGCTGCCCCAGCCGGTGCTGGAGCCCCCGTAAGGGCGGATCCCGTAGGTGATCGAGACCATGATCAGGATCAGACCCAGGGCGAAGGTGATGTTGCCGCCCCAGTCGATTCGCGCCCGCTTGGGCGTCGAGATCTCCTGCAGCTTGAGATACGCCCAGACCGTCCCGAACAGCCCAACCGGCACCGAGATCAGGAACACCAGGCGCCAGTTGATCGGGGCCAGGATGCCGCCCAGCACCAGCCCGATGAACATGCCGCTGACCCCGACGATGTTGTTGATCCCGAGCGCCATCCCGCGCTGGTTGGCCGGGAAAGCGTCGGTGATGATCGCCGCCGAGTTGGCCAGCAGGCAGGCCGCTCCGATCCCCTGGACGATCCGCCACACGATCAGGAAGGTCGCGCCGGCGCGACCGTTCAACCAGTCCACGGTGAGGATCAGCGAGGCCGCCGTGTAGATGACGAAGCCGAGGTTGTAGATCCGCACGCGGCCGAACATGTCCCCCAGCCGGCCCAGGCTGACGATCAGCACGCTCGAGACGATCAGGAACCCGAGGATCATCCACAGCAGGTAGAAGCTGTTGCCGGGAACCAGCGGATCGAGGTGAATCCCGCGGAAGATGTCGGGCATCGCGATCAGCGTGATCGACGCGTCGAGCGTGGCCAGCAGCACGCCGAGGGTGCAGTTCGACAGTGCGATCCACTTGTAGTTCTCGCCGCGCGGATCGGTGCGAGCGCTGGCGCGAACTGCGTGCAGGCGACGACGCCCGTTCCCGGTGCTGGCCACGCTTCTACTGTACGCACGGGGATTTGCCCTGGCGCTGTCCGAAATCGGACCTCCTCCACCCGGGGCGCGACGACCCGGCCGGCGTCCCGGCCGGGTCGCGGTCAGGCACGGTGCGTCAGAGTGACGCCCCGCTGCTGCTCGACGAGCTGCCCGTACCCATGTGCGGGCAGTTGTGCGAGCTCCCGCCCGACGAGCCGGGCGGGGCATGGCTGCCCTGTCCGGGGGCGGTGGTGGTGGTCCGGGGCGGCGTAGTCGATGACGTGGTCGTCCCGGTGCTGGTCGAGCTGGTCGACGTCGCCGCAGTGGCGATCGCCGCTCCACCGCCCGCGACCACAGCCGTGGCCGCGACCGTCACCAGCAGGGGCTTGAACCTGCGCATCTCTTACCTCCTTTCGATTGGACCGACCGGGACGTTCGCGGTCCGGCGTCGGAGCCCGGTAGGAGGCGCGTAAGAGTTGGCTAGGAAAGGCTCCGGTGCTGGCGCGAG
>JAFAWR010000372.1 GCA_019241635.1 Solirubrobacterales bacterium
GGCCGTCGGCGAACTCGAGGCCGCTGGCGAAGCCGCCGTCGCCGGGCACGACGGAGCCGAGCGGCGGGTCGGACAGGAGGTATTGCATGGTGCTCTTCAGGCGCGGCTGCTTCCAGCTCAGGTACTCCGCCCAGTTCAAGTAGTACGCGGCGGTGGCCGGCGAGACGTAGGAGCCGCGGTTGGGTGGATGGGTGATGTAGCCGTATTCGGTGCTGTAGATCGGGAGGCGCCGGAGGGATCCGTAGACCCGCTGCACGCGATCGATCACGTGCTCGAGGTTCGCCAGGCGCGGAAACGGGGCGATGTCGGGGTCGGTCGAGATCTCGCGCGTGGGCGGTTGGTTGGCCGGATAGGGATGGTCGGCGAGTCCTGACATGTGGAACAGGCCCGGATTGTTCTGCGCGAAGCGGCGGGACCCGGAGGCCGTGGTCGGACAGCCCACCGCCCTCGCCGCGGCGCCGCGCAGCTCCCGGTAGGCGGAGTCCACGCAGTACAGGGTGCGCAGGAACTGGAGCGGCTTGGTTTGAGCGAACTGACCGGGTAGCCCCTGCGGGCGCTTGGGCGTCGCGCGGGCGCTCATCCCACGCGGCGCGAACTCGCCGACGAGGATCCTGTCGCCGCCGTGGCCGGTCGCCTGCAGCGCGCTCCAGGCCTGCCCGATCAGGCCGCGGTACATGCCTGGCGCCACCGACACGGCCGAGCCGTTCGTCGCCTGCGGACCCAGGTCCTCGCCGAAGTTGGGTTCATTCCAGATCGCCCAGAAGCTCACCCTTGGCAGCGGCGCGGTCTGCCCGGGTGGAATGTACGTACCGCTGTAGCGCTGTCCGACCGCGCGCACGAACTGCCCGAAGTCGACGGCCGAGGGACGCCACGCCCAGTACAAGTTGTCGAGCGCAGCCGGAGGGATGCCCGGCCCCTCGGCCCAGCGCGGTGCGCCGCCGCTCAGCGTGAAGTCCAGCGCGATCCCGTCCGCGCTGGCCTGCTTGACGATCGCGTCGTAGGGCGCCCAGTTGGCGGCCGGGTAGGCCGCCGGGTCCTCAGCTGCGAATGCGCTGGGCGGCGTGCGAGCCTTCCAGTCCGGGGCGATCTGCGCCCACACCACGATCACCCGCACCATGTTCACGCCCAGCGCGCGAAAGGTGGCGAGCGTGCCGGACGGGTCCGACAGCACGCGCGTGGAGTCCTGGATGATCGACAGCTGTCCAGCCGAGGCCGATGCCGGCGGAGCCGTCCCGGCCAGTGTCCCGGCTGAGATGACCACGCCCGCCGTGGCCGCCAGCATCCTCAGGCGGCGCGCTCTCATGTCAGCCAAGAACGCACACGCGCGCGGGAAGTTGCGCTCCGCTCGCCGGCTCAGGTGTGCCGCGCGCCGGCTCATGCGCTCCGCGCGCCGGCTCATGCGCTCCGCGCGCGGGTCAGTGAACCGTCACCGGTACCGTGCGGCTGACCACGCCCACGCCATTGCCGAGCAGCGCGTCGCCGGCCGGGTAGGTGTAGGCGAGCCGCACCGTTCCGCTCGCCGGGAACGTGATGTGCACGTCGAAGTAACAGTTGTTCGAGTCGATCGTCACCGTCTGGACGGTTGTGTAATTGCCGGTTCGCTTTGGCGCGAACTGGATCTGGGCGGTCTGCGGCGAACCGGTGTCGAGCAGGCCATACCCCGCCGGCCGCACGCAGCCCCACACTTCGAGCGCCCGCCCGTGCCGCGTCGTGGTCGCGGGCAGGTAGAGCGGCAGGCGGTAGGCGTAGTAGGTCGCCTTCTGGACCCCGTTGAAGCTCAGCAGTCCGCTGGCGAAGCCCCCCCAGTCGTTGGCGCGGGTCGGGCGGTAGGGGTCGTAGAGCAGGTACTGCTCGAATGAGTGGATGCGCGGGTTGCGCCAGCTGAGGTACTCGGCCCAGTTCATGTAGTCGGCCGCCGTGGCCGGGGAGAGGTAGAGCACCCTGACGCTCGAGGTCGGGTCCGGGCTGTGCTTCGGAGGACTCGTGATGTAGCCGAACTCGGTGTTGTAGATCGGGAAGCGGGTCCTCGATCCGTACACCCGTTGCAGCCGGTCCAGCGCGCTCGTGAGATTCCCGATCACGCCGAGGGAGGAGTAGTCGGTGGTCGATGAGCCATTGGTCGGATCGGGGTTCAGCTCGTGGTTGGGCGCGTACCAGCGCATGTACGGGTGATCCGACACGCCGCTGGCCCCGAACAGGGCCGGGTTCTCCGAGCGGAAGCGCCTGGACCCGGCCGACGTGTCGGGACAGCCCCGGATCCGCGCCGCGAGGCCGCGCAGCGGGCGGTAGCGGGAATCCACGCAGTACAGGGCGCGCAGGAACGTCAGCGGCTTCATCCCGGAGAACACGCCCCAGTAGCTCTCGCCTCGCGGCGCGAGCTCACCGAAGGCGATCGTGTCGCTCGACGTGGAGTGGCCCGTGCCCTGCAGCGAGCGCCATGCCGCGCCCAGCAGGTTGCGGTACATCCGCGGGCTGTTCTCGACCGTCAGGTTCCCGGGAACGCCCTGCGGGGCGAGGCTGGGGCCGTAGTCTGGCTCGTTCCAGACCGTCCAGAAATCGACCCGCGGCAGTGGCGTGCTTTGTCCCGCCGGCACATAGCTGCCGCTGTATCGGGTGGCTATCGCATGCACGAAGGCGCCGTACGCGCTCGCTGAGGGCTCCCAGTTCTGGTTCGTGTTGCCGGCGGGGCGGCCGGGACCGAGCGCCCACCGGGGCGCGCCGCCCATGAGATCAAAGTCGACCCGGATCCCGTCCTGGTGCGCCTCGAGCACGATCGTGTCCCACAGACCCCAGCGTGCCGCCGGGTAGGCGCCCGGATCGGCGGCGTTGAAATGCCTCGGCGGCTTGCGCGCATTCGGGAGCGGGGCGATCCAGTTCCAGTGCACCGATACGCGGATGACGTTCGCTCCGAGCAGACGGGCGCGGGCCAGCGTGGCGGCGGGATTGGTGTCGAGCCGGGCGTCGTCCTGGATGATCGAGGTCTGCCCGGTCGACGCCGCCGCCCGCGCGGCGGGGAGCGCGACCAGCGCGAGCGCCACAGCGGCGACGCGCAGGAGCGGGGTGAGGTTGGACCGAGGCCGCCGCATCTACTTGACCGTCACCTTCACGGTCCGGCTGTACACGGTGGCCCCCTCCGGGGGGCTGACCTGCCCCTGGGAGAGCAGCGTGTCGCCCTTGGGGTAGCTCCAGGCCAGCCTGACCGATCCGCTGGAGCGGAACGCCATGTGCAGGTCGAAGTACCCGCGCGAGCTGTTGATCGTCACGGTGCGCAGCGTCGTGAACGTGCCGCGCGAGCCCGCCTGGAACTGGATCTGCACCCGCTGAGGGCTTCCCGTATCGAGCTGGGCGTAGTGCGCCGGGCGCACGCAGCCCCACACCTCGAGCCCCTGATGCCTCGAGCGCGCCGTGGTGACGGGCAGGAACAGCGGCAGCCGGTAGGCGTCGTAGGCGGGCTTGCGCTTGCCGGCAAAGAAGATGAGTCCGCTGGCGAAGCCGCCGTACTCGGGCGCCCGGCGCGGGTTCGGGTCATACAGGAGGTACTGCATGGTCGAGGCGATCCGCGGGTTGCGCCACGACAGGTACTCCGCCCAGTTGATGTACAGCGCCGCGGTTGACGGCGAGACGAACTGGCCGTGCGGGTTCAGCGGCGTCAGGCTGCTGTTCGGCGGGTTGGTGATGTAGCCGTACTCGTTGTTGTAGATCCGGAAGTGCGTGCCGGAGCCGTATACCCGCTGAATGCGGTCGAGCGTCCCGGCGAAGCGGGGCAGCTCGCTGAACTCCGTGTAGTCCGGGTCGGTCGAGCTGGCCTGGTTGGGCGGGAGGTTCACCGGATAGGGATGGGTGGCGAATCCGCTGGCGCTGAACAGCGCGGGATGAGCGGACCGAAACCGGCGCGATGCCCCGGCGGTGGCCGGGCACCCGACGGCTTTCGCGGCGCCGCCCCGGAGCTCCTTGTATATCGAGCTGACGCAGTACAGGGCGCGGACGAACTCGAGGGGCTTCGTGGCCGCGAAGTTGCCGGGCAGGCCCTCCGGCGCGACCTTGCTCGGCGCGCCCGTCTGGCCGCGCGCGTCGAGGTTGCCGATCACGATCGTGTCGCGGCCGTGGCCGGTTAGGTGCAGGGCGCTCCAGCCGGCGTCGAGCAGGCTGCGGTACATGGCGGGCGCCGTGAGCACGCTGGAACCCTTGATCGCCTGCGGGGACAGGTCCCCGCCGAAGTTCGGCTCGTTCCAGATCTCCCAGAAGCTCACGCGAGGCAGGTCGTTCGGGTCGCCGGGCGACGACTCCGAGAGCGTCGGGTCATACGTGCCGCTGTAGCGCGTGCCGGCCGCCTGGACGAACTGCTTGAAGTCGGACGCCGAGGGCTTCCACCCGCCGTTGCCGCCCGGCGACGGCTGACCGCTGCCGGTTGCCCATGGTGGCGCCGGGCCCCCGAGCGAGAAGTCGATCACCAGACCGTCCTGGCGCGCGTCCTGGACGATCTCGTCGTAGACGCCCCACCCGTAGGACGCCGGGTCGGTGGCATTGAAGTTGGCCGGGCGCTTGTATGGGGCCACCAGGTCCCAGTGGAGCGACACGCGAACCACGCCGCCGCCCAAATCCCGGATCTGCTGGAGGACCGGGCCGGGATTGGCCAGCAGGCTGATGTCGTCCTGGAACATCGCGATCTGCGCCGTATTGGCAGACGCCCGGGCCGGCGCGCTGGCCAGGCTCACAACCGCCACGCCAAGCGCAGCGAGGATCGACAGACATGCTCTGGTCAGGAAGCGCATTGCAGAAGACAACAGACCGGGTCAGGGGAAGTTGCGCCCGGCTGGGGCGCTCCCGTGCCACTGGGTCGGGACACGAACACCGCGCCGCGGTCCCGTCACGCGAGCTGCTTGCCGTCCTAGCGGATCATCCACTAGCGGCGGTCGGGGGCCAAATCGCGGCGCCGGAAACCCTAGCGAATCGAGACCTGGACTGTCCGGCTGTAGATCCGATTCCCGCCCTGCCGGTGGGGATAGGCCCAGCTGATGCGCACGAGTCCGCTCGCCGGGAAAGCCACGCGAGTATCGAAATATCCGTCCGGGTCGGTGATCCTCTCGCGCGTGACCGTCTCGAACCGGCCGCCGGGTGTCCGCTGGAGCTGGATCTGGACCGTCTGCGGGATGCGAGAGTGGAGCATCACGTAATGGGCCGGGCGGACGCAGCCCCAGACTTCGATGGGATGGTTACTCGAGGTCGTGGTTACCGGCAGGTACAACGGCATCCGGAAGGCGTCGTAGAGGGGCTGCTTAGGGGCGCCACCGGCGAGCTCGATGCCGGTGTCGAAGCTGCTCAGCCCGGAGGGAGGATCGGCCAGGAGATACTGATCCCAGGTGACCACGCGGGGGTCTCGCCAGCTCATGTACTCGGCCTGATTGGAGTACGCGGCGGCCAGCTTCGGGCTGATCGCCCGGATGATCGTCTCCGGCGGATTGGTCTGGTAGCCGAACTCGGTGTCATAGAGGACGAGGCGCGCGTTCGAGCCATAGGCGGCAAACGCCCCGTCGAGCGTCCGCTCGAGCTTGCCCAGCTGAGGCAGGTCCGCATAGTCGGCCCCCAGCCCGTCGGGCGTGCCGACGTTCGGCGCGTACTGCTGCGGATAGGGATGGAAGGCGAACCCGGCCGCCTGGAACAGACCGGGATGCTGGCTCGGGAACGCCGTCGACCCGGCCTGCGTCGACGGGCAGCTTCGCGCGATCGCGGCGGCCCCGGTGAGCGGATGCAGGGTGCTGTCGACGCAATAGAGCGCGCGGATGAAGCGCAGCGGAACCATCCCCGAGAAGTTGCCCGGTTGGTCGCCGAGGGTGAGCCCGCGCGGGGCGATCTCGCCGATCAGGACCCGGTCGTGAGCGTGACCGGTCTGCCCAAGCGCGGACCAGGCGGCATCGAGAAGCCGACGATAGAGCGCGGGGGAGACCTCCACGGTCGAGCTGTCGATCGCCTGCGGCGCCAGCTGCTGGCCGTAGTTGGGCTCGTTCCAAATTGACCAGAAGTCGACCTTGGGCAGCGGCGAGCCGCCACCCGGCGGCGTGTAGTGACCGCTGTAGCGCGTGCCCACCGCGGCCACGAACAGCCCGAAGTCATGTGCGACAGGTCGCCAGGCACCGACGAATCCCGACGATGTCCCAGGCGGTATGCCCGGCCCGGTGGCCCACAGCGGCGCGGGCGCCTCGAGCGCCAGGTCCACGGCGATGTGGCGCTGGGCGGCGTCGCGGATGATCGTGTCGAACGGGGCCCATCCGCTCGCCGCGTAGGCCGCGGGCGACGTGGCGTCGAACGCCGGTCGCGAGTGCGAGAGCGGGTCGGGGGCCAGCTCGCTCCAGGGCATGAACACCTTGACCGCGTCCACGCCGAGGTGCTTGAGCAGATCGAGGGTCGGTGCCGGGGCCGCGAACAGCTCGGTCTGGGCTTCGAAGATCGTCTGGAGCGGCTGCGTTCGCGTGGGTAGCGGCGCCGCGGGGGTCGAGCTCCCACCACAGCCGCCGACCACGACCGCGACCCCGTAGGCCACGATCAGCGCGACGACGCGACCGAAGGCGAGCACCCTGCGGGGCGGGGTCAGGAAACGCGACATCGGCAGGTTAACGTTGGGATCAGGTCCGAAGACCGGGGTTGGTGGCGAAGGGTCGGTGTCGAGTCCCCGCTCTACAATGCGCGCGGATGCTCGTCCCGGCCCGCTCGGACGCCGCTCTGGCGGCCCGGACCTCCAGGGCGGTGAGGGTAGCAAGCGTTTCCACCGAAACCTGGCTCCTTGGCGGGCTCGTGGCCCTCGGGGCCGTGCTTCGATTCGCCACGCTGGGGGCGCAGAGCTACTGGTTCGACGAGGCCCAGGCTGCGCACGAGCTGCACCTTTCGCTCGGCTCGATGCTCCACTCCTTCAATGCCGTCGAGACGGCGCCACCTCTTTACTTCTTGCTTGGCTGGGTCTGGGTTCACGTTTTCGGCGACGGTGCCGCAGCCCTCAGGTCGTTGTCCGCGCTCGCCGGAACCGCCCTCATACCGATCACCTTTTTGACCGGGCGGGAGCTCGTGTCTCGCCGTGCCGGGCTGCTGGCCGCCGCATTTGTGGCCGTCAATCCGTTCATGGTCTGGTACTCGCAGGAGGCCCGCGAGTACATGCTCCTGGCGATCCTCTGCGGTGCGTCGTTGCTCTTTTTCGCTCGAACGCGGCACGACGCCTCTCGGCGCAACGTCACCTGTTGGGCGGTTTTCTCGGGGCTGGCGCTCCTCACTCACTACTTCGCCGGCTTCCTGATCGCACCCGAGGCCGCATGGTTGCTCTACGTGACGCGCAAGCGGGCGACCGCGGTGGCCGTCGCGGGACTTCTCATCATCGAGCTGTCCCTGACCCCGCTTCTAGTCGCTCATGCGAAGCCGTCGCTCCTCGGTTTCATCGGCGTGACGCATCTCGACACGCGAATCCAGGACATTCCCGTCGCGTTCGGGCTCGGCCCGACCTTCGAGAGCTCGCTCCTGAGCTACGGGCTGATCGGCGCTGCGATTCTCGTGGCGATCCTCATCGTGCTGCTGATCGTCGGTGCCGAATCGGACGAGCTGAGGGGAGCCGGAATCTGCGCCGCGCTCGCCGCCTGCGTGCTGGTGCTGCCGATCGTTGCTGCCCTCCTCGGTAAGGACTATTACCTGGAGCGTGCGGTGATCCCGGCGTGGATGCCGCTCGCGATCCTGGTGGCCGCCGCCTGCACGACCCGGCTGCGCGCACCGGGGGCGGTGCTCGCGACAGTGCTGATCGCCGGATTCGCCTATGGGCTCGTCAAGATCGACACGGATGCCCAATACCAGCGCCCGGATTGGCGCGCCGTGGCGCACTCCCTGGGTCCGATCTCCGGCCGGCGCGCGATTGTCGTATACGAGGGCGGCCTGGCAACCGACCCGCTGAGGCTCTATCTGCGAGGCGTCCCCTGGACCCGGCCGACCGGCGTGCTGTCGGTCGGGGAGGTCGACGTGGTCGGATATGGCTGGCAGACGGTCGGCGATCCGCTGCCGAGTGGAGTGAAGCTGGTGTCCAGCCGGCGGGTCAATGACTACTTGGTGGAGCGCTTCGCGCTGGCCAACGAGAAGCGCCTCACCCCAGCCGAGATCGAAGCCCGCGCGCCGGTTTTGCTCGGTCCATGGGCCCAAGGGTCCTCCCTGCTCGTGCAGAGCGCGCGCACGGCCGGCTGACACACCGGCGCCTGGCGTGATCCTGATCCTCCACAACCGCTACCGCGCGGCCGGCGGGGAGGAGCGCGCGGTGTCCGATCTGGCCGCGTTGCTGGCGCGGCGCGGACACGAGGTCGAAGTGATGGAGCGCTTAAGCGAGCAGCTCGGCCGCGGCCGGGCGGCGGTTGGCCTGCTCGCCGGCGGGCTCGATCCGGGCGAGGTGGCCGACGTCGTACGCCGGCGCGGGGCCCGGGTGGTTCACGCTCACAACCTCCACCCGCTGTTCGGCTGGCGCGCGCTCGCCGCCGCCCGCGAGGCCGGGGCCCGCACGGTGCTTCACCTCCACAACTACCGGCTGTTCTGCGCGATCGGGATCGCCTATCGCGACGGCGCGCCGTGCTTTCGCTGCCAC
>JAFAWR010000122.1 GCA_019241635.1 Solirubrobacterales bacterium
ATGGGATCTTGCCGACATCGGCGTCGATGCCGCGCTCAAGCAGCTTCGCGATGACGGCTTCGGCGCCTTGGAGCTGACCGCCTGTTATCACCCGATCACGCTGTACACCCCCGGAGCGCCGGACCGCCGGCTGATGCAGATGGACCAAGGCGCCGTGTTCTTTCCCGCTCGCCTCGAGCGCTACGGACGCATCCAGCCCCGTCTGTTCCCCGAGGGCGACGTTCTCGCGGTATGGCCCGCGGTCGCCGAACTGGTCGGCGAGCTCGGGCTCGACCTCAACGCCTGGACGGTCGCCATGTACCAGCCTTGGATTGCCTACGACTATCCGGACACGGCACGGGTGACGCCCCACGGGCAGCGCAACACGGCGGGCGTGTGTCCCAGCAATCCGGACGTGCGCGAGTTCCTGGGGACGCTCGTCGGTGACTTGGCCGATCAGTTTCCTGTCCGAACCGTGCAGCTGGAGGGGGTGACGCATCCCTTTTTCGACACCGGCTGGCGACTTCCCCGCGTGCTGGCTGAGCTTTCACCGTGGACTCGCTGGCTGGCCAGCCTGTGCTTCTGCGGGAGCTGCATCGCGGCCGCGTCTGATCGCGGAATAGAGGTGGACGCGCTGCGGGGACGCGTGTGCGCCGAGCTTGAAGACGCCTTCCGCTCCGCCGATCCGCCCGACCAGCGGCCATGGGCGCAGGTGCATGCGGAGCGCCTCGCCGGGGACGACGGCTACGCGGGCCTCATTGCGATGCGCGATGACGCCTGCGTCGCGCTCGTCACCGAGATCGCGGCCCGTCTGAGGGCGGCCCGGCCTGAGGCGGTGCTCGGGATCTGGGGTCCCGAGGAGTTCGACGGCACTCGGCTCGATCTGGATCGCGTACTGCCACACGTGGGCGTGCTGCAGACCCGGCAGCCGGCGATCGCGCCGGTCAACGCGGCTCGCGCGCGCGAGATCGCCGACGAGCGTGGGATGCGCGTGACGGCGGTGCACTGGTGCGGCGGGCGGATCGGACCGCCATGGGGCCCGGAGTTCGAAGCGGCCCTTCGCGGCTCGGTCAAGCTGGGCCTAGATCAGATCAACCTCTTCAACTGGGCCATGCTGCGTCCCGCGGTGGCCTCGGCCATCGTGCCGCTGTTGCGACGCATCGAGAGCGAGGTCCACGGGGAGGTGGGCGGACCCCTCCTCCCCGGGCCCTGATCCGCGCCGGTCGGCGGGCGTCCAGGAGCGACTGCCCTTCCTTGCGCGCATGCAAGCTCGGCCACATGATCGAGGCATGCGCCGGCGAGTGGCCCGCGATCGGCGTCGTGAGGAGGGACGACACGGCCCGATCGCCCGGAGCCGAGTGCGGTGACGGTGGCGACAGGCACGCGTCAGCGGTCGTTGCCGCTCGCTGTCAGCGCATCGTGGCGGTCCCGCCTCATTGACTTGCTCGTAAGTAGAACCTAGACTGGGTGCCGCTCATGAGCCAGAGCAGCGCGACCAGCAGGGGCAAGACGACGCCCACGGAGTCAGGGCGGCGCGCCGAGGGCGCGCGTGGCGGTGACCCGCCGGCGGCGGTCAGCGAGGGGCGGTACTCGTCGGAGGCTGGGTTCGAGATCCCGGTGATTTGCGAGCCGGACGATGGCTCTGCCCCCGAGCGGATCGGTCGCCCGGGCGAGTTTCCCTTTACCCGCCATATTTACCCTACGGGCTACCGTCGACGCCCGTGGGCGCCGAGCCTCTACTCCGGCTTCGGTACCCCGGAGGACGCCAATCGCCGCTTCCGATACCTGCTCTCACAGGGCAATGGGCGGGCCAACATCGCGACCGATCTTCCCACCCAGATCGGACTGGATTCGGATGACCCCGATGCCGAGGGCGAGGTCGGCCGGGTCGGGGTGGCGATTGACTCACTGGCCGACTTCGAGGTCATGTTCGACGGCGTCCCTCTGGACGCCACGCCGGTTTCACTGAACGTCAACACAGTGGCCCCGATCTTTCTTGCCCTGCTCGTGGCGACCGCGCGACGTCAGGGCATCGCCCTCGACAAGCTCACCGGAACGCTGGCCAACGACATCCTGCACGAGTATGTGGCCAGAGGAACCTGGCGCTATCCGCCGGCGGAAGCCCTCCGGCTCACGGCGGACGTCGCCGAGTTCGCCACGCTCCACACTCCGCGTCTGTATCCCTTCAACATCAGGAGCATCCTCCTCCACGA